>CAZHQC010000028.1:3129-22098 GCA_964534135.1 uncultured Elusimicrobiaceae bacterium | reverse complement strand
GTTTTGCGTGAGTCTTGGGCAAGTTCAAAGGTCTACCTCTTCCGTCTAAAACAATACCCACAGTTCCGCCTTCAACCTTTTTTGAAACTTTATTTCCCGTTCCCTCGCCCAAATCAAAACCTTTTGCCGGTTTTGCCGTTATTTTAGCGTTTCCTTCCATTGGAATTTTGATTATTTCGCCATAACGCAAAACACCGGAATGTTTCTTGCCATCTTCTTCAACCATATCCCATTCCATTATATTCTCATTTTCTTTGGCAATCCCTTTTGGAGCAACGCATGTTCCTATTCTAACCAAACAATCTTTATAAAACACATCCAAGGCCGCCTTCTCATTTATCTGAGAAAGAACACCGAGATGAGGCATCATAAAAATTGAATCCACGGCAATAGCGGTAATACCTTCAGGCTGATAGGCATCCATCATCAAAAGCATGGACTGCGTTCTTCGGGGTGAATGAGCCAAGATACCGCCGGAACCTATTATGTAATCCAAACTCATCAGGTTTATCAATGTTTGCCCGCTTTCAGCCTGCTCAAAAGCATCGGAAATAGAACGTTCCTGCTGAACGCCTTTAAGGCCGACAGCCAAAGCCTTATGCTGATCAAAAGCAAGCCTTAAGGCTTCTCTTGCCACCGAATGCTCTACTTGAAGACTTTCAACCGTTTGAGGAATTGTCGTCGGTCTTACCATTTTATTTTTTAATCTATTCCTTAAGTCCTGCTCATCTATGTCAAAAGGAAGCCAACGGAGGATATTTGCCAGGCCCGCTTCCGCCATAACATTTGAAATCGAATAGCTCATGCCTAAATTAGCGCTGACAGTCCTATTAAAAACTTCGGAAAATACAGAAAAAACGTCCGTAGTGGCTCCGCCTATATCAACGGCCAGAACATTATAGTCATTGGCCTTGGCAAATTTCTGAGTCATTGTTCCGACAGCCGCAGGCGTGGGCATAATAGGCGCGCTAACCATATCCATTAATTTGGGATAACCGGGCGCCTGTTGCATAACGTGTTCGAGAAATATATCGTGAATTTTATGGCGAGCGGGCATTAAATTTTCATTTTCAAGAGTGGGACGAATATTTTCTGCAATAATAAGCGCCATATTGTCGCCTAAAAGATCTTTTATTTGAGGCCGAGCTTTAATATTACCAGCATATATAATGGGAAGCTTATAGGAAGCTCCAAGTCTGGGCTTTGGGTCCGCCGCTTTAATAAATTGGCCAAGTTCCACCACATGAGTAACGGTGCCGCCATCTGTGCCGCCGGAAAGCAATATCATATCGGGACGCAATTGTCTGATTCTTTCAATCTTCTCATAATCGGCTCTACCGTCATTAGACGCTAAAACATCCATAACTATGGCACCCGCGCCTAAAGCGCATCTTTGAGCGCTTTCACCTGTCATGGCCTTAACTGCGCCTGCCACCATCATTTGCAAACCGCCGCCGGCGCTGCTTGTGGAAACATAAACATCCGCGCCTTTATTTCCATCACTGGGCAATATTATTTTTTCTCCGTCCAGTAACTTTCTGCCGGATAATTCTTCAACTTCGGTAATGGCGTTCAAAACACCTTTTGTCACATCCTCAAAGGGAGATTCCACCGTAGTGGGGGCTTCTCCACGAAAAGTCTGTCTATAAGTGTCGCCCTTTTTTTCTATTAAAATCGCTTTAGTGGTAGTGCTGCCGCAATCGGTAGCTATGATAACATTAAGGTCTTTATTTTCCATTATTCTTTATCTCCCTTTTTCTCTTTGGATGAATCTACAAAATCATCTGAAAGTTGTTCTACAAAAAAAGTAACAGCGTCCGAATTTTCAAGAATTTTAACAAATCTTTCCGCCTTGGCTTTTTTAAAAATCATTGTTATAAACGGCATTAAAAAAATTAAAGACTGCGCTCCCAAATTATGAATGGGTCTGGAGCTCTCTATGGAGAGAAGTATTATATCACTCATGCCTCTTTTCTTTACTTTATCAGCAAGATTAAGCAATAACTCTTTCTCAGCCGCGCTTACTACTTTATTTTTAGGAAGCTTAAAAGCGTTTTTCCAAATACCCATATCAACAATCCCTTATATACTATCAATATACAAAAAAAATAACTTTATTTTAAGCCCTCATGATAAAGGTTTTCTATTTTGAGGCCGGGCCTTAGACAATGTTTCTTAGCTGAACCCGCCACAAACTCAAGAATATATTTTCCCTTAGCGCTAACTTTCTCTATTTCAAAATATTTCGCATCGGGAGAAGATTTCTTGACATTCTTAAATATTTTGTTTATCGTAAAATCCTCATTTACAAAGATTATATCCAAATCAATTAAAGTATTTTTCATCCAAAAATGTTTTTGAGAATTATCCTCAAAAACAAAAAGCATTCCCTCGTTTTGCTTTAAATTTTTTCTAAACATAAGTCCTTTTTCACGCTCTTTTTCATTAGATGCCACTTCAACAGCCATCTTCTGGCTATTGGGCAAAATAATAAATATTTTAGGAAGGCCTGAATTATATTTATATACGCCAAATAAAAGAAAAGCCAGTAAATGCGCAGCTATAAGGAATATGATTTTATTTCTTCTGGTTTTCTTTTTTTTTCTCATTAGATGTTTTCGATTTTACCGTGCCGGGGGAAATATAAAACGGCATTTTGGCTTCTATCGCCTTTTTTGTTTTTTCAGATTTTTTGAAAATTTCTATAAGATTGACTTTATTTTTAGCAGCGACATATTCCAGTGTCTTACCTTTCTCTATATCGCCCGCAAAACTCTTAAAAGTGGAAGAAGATTCCTGCGCCATAAAAAACAACATTATCATTTCCTGTCTATAAAAACCCTTGTGAATATATCTTTTAATCTCTTTTTCAGCTTCGGTGGATTTAAAAACTTCACTAACAGTTGCGGAAGTAAATTCAACAATAAAAGTATCCGTAAAAGCATCCACAAAACTTATTATATTTTTTTCTTTTTTTTCGCCGGCACGACCTTGCGGCGCAATCTGAGCGCCTAAAGACACCTGCGCGTAAACGCCAAGTGGCATAAAAAAATAAAGAAATAAAATGATAATTAAAAATTTCATAAAGTAGGGGCAACCCCCTGTGGTTGTCCATTTTCATATAATTACGCATTTTTCAGGCAGGCACAGGGGCTCTGCCTCTACTGTCGCGCTGCAGCGCTGCTATTATATCGTGGTTGTAACAAGAGTCTCAGTTGAAAGCACGCCGGGAATAGGGCGTATTTCCTGAACAATTATATTTGAAAGTTGCGGCAAATCATCAGCTTCCATATCCAATACCAAATCCCATCTTCCAAAAACAGCTGACATATGAACTACACTTTTAAGCGCTTTTAGTTTGCTTAAGGCCTGTTTTTCTTTTCCAGATGTAAGCTTTACCAATAAAAGTCCGGTTACCATTTTAACACCTCCGCCAATGTATAATAAAATATAGTACTTAAATATTAGCAAAAATATACCTAAAGCGTTAATTGCATAGAATCAAAAAACTGGAAGGGTTTAGAGTCTTAATTTCTGCCACACCTATTTGCTTGCCCTTCCGTACTTGTGCTTCGTAATTTTAGTGAAGAAGTAGTCTTCTTGTCCCTCCGACTTGTCCTTCCGACTTGTCCCTCCGAAGCTTGTTAGCGAAGGGGGAAGCTTGTCAGCGTAGAAGGAAGCTTTACGTGTCATTCGTAGCTTTAGCGTAGAATGAGCGAAGGGGGAGGCGAAGGAAAGCTATTTGATAAATTCTTGTTTTTGTCTATAATAAGGCTATGACCCTACCACCCCCTTATCGCCGAAAAGGCGATTTACAAAAACACAGAAGTCCTGCTACGCATGACAAGGAGGTGGTAGGATGAAAGTTCTCATTCAAAGAGTCCAAAAGGCCAGTGTAAGCATAGATAATAAAGTAAATGGCGCCATAAATAAAGGTTATGTAATCTTCTTGGGTGTGGGAGAAGGAGACACGGAAACGGACGCGGATTATCTATCTGAAAAAACAGCTAATTTAAGAATCTTTTCAAATAGTGACGGAAAATTCGATCATTCTTTATTGGATATCAAAGGGGAAGCTTTGGTTATTAGTCAATTTACACTTTATGGTAATACACGCAAAGGAAGAAGACCGGATTTTACCGAAGCGGCAAAACCGGCCATAGCCGATAAACTGTATAAATATTTTAATGACTCTTTAAGAAAAAAAAACATACCGGTAAAAACAGGAATATTTGCCGCTGAAATGGTGGTTAATATAATAAATGACGGACCGGTAACAATAATGTTAGATAGCAGTGAGCAGTAAACAGAGAGCAATTAACAAATATGAAGACAAAAAAACTAAAATTTAAAACACCCATTGACTGTCAAGCTACCGCGCTGTCACACTGTCGAGCTATTTTATGAAACCTTTGCTTGAAGTCAAAAATCTTTCAATCAATGTAAAATCCGACGATAAAGAGATTAAGATACTCCAAGACATAAATTATAAACTCTATCCTTCTCAAACACTGGCCATAGTGGGAGAATCAGGCTCGGGAAAAACTTTAAGCGCTTTAGCTTTGGTGAAATTACTGCCAAATACAATTTCCATAAAAACAGGTGACATACTTTATAATGACAAAAATCTGAGAAAGTTGAACGAAAATGAATTAAGAAAAATTAGAGGCGCAAAAATATCTATGGTCTTTCAAGAACCTATGACATCCCTAAACCCCGTCTTAACCATAGGTAAACAAATTTCAGAAACAATAATGGCGCATAAGAAAATTTCTAAAAAAGAGGCTTTGGACCAAAGTGCGGGGCTTCTTGAAAAAGTCGGAATTTCAAACGCGAAAGAACGCCTTAAAGATTATCCTCATAATTTCTCCGGCGGCATGAGGCAAAGAGTAATGATAGCTATCGCGCTTTCTTGTTATCCCGATATTGTAATAGCGGATGAACCGACTACCGCTTTGGATGTTACCATCCAAGCTCAAATACTCAAACTTATGGCAAAACTGCGCGATGAAAGAAAAATGTCGATGATACTGATAACCCATAATTTAGGCATCGTAGCGCAATATGCGGATTTCGCGCTTGTCTTTTATGCGGGCAGAATAATGGAAAGAGCGCCTGTTAAACAATTATTAAAAAATCCGGCTCACCCCTATACAAAAGCCTTGCTGGATTCCTTGCCTAAAATAAAACAAGGCCAGAATATATTGCAAACAATAGACGGCAACCCGCCAAATTTTGACGATAAAATTGAAGGTTGCCCTTTTCATCCAAGATGCTCGCAAGTTATGGAAAAGTGTAAAACATCCCTGCCGCCTGAATTTAAAATAAATAATGAACACGGTTCTCGATGCTGGAGAAATGAAAATAGAGAGAAGAAAGCAGAAAGCTGAGTTATATGAAAAAAATTCTTGAAATAAAAAATGTGTCAAAAAAATTCGCGTTGAGAAAAAATAATTTATTTTCTAAGCAGAATTATTTTACCGCTGTTGATAATGTATCACTATCCCTTGAAGAAAACCAAACCCTCGGCATAGTGGGAGAATCAGGCTCGGGAAAAACCACCTTAGCCAAACTTATTTTGGATATTGAAAAGCCCGATTCCGGAGAAATCCTTATTGACGGAAAAAATATGTCCCTTGCCAAAGGGAAAGAACTTAAAGAGCTTAGGCGCCAAACACAAGTGATATTTCAAGATCCTTATTCAAGTTTAAATCCCCGAATGAATGTGGAAAATATTATTTTAGAGCCTCTTCAAATTAATAATTTTGCCGCACAAGAGCAAATCAAAACTCTTAATTCTCTACTTAATTCGGTAGGCTTGTCTCAAAATTGTTTAAAAAAATATCCTCATGAATTTTCAGGCGGACAAAGACAGAGAATAGCTATTGCAAGAGCTCTGGCCTTAAAACCAAAAGTAATAATAGCCGATGAACCCATATCAAGTCTTGATATTTCCATACAGGCGCAAATTTTAAATCTTCTTAAAAAAATCAAGGATGAAATGCGAGTCAGTTATATATTCATATCCCATGATTTGTCCGCTGTCTGCCATATATCAGATACCATCGCCGTAATGAATAAAGCCTCGGTAGTGGAGCTTGCGCCGACAAAAGAACTTTTCAAAAACCCCATACACCCTTATACCCAATTACTGCTTAATTCCATTCCGGATGCGAACCCTGAAAATAAAAATGCGGATATTCAAATTGTCCAGAATGATTCTAATTTATCGCCGACCTGCGCTTTTTCTCAGCGTTGTCCCTCATATGATCAAAAGTATTGCGTAAATGAAAATAATTTAAACGAAGTAAAAAAAGACCACTATGTTAAATGCGCTCTTTCTTCGCGCAATAAGGTTTTATCATGACGGAGGCCCGAATGAAAATCAACAAAAAAAGAATGATAAAAAATTTTATGGAGCTTGTAAAAATAAATTCTTTGTCCGGCAAAGAAAAAAATGTCGCGCGCTATCTTGAAAAAATTCTCAAAGGTATGGGCGCAAAGGTTTCATTTGATAATGCGGGAAAGAAAACAAAAGGAAACACGGGCAATCTTATTGCCAAATTCAAGGGAACAAAAAAGGGGAAACCTTTTGTGCTATCGGCGCATATGGACACTGTTGGGCCGGGTGAAAATATAAAGCCGATATTAAAATCAAACAGAATCGCCTCCGACGAAACAACAATATTGGGCGCTGATTGTAAAAGCGGCATAGCGATTATACTGGAAATAATTCAAGTTTTAAAAGAGAATAAACTGCCTTATCCGCCAATTGAAGTAGTGCTTACCGTAAGCGAGGAAGTTGGTTTATTGGGCGCTAAATTTTTGGATTATTCCAAACTTAAAGCCCACTACGGAATGATTTTTGATAGTGAAAAAGCTTTAAATGAAGTTACCGCCAATGCCCCTGCCGCAGATAGAATTGAAATTGAAATATATGGTAAAGCCTCCCACGCGGGAGTGGCGCCTGAAAGCGGAATATCCGCCATAAGAATCGCGGCGGACGCAATAAGCAAAATGAAACTTGGCAAAATAGATTTTGAAACAACGGCAAATATTGGAATGATAAACGGTGGGAATGCCACAAATGTCATAACACCGCTGGTAAAAATGACGGGAGAAGCCAGAAGCCATAAACTGGATAAACTTGAGCGGCAGACGGAACATATGCGCAAGGCGATAGAAAAAGCGGCAAAAAAAGCCAAAGCAAAATTTAAATTTAAAGCGCATCGAGAATTTCACAACTTACAGATTAAACCGTCTGACACCGTATTAAAATTAATCTCTTTGAGTATGAAGGAAATGGGTATGAAAATGAAACCCATAGCATCGGGCGGCGGAACTGACGCCAATGTCTTTTATAAACATAAAATAAAAACTCCCATCATCCCTACGGGCATGAAAGAAGTGCATAGCGTTAAAGAATATCTTTTGCTTAAAGAATTTTTTAATGCGGCGACTTTAACATTAAAGGTAATAAGCAAACTGTAAATTCATGACTACTTTTTTAACTAAAAGAATTTTAATGCTGCCCATAGTCGCTTTAGGCGTTACTTTTCTTTTATTTTCTCTGACCAATATCTTGCCGCCTGAAATGCGGGCCTCACTTTATGTTCAAAGCCAAAAAGAACTTACTCCCGATACCTTGAAAGAAATAATAAAAACGCATAAACTTGATGCTCCGCTGATAACCCAATACTTTATGTGGCTGAAAAAAGTTGCAAGGGGTGAACTTGGTTATTCTCAAAGCGCAAATATGACAGTCAAAGAAGCCATAAAAACCTGTCTGCCCGCCACTCTTGAATTAACTGTTTTTGCGATAATACCGATTTTCTTTATAGGTTTATGGGCGGGGACAATTTCTGCTGTCAGACGTGACAAGTTCACAGACCACTTTACGCGTTTTGCCGCTATTACGGGATATTCTCTGCCAACATTTGTCTTTGGACTTCTGATGTTAATGATTTTCTATGGCTGGCTGGGCATCTTTCCGCCGGGCAGATATTCTTTTAGCACAGATATGCTTATTAATGCCGGAGACTTCTCACAATTTACAGGCATACTTACCCTTGATTCCCTTCTGAATGGGGAATTTGGCGTATTCTTAGATGCCTTAAAACATTTGGTTTTACCTGCTTCGGTTTTATGTTTTGGCAGCGTAGCGCTCTTAATTAGAATTACAAGAACATCCATGCTTGAGGAATTAAACAAAGACTATGTCAGGACAGCCAAATCCAAAGGTCTGAAAGAAAATTATATTATCAATAAACATGCCAAGAGAAACGCCCTTATTCCGGTAATCACCCTCATAAGCCTACAATTTATACGGCTTCTCAGCGGCGTAGTTATAACCGAAACCGTTTTTGATTTTCCCGGCATTGGACGCTGGGGAGTTAAAGCCGCGCAACAACTTGATTTAGCCGGAGTAATGGGATTCTCCTTAATGACGGCTGCGCTTTTCGTCGTAGGAAATACAATTTCAGATGTTTTATATGCGGTAGTGGATCCTCGAATCAGATATGGAAAAAAGTAACAACAAGAAATTTGAACTAAACTATGAATTTTGAAAACTTAAAAAAATCGAGAACTTTCAAAAGATTTAAGAAAAATAAAACTTCCATTATAGGCGTAAGCCTTTTATTGTCTTTTATTTTTATCGCTATTTTTGCGCCCATTATATCTCCGCCAACTTCCGTATCGGATTCCTATCTTATTCCGCAATCGGGCTATTCTCCTGAACCCCTCGCTCCCACAAAAGAGCATATATTCGGCACCGCCGAACAACAATATGATTTATTTTACGGCATAGTTTGGGGCACCAGAACAGCATTTAAAATAGGGGTAACGGTAGTTTTTGTTTCATTATTACTTGGCATAATAATGGGAGGATTATCAGGATTTTACGGTGGTTGGGTTGACGAAGTAACGATGCGCTTTACCGATATAATATTATCCTTTCCGGGCATCGTTTTGGCAGTGGTTATTGTGGCCATGCTCGGCCCGGGTATAGAAAAAGTCATAATAGCGATTGCCGCTGTTTCATGGCCTGGTTATGCCAGGCTTTTAAGAGGCGACGTACTAACGGTTAAGAATCTTGATTTTGTCGCCGCTTCAAAAACCATGGGCGCGGGAGATTTTTGGGTTTTCATCAAACATATTCTGCCCAATTCAATATATCCGGTTATAATCGTAGCTAGCTTGGATATAGGCAGCATTGTGCTTACCGCCGCGGCTTTAAGCTTTTTGGGCCTTGGCTCGCCGGCAGGTTATGCGGACTGGGGACAACTCATAGCCATGTCCAGAAATTGGATACTCGGAACAAGCGGCAACCCATTCGCTTATTGGCATACGCTTCTTATTCCCGGCGCCGCTATATTTTTATTTGTTTTAAGCTGGAATCTAATTGGCGACGCCTTTAGAGATATTTTAGACCCCAGACAACAGTAAAAACCCGGAGAATAAGGGAGTAAAACAACAAGAAATATATCTATCTCATTGTTTCTTGTTCTCTATTAAACCACTAAATTTCAAACTCTTTTAATGCTAAACTCTAATAATTAAATGATACCCAAGGAGAAAAAATGAAAAACATTTTAGCTTTCTTATTAGCCATCTCTTTAACGGCAAGCGGTTTTTGCGAAATAATAAATCTTAGATCGGGGAAAGATATTAAAGAAAACATAACCTCGATGGATAAAAAAACCATCACTTTCGATAATGGCAAAAAAATATCCCGTCAAGATGCCGGCATGATACAATTTGCCAAAAAAGAAATAAAACAAAATTTGGTTAAAGCAGAGGATATTGAAGCTAGTCCTGAAGATAAAAAAGAAGCGACCCGATTATTTAAAGAAGCGGAAAAACTAAAAAAAAGATACCCCGGAACAAATGGAATTGTTTTGGTGGACGAGGGAGACTATATTTACAGAAAAGATGGAACGAGAATAATAGTTTCACGGTACGCGGGGATAATATTAAAAGAAGACCTTAAAAAGAGCTGGGGACAAGTAGTGGGCTATGAATCCGAAGGCCGCAGCAGAACAAAGTTTCTTAAAGCCTCCGTTTATACCCCAGATGGAAAAATATATCTTTTAGACACTTCAAAAATCAAGCGCACCAAACCGCAAGCAAAAGAAAAATTTTTTAGCAGTGGCGGAGAATATATGATTTATACTCTGCCTAATGTTCAGGTTGGATGCATCATAGACTATACCATTGAAAAAGAAACATATAACCCTTATGAAAAAGACTTCTTTTTTCCAACATGGAATTTTCAAACCAGTTCTCCCGTCAGCTATTCAAAAATAAAAATTACCGTCCCGAAAGAAAGAGAGCTTCATTATAAGGCTATTAATTTTAACGGGAAGTTCTCAAAATCCAGAAAACCAAAAATAACAAAAAATAAGGAAACTACAAGCTATCAATGGGAATTAAAAAATGTTCCGGCTTTAATCGGAGAACCCATGATGCCTCCGCATTCAGATATAGCGCCCCGTATAAAAGCCTCTTTATTTAAAACTTGGGATGAAATTTTTGATTGGACAAATAAACTATATCAAGCCAGAGTTAATGCCAATAAAAAACTCAAAGCTTTCACTCTCAATCTGATAAAAGACTGTAAAAATAATGAAGAAAAAACCGCTAAAATTTATCATTATGTCCAAAAAGAAATTCGCTATATCGCAGTTAAACTCGGCATAGCTTCGGGAATGGGCGGCTTTGACGCGAATTTAACATGGAAACGCCGCTGGGGCTGTTGTGTTGATAAGGCCGTTTTATTTACCGCAATGTTAAAGGTGGCCGGCATTGAAAGTTCACCTGTGCTTGTTATGACAAATACAAGCAAAAAAGTGGATTTTTCAGTAGCGGCAATAGGTTTTAATCATGCCATAAGCGTAGTTAAATTAAATGGAAAAAAAGTTTTTCTCGATTCCACAAATTCCGATTTCAGATTCCCGGCAATGGCTTCTTTTGATTATGGTATGAAAGCCTTAAATATCTTTGATAGAAGTATTGATTATATTGACCTTCCCAATTCCAAAGACAATGGTAGTTTTTATAATTATAAAGTCGATATACAACCCAATGGCGATGCGATAATAACCGAAAGGATGTCTTATACCGGCACAAGAGAAGCTCAGCTAAAAAGCTATTATCGCAGTGTTAAAAAAGAAGATAGAAGAAGAGTGTTTCAAAGAATGATAAAAAGCGTTTCGCCATCAGCGGAACTTATCGACTATGAAGTTAATAACACTGAAGTCATTGAAAAACCTTTTTCCATGGCGATAAAATATAATGTGAAGGATTACACAATAAAAGCAAGTGATATTATTGTCTTAAAAATTCCGTCTTTTGAAATGCCTGCCCAAACAATAAATGAAGTTGCTTTGGCAAAAAGAAAATATCCCATTCAGTACTCAATTTCCATGGGAAAATATTATCACTATGAAATAAATTTTCCGCCAAATTATGAAATTGTATCCATGCCTAAAAACATTAAACTTAAAAACAAACATGCGGCATTTAACGCTCATTTCGAAAAATCAGGAGAAAATAAAATTATCTGCGAAATTACGCGGGAACAAATATCCCGTTTTGTAAGCGTCAAAGATTATGCCGCTTATAAATCGTTCTCGGAAAAAATGGTGAATTACACAAAAAATAGAATATTTTTCAGGGAAAAGAAATAAAAAAACCATTAATAAAATATAAATTTTATGGAGATATAAATATGAAAATTTTACTACTCTTACTAAGCTTAGCCTCTCTTTCCGTTCCTGCAAACGCGGATATAATATATTTAAATAAAGGAGAAGAAATTGTAGGAAAAATAACAAAACTCGACGCTAAGAAAGTCTGGATACAGATTAAAGAAAAAACTCAAGTCTATAAACGCAATGAAATTCTCAAAATACAGTTGGTTAAAGAATATCGCCCGGCCGATGATGCCGCCGCGGCTGAAAACATAGAACTAAAGGATTTAATTACAAATCCGCCCACCGCGCGAGAATATCCAAACGCGGGATATGTTTCATGGTTTAAAGAAACCAAAATAAAGTTCGCGAAAGATAAAAGTTATACAGTTTCTCACCATAATATACGGTATATACTGAAAGAACGAGGCAAAAGCCCCGCGGGACGAGCAAAGTTCACTTACTTCCCCGATGAACAAAACGGCGAAATTGAATATGCTCTTTCAATTACAAAAGGAAAAACGGTCTATCTCAATGATGTCTCAGTTCAAAAAGGTTCCGAGAATCCTTTTTATCCATTTTATGACAAGATGAAAAGCTTGAAATTTTCAGTGCCCAATATCAAAGTCGGCTCCATTATCAATTTCAAATATAATGTGCAAACCCCCAAATATAACCCGCTTTTTCCATTTCAGAAAACCGTTGTTTTCCGCTATTATGAACCCGTGAAACAAATAAAACTTCAAATTGAAATCCCGGAAAATCTTAAACTAAAATACGAAGAAGTAAATATGCCGAAAAACCGGTTATTTTCAAAAAAGACAAAAAACGGAATAAACACCTATACATGGGAAGTAAAGAATATTCCGGCATTTAGAAACGAAAACACAATACCTCCCTTTATGCATTATGCTCCCAATGTAAAACTTTCATTGGAAAACACTTGGCCTCAAATTAAAAAAGACTTTGCGCCTCTATTAAAAAAAAGCATTGTAATGACTGATGAGATAAAAGCGAAAGTAAAAGAAATCATCAAACCCGCCATGAATGATATTCAAAAAGCTGAAGCCCTCTTTAATTGGGTAAATAAAGAAATACAATATCAAGCGGTGGAAATGAATTCTTATAGTTTTATTCCGACTTCAACAGACAAAATTTTCAATCTTAAGCTGGGCAATACGCTGGACAAACCTTTTCTTTTATATGCCATGCTTATTGAAGCAAAACTTAAACCGGGGTTTGTCTATTTAAGTTCAAAATATGGCGCTCCTTTTATTGAAGATTTACAAAATATAAAACAATTTAATACGGCGGCGGTTACATTGAACACTGAGAACAAAAATATTATTTTATGCCCTCTCAATGACAATCGCCGTTATAATCAAATTCCAGATGGATTCCAAGGAACAGAGGGGTTCAAAATCTTGGGCAAAAAAACCGATCCCATTATTTTTAAAAATCCTCTATCAACTCCTGCCATGGAAATGACTCATGCAGTAAACACCATTGAACTTGATAAAAACGGCAATCTCAAAGCACAATTGGCTTTAAATCCTACGGGGAATGATCAGGTGAGCTGGAGAGATTTTAAAACCTCAAAAAAAGCTGAGATTGATAAGTTTTTTGAAAAATTTGTTCACGGCATTCATCCTAATGCCAGACTTAAAAATTATGAGATAAAAAATCTTAGTGACCTTTCAAAAGATATTGAAATTAATGTGGCCTATGATATAAAAAATTACGCGCTTAAAGCCGGTGATAAATACCTATTATTCAAAGTGCCTAATATAAAACGCTCTGCCTGGTCGGTGGGGCAAACCGAAAGACAATTGCCTATGTATTGGCAAACTAAAAATAAAACATTTCTTAAAGCGACTATTTCACTGCCAAAGAAATTCAAACTTTATTACGCGCCAAAAAATAAAATCATTGAAGCGGTTGGACAAAAATACACTGCCGCATATGCGTCAGTTAAAGAAAAAATAGAATTAACTGAAGAATCCACGCGAAATGAGATTAAAATTTCCGCAAAAAACTATCCCAAATACAAAACCTTTGTTCAGGAAATGGCAAAATTTACCGACGAATGGATTGTGATAGAAAAGAAATAAAAGTAGAATAGGAAGCTATGCATAATGAACCCAAAGACCTTTATTCTTTAGTCGCCAAAAATGCTTTAAGAAACCCTGAAAATATCGCATTCATAACTTTGGATAAAAAATTCAGTTTTCACGAGCTCCTCTATTCAATAGATAGAGCCGCCGATATGTTTTGGCAAATGGGAATTAGAAAAAATGATAAATTCGCGATAGCTCTAAAAAATTCCATTGAATTTGTAATCGCTCATTTCGCTCTTTCAAAATTAGGCGCCATAAGCGTGCCCATAAACTTCATGATCTCAAAAGAGCACGAACTGCTGTATATCCTTGAAAATTGCGGCGCGAAGGGTGTTGTAACAGAAAAAAATTTTGTAAAAAACTATATAAAACTACCGAATAAATTAAAAAATTTAAAATCCATCATCTCCACTAATTATTGCGGCGCTGACGGCGTGATAGATTTTTGGAAAAGTTTAAAGCATGCTCACTATCATCCGGAAACTCAGGAAGCACAAGCTGATGAAAATGACATAACATCAATATTATATACATCGGGAACTACCGGCAATCCCAAAGGAGTTGTTTTAACTCATCGCAATCTTCTTTTTAATGCCAAGGCCTCAGTAGAAGTAATGCAACCCACAAAAAAAGATGTTTTTATGTGCCTATTGCCAATGTTTCATACCTTAGCTTGGACCTCAAACATAATACTGCCACTCTATGTGGGGGCAAAAATCCTTATAATAAAAAATATATCTCCACCTAAGACCTGGCTTAAAAGAATGGGGAAAGAGGGAGTAAGTATAATGGTAAGCGTGCCTCAAATTTATGGCATATTGGCAAAAGAAGCAAAAGGCGCAAAAAAGTATTTTCTAAAATATTGGGCTTTTAGAAAGGTTAGATTATGTATTTCAGGCGCCGCGCCTTTGGGCCATACCATGAAAAAAAATTTTGAAAAAGTTTTTAAGGCGCCGCTCCTTGAAGGTTATGGCTTAACAGAAACAAGCCCGGTGATAACCATAAACCATCCCCAAAGGAAAAGGCATGGTTCTGTCGGCAGACCGCTGCCCGGTTTGAAAATAAAAATAATTGATGATAATAACCGGTATTTAAGAACGGGGGAAGAAGGAGAAATCTGCGTGCAAGGTCCCAGCGTTACTTCAGGCTATCATGAAAATGCCATGGCGACTAAAGAACTTTTTACCGACAATGGCTGGCTTAAAACGGGAGATATCGGCGTAATTGATGATGACGGCTTTCTATTTATAAAAGATAGAAAAAAAGACATGGTAATAGTAAAAGGCTTGAAAATTTTCCCGGCTCAAATAGAACAAGTTTTGAATAATCATCCAAAAATACAGGAAAGCGCGATAATCGGCATACCTCAAGACAATGACAGTGAAACTATGAAATGCTTTTGCGTTCCAAAAAAAAATACGTCTCTTGAAATAGCCGAAGTCCGGCATTATATAAAGGAACATCTTGATATATACAAAAGACCGCGCGAAATTGAAATAATTGAAAATCTGCCAAAAAACACTCTCCAAAAAACATTAAAAAGAGTTTTACTGGAAATGGAGCTTAAAAAAAGAGCTAAAGCTCTTTAAATAAGGCGCGAATAAAATCTCATGAAACAAATATTAAAGCTTTTTCTCACTATTTTCGGAAAAGAAACCTATATTGTCGGTGGAGCATTGCGCGATATATTATTGAACAGACCTTTAACCGATATAGATCTTGCCGTTCCAAATACCGCCAACCTTGAAAAAAAACTCAAACTTATAGCGAAAAAGAAATCACTCTCGTTTTTTCCTTTGGATAAAAAGGAAAAAACTTACAGAATGATTTTAAAAGAACCCTTTATTCTTCAAATAGATATCTCCGCCATAAAAGGAAAAACTATTATCGCGGATTTAAAAGCCAGAGATTTAACAATAAACTCCATGGCCTATCCTTTAACGGAAGTTAAAAATTTATCTTTTAACATTTCCAAACCTAAAAAAGATAAAGGCGCGACAATTTTAAAAATTAAAAAACTTAAATTAAAAAAAATCATAGACCCCACTGAGGGCATAAAAGACTTAAAAAACAAAAAAATAATATTTTCAAATCCCGAAAAAGCCATTAAAAATGACCCCTTAAGAATGCTGCGGGCGTTTAGGATCTCCTCTCAATTGGATTTCAAGATAGATAGAAAATCATTAATTGAAATAAAAAAGCAGTCGCCGACAATACTTAAATCATCCTCGGAAAGAATACATGATGAACTCATGCTTATTTTGAAAAATCCCCATTCATTGCCTTATCTCAAAGATCTTTTTAAATATGGCCTATTGCTGACAATATTTCCCGATTTACAGGCGCAAATTAAATGCGCGGAAGAATATTATGGAAAAGGAGGAGTTTTAAAACATACTTTTCGAGTTCTTGAACGCATGGAATATTTCTTTGAAAAAGCCAAGGTTATTCTTCCGCATTACAAAGAAGCTCCCGATTTCTCCAAAGAGAAGGAAATTTTAAAACTGATAGCTATTTTGCATGATGTGGCAAAACCGCCCAAAGCGGCTTTTGTAAAAGGCCGCTTAAGATTTTTTGGCCATGAAGAATATGGCGCCATAATGAGTGAAAGAATAATGAAAGATTTGCGGTTTTCAAATAATCATATAAAGCTTGCTTATAACACCATCGCCCATCATTTGAGAGTTGGTAATTTGGCTTCAAATAATAATATCACCGACCGCGCTATTTTTAGATTTTTTAGAGATATGGGTGATTCTTCATTTTATCTGCTTATTCTTTGCTGGGCCGATCATTCAAGTTATATATCCTTATCTCAAGTAACTTCAATATTAAAAAAAATAAAAGAAAAGCCATTCTTCATAAGCCCTAAAGGACTGCCAAAAACAGGCATAATAAAAACACTGCGCTTTCTTCAAGTGGTCAATCTTCTCTTTTCAACGTATATTAAAAAAACTCTCAAACTAAAAAAAAGCAAACTCATAGACGGAAAAGATATAATAAAAGCGCTGAAAACTAAAGCGGGGCCTCATATCGGCAGAATTTTAAACAATATCTCCATGTTGCATTTTGAGGGGAAAATAAAAACCAGAAAAGACGCTTTAAACTATCTGACTAAACAAAAGAAACATATCAAATAATATCTTCCAAACAATATTTTACCTGCCAAATTACCCAAAGGACCTATTTTTAATTAGGCCCTTTTATAAATAATAAGATACCCATAAGCTCATGCTTTTAATCCTCTTTTCTTCTAAACTATTAATGAGGGGAAAAAATGAAATTGATAAAATCTTTTGAATACAAAAAATTTATAGCTTTTACATTGACTTTCTTTCTAATGTTCGGAGTATCCTATGCTAAAAAAGCGGACAAACTTAACCTAAAAAACAATAAACAAACCCTCACAGAAACCGAAACACCCAAACTTAAACAAATACTTCAGGAACTTATAAAACAAAATGAACATATGGATAATGTTCTTTACGAAATGAAAGACTTAGGAAGGAATTTGGGCTTAACTCAAATATCCTCATTAGACTTAACCCTAAACATCATAAATAAAAATTTAGAACGCATATCTCTTCTCACAAAAGAAGAATTGATAAAAATACAGCCTATCAGCAATAATGCCATCTATGCCAAAACAATATTAAACTATGCCACAAAAATGGATATAAAAGTCTACCGGGCGCAAAAAATAATTAAAAAATCTTTATCTAAAAGCTCAATCTTACGCGACACACCCAATTCAAAAAAGTCAAAAAAAATCAAAGGCAAAAGTCTTCTTCAAATAATCAAAGAACAAAAAACCATTCAAAAACTTGCAAAAAATTTAAAAAACCTAAAATACACTTCAAAAAAATTACATGCTACAAGCAAATGGCTTTTTATAGTAGCTAAATAATCTCACCCTATCACCTACTTGCCTGAAAAGGCTTTGTTTTTTATGAAAGGCAGCTTTGCTGCCTAAGCAGGTGGTAAGGGTCACTGAAACATTGCGCAAGAATACAAAAAACCTTCCGGTTTCTCAGGAAGGTTTTTTTATTATTCACAAAACCGGCAATATATTGAATTCTGAACTCTATCCACTTTTAATATTTTTTTGTAGAATAGAAGTATGAGTGATAAAATAACTGAACTTTCACGCGAACTTTTAAAAGAAATAGGCGAAAATCCTGAAAGAGAAGGTTTAAAAAAAACACCTGAGAGAATGTCGCAAGCTCTCAAAGAAATAACCACCGGCTATAGCACCGATGTGGACAAAGTTCTTAATAATGCCTTTTTTAATGTGGCCTATAAAGAGATGGTTATAGTCAAAGACATTAATTTTTATTCCTTATGCGAACATCATATGCTGCCTTTTTTCGGAACGGTTCATGTCGCCTATATTCCCGATGGCAAAATTATAGGCCTTTCAAAAATCCCCCGGCTCGTGGAAGCTTTCTCCAAAAGAATGCAAATACAAGAACGACTTACCATGCAAATAGCTGACACCCTTTATGAGAAACTTAAGCCAAAAGGCGTTGGTGTTATTATAGAAGCTCAGCATTTATGCATGACAATGCGAGGAGTAAAAAACAAAACCGCAAAAGCGGTTACCAGTTCTATGTTAGGTTCCTTTTTAAATGACAATAGAGCGCGGGAAGAATTCCTTCTGCTGGTAAAAAATAATTCTCAAGACAAATAATTTGCGCCCCTTCACATTAATAGTTTGACTAATTCACTGCCCCTGTCAAATAAAATCTAAATTTAAAGCTAATCTTGAATTGAAATGAATGTCGTCTTTATATATAATAATGATATCATTGGAAACAAGGAATTATTGAATTTATATTTTTAATAACATTGGCGGACTTTTCCACCAACTTATCCCTTTTAAATTTTAGCGAAGGGGAAAGCAAAACATAGGCGGGTGTAGTTCAATGGCAGAACGAAAGCTTCCCAAGCTTTAGACGCGGGTCCGATTCCCGTCGCCCGCTCTTAAAAAAAAGGGAAGAAAACGAGAAGCAAAGAACAAGATTTAATGGCATTCGGGAATTATTCTTTATTTTCCTGCATCGCCCGCTCTTAAAAAAAAAGGAAGAAAACAAGAAGCAAAGAGCAAGATTTAATGGCATTCGGGAATTATTCTTTATTTTCCTGCATCGCCCGCTCTT
>CAZHQC010000028.1:0-3029 GCA_964534135.1 uncultured Elusimicrobiaceae bacterium | reverse complement strand
TGGCATTCGGGAATTATTCTTTATTTTCCTGCATCGCCCGCTCTTAAAAAAAAGGGAAGAAAACGAGAAGCAAAGAACAAGATTTAATGGCATTCGGGAATTATTCTTTATTTTCCTGCATCGCCCGCTCTTAAAAAAAAGGAAGAAAACAAGAAACAAAAAATCAGATTAAACGATTGGAGAAAAAATGACTATTAAAAAATCTAAATCTTTTTGGCTGATAATGATATTGGCAATTATCGTCATTATTTCAGGCTCCGGCTACATCATTTATGAAAGACTTAATACTCACTTTGCCTCTTCAGTTAAAGAAACACATCCCACACCCATTCCCATCCCAGTAGAGAAAGAAGATAAGCCCACTGCTCTTAGCACCCAGGCTCGTCAATTTTTAGCTGAAAATACACCGCCTAAAGCCCCTAAAGAAAAAAAAGAAAAAACTCTTAAACTTTCTGTCATTGAAACTAAAAAAGATTCAGCTAAAATTAAAAAAACCCAAAAGAAAATTAAAGCGATTAAAACCGTTTTTAAGTACAAAAATTTAAAAGCAAAATCAGTATTTGTTACGGGCAGTTTCACTAAATGGAAAAACATAGAGATGAAAAAGAAAAAAGGCCTCTGGCAAGCCAATGTCTGGATACTGCCGGGAACCTATTTATTTCACTATGTGGTGGATGGTCAAAAAGTTCTTGATTCATCCAAACCAACAGCAAGTATTGGAGAATCCATAATTGACGTGGGGAATTAGTATTGGTGTTTGTTGAGTTTGTATAGTAGAGAAACAACTAAAAACTACAGGAGATTTCTAAACAAAAATTTAACAGAGTTGTAACAAAACATTTGTACACTAAATAAAAGATTATGAATATTTTAAAAACCATTTCACTATTTTTTGGAATTGCTTTTTTTCTATGCAATATCCAGCTTTCAGCCATTCAAACAGCAAGACATAGTAATACGACTACGCTCATGGCCGATGGAGACTTAATGGTTACCGGCGGAATAATAGATTCGGTCAATACTATCGATACCGTGGAAATTTACTTTACAACAGCGGCGGCTTGGGGATGGGGAACGCCCATGAATGTGGCAAGGTCATCGCATACGGCCACATTATTATCCGATGGCCGGATACTTGTAACCGGAGGTTTTAATACCGGAATTCCCATTGATGATGCGGAAGTGTATAACCCCATAACTAAGGCGTGGACCAATCTTGCCACAGCTATGCAAGAAGAGAGAGGGGGACATACCGCTACACTTTTAACAACGGGAACAAATTCCGGTAATGTGCTTATCTGTGGTGGACAAAGACTCACTGACCCAACTGCTGCTAACGGCATAACAGACACCTGTGAAATATTTGATACTTCGGCGGACAATTTTTCAGCAGTAACATCCATGAATAGCGCCAGAATGGGCCATACCGCAAATTTATTTTCATCGGGAAGAGTTTTTGTTTCCGGTGGCCGCTACTATAGTGGAGGTTTCATTTATTTACCGGACAATGAAATATATGATTCTGTTAGTAATGTTTGGGCTCCCGTAGACAGTTTGGCTGAAGGCAGAGCTCACCATTCCGCAACAGTATTAAATAATGGAAATGTAATGATAGCCGGTGGTTATAATGCGGCAGACCAATATGATAAATTCTCCATAGATGAACCAGTCACCAAAGTAAATCAAAATCAAGTGAATTTGGGTTTTTTGGGCAGTGTTGAAATGTTTGATCCGGGTGGCGCCAGAGTTCCTCTTTCAGGTTCGGATTTCAATGTAATGCCTTACAGAAATAGCAGTCATGGCGCGGTTCTTAGACCGGATGGAAGAGTTAACTTATTGGGTGGTTATGGAAATTTCCCCGTAAGTTATTTCAAAGCTGCTCCGATTATTGAAGAGGGGAGTTATTTGGATTTAGTACCTATAGACGGCACCCTATCATCATCAACCATTAGCGGTGGAGATTTGGGATTTCCTTTAGATATTCAACTTTCAAGAGAGGTTTCGGGAAGATTGGTTAATGCTGATATTTATTTCTCTCAACCTGCCGATATTGAAGATCCTTCAATTATGATTGAAGGCGTAGATATATTTTTACAAAGAAGCACTTCTGTTATTGACGGCCTGCCGATAATAAAAGATGAAGAAACTGAAGTGGGTGGCGTTTTTAGGAATACTGTCCATATACTTAACATAGGAACTTCAGCTCCATCCTCTCAAGTTGTTTTTCCCATAATGACAATAGACCCTGGAATTAACATAGCTGCCGGTACTTTAAACTTTTCACCAACCCCCATAAATGGGTCAGAAGAGGCTGATTTAACAGGAGGGTCTCTAACATTAAACCTTGACTTTAAAGTATCTCCCATTTATATAGGCGGCACAATCACCGCTACGGCAAAAATAACAGCCGGAGTTATAATGGATGATCTTAACTTCTGGACTCTAGCATTAGCGCCCAATGCCAGCGTGGGAACTCCGGGAGGCGTTTCCCAGCCTTTTACAACCGAAACAATTACATCTATATTTTTTGAAGGCACTGTTTATGGTTTAGCTAAAAAAACCGGTGTGGTCTTTTCATCTCTTGATGGCAAGATATATAATACTACGACAACAGCTGTAACCTCAGGACTAAGTCCTGCTGGAGATACCGCAGACTCATTTGTAATGGAGATAGAATATACGGCCAGTAAAATACAACTTACACTTGAGGATCTCGATAATACATATTCTTTTGATCAATCAACCGTAGTGGTCAGAGAAATGATTTTTGCCGATAAACTTAATTATGCTCCCGATGAAAGTGAATGGGACTTTGACTTAAACGCCCCTTTCCTTCCGGTATTTAATCATAATTTAGTTTTCACTCCGGCTGATGATTTGGCTACAGTTGGAGGAAAAAATTGCGAGGCAAACCCCACAGATGACTGCCTCAGAGACCCAACAAAATTTGGGCCTATAAGCGCGAAACCCATAAACGCAGGTGTTGTCTATGTTAATATGAAACAGGGAACCTGGGAAAAAGTGGAAGA
>CAZHQC010000027.1:0-22361 GCA_964534135.1 uncultured Elusimicrobiaceae bacterium | reverse complement strand
ACGCAATTAAAGAATATACTTCTTCCTTAGCCGCTCTTTTGGAGCCCGCCACCGTTTTCGATTATTTTGAAGCAAATCATAGCAACTCAAAAAAATTAATGCCCCTTAAAGCGGCAGCTTATACCTGCGGAATATTTACAATAGGGAATAACCTTGATGAAAAATTGAAAACCATTGAAGATGAAAATGAAATCAAATTGATTCAAGCTGCCTGCGCCGTATTTATGAAAACCGGAATAAACTTTATCAAAGATCTCATAGCCAAGGAAGCGGCACTCGAAAGTTTTGAACTTGGCGACTTAGCCTATTTTTACAGAATAGCCGGCATGCATTCAGATGAAAAAAAAGATGAATCATTTGAAATACCGGCAGAAAATAATTCCAAAGAACTTCTACTTTCAACTCTCAAAGAGCTTCAATCTGAGAAAATAGGCGTTATGCTGGAGGAATCAGGCGAAGTTAAACCCAGATTCACCTCCGCATTTGTAATCGGATGGTTTCCAAAAAGCAAGAAAAAATCATCTAAATCATCTCCCCTGAAAAAATGAATAAAAATTTGTACAAAAACTCCATCGGCCATAAAATTTTATCCGGCATTGGAACCCTCTATATAAACTTATCCGGAAACACCTCAAAAATCATTATAAAAAACCGGGACTTAGTTAGGGATTACCTAAATTTAGAAAAAAAAGGAATCTTTGCCGCCTGGCATTCCCAATTGGTGCTAACCACTTATAATCATAAGGATATGAATATTTGTGGTTTGGTGAGCAAAAGTAAAGATGGAGAGTATCTTGCAAGAATGCTGACTAATTTGGGATTTAAAACGGTGCGAGGTTCCACAAGCTCAGGCGCGACTCGGTCTATATTAAAATTAATCGTTTATGCCAAAAAAGGCTTTTCCATAGCGATAACCCCCGATGGCCCAAAAGGACCAAAACACAAGGTTCAAAATGGAGTAGTATTTCTTGCTCAAAAAACAGGTCTGCCCATTATTCCCATTGGCAGCGCTTTATCAAAAAAAATAACTTTTAATTCCTGGGATAAATTTCAATTGCCGTTTCCTTTTTCCCGTGCAGCCTTAGTTTATAACAAACCTTTTTTTGTATTACCGGATGACAATCTTGATGTTAAAGCCAAAGAACTTGAAAATATTTTAAATACTCTAACACTTCAAGCTGAAGAAATTATCAATTAATACTGGATTTGCTATATGGGTTATATACTCCTATTACTCTATAATTTAATTACCCCGTTCATAGCGGTTCTTTATTTGGCATTTTTCTATTTTTCCCCCCGCCGCAAGCTCTTAAAAAAATTAAACAAAGAAATTAAAGAGCGGTTTTCATTATTAAAATATCCCCAATTAAAAAACCCTATATGGATTCATGCCGCTTCAGTAGGAGAAGTTAAAGCTCTTTTTACGCTCTTAAATAAGCTAAAAAATAATAATCCTGGTTCAGACATTATCATAACCTCTTCCACCGCCGCTGGCAGAGAGGCCGCTAAAAAACTTACAAAATTTTCCTATCTTCTGCCTCTTGATTTTTTTCCTTTAATGCTCAAGTTTATACATAAAATTAAGCCAAAAATGCTTTTAATAGCTGAAACTGAATTATGGCCCAATATGCTTTATCTATCAGGCAGATTAAATATAAAAACTTTTCTTATAAATGCCAGACTATCTGAAAAAAGCTTTAAGTCCTATAATTTAATCTCCCCTCTTATTGAGCTTATATTAAAAGATGTGAATGGAATTTTGTGTCAAAGCGAGGGAGATAGCAGAAGATATAAAAAAATACTGGGCAAAGGAAAACCAATTGAATGCACGGGTAATATTAAATATGACAATATAACCGCAGTCTCCTCAAAGACTCAAGAAACTCAAAATTATTTTAAAAAGATGAATTGGAAAAAAGCCAAAATTTTAACTGCCGGCAGCACATGGCGCGGTGAAGATAAAATTATAGCCAAAGCCTATCTTTTCAATAAAAGAACAATCGGAAATCTAAAATTAATAATCGCTCCAAGGCATCCTGAAACAACTCATGAAACCGCCGCTATGCTAGATAATCTGGGTATTCATTATATTAAGTGGAGCGATAGATTAAATGCGAAATTTGACCGTGATATAGATTGTATTCTGGTGGATGAAATGGG
The DNA here is from genome assembly GCA_964534135.1 of uncultured Elusimicrobiaceae bacterium. Classification (GTDB taxonomy): domain Bacteria; phylum Elusimicrobiota; class Elusimicrobia; order Elusimicrobiales; family UBA9959; genus JAKLQJ01. The sequence continues at coordinate 20,201 of CAZHQC010000027.1, read as the reverse complement.
TTGGCTTAATGACTTTTATTCTCTTTGTGATATATCTTTTGTAGGTGGCACTTTAGTTAAAATAGGCGGACATAACTTACTTGAACCTTCTTTATTTTCAAAACCTGTTTTATTCGGACCTAATATAAAAAATGCTAAAGAGGCCGGTCAAACTTTAATTAAGTTTGGCGGCGGATTTATGGTTAAAACTGAAAAAGATTTATCCGGAAGAATAGCCCTTTTGATTAAAAATCCATCCATACTTAAAACTGCGTCCCATATGTCTAAAGAAGCTCTTGAATCCCTTCAAGGCGCGACAGATAAAACAATAAAACAAATACCTATACTACATTAACAAAATTCAATTAATCTAACCTCGGAAGTTAAATTGGTTTAATTATGGGCAAACAAAGCCAGTAATTAAACCGTTAACAACAGTAATTGAACAGGTGGCGGCTACCGAGCCAGTATAACCACCGGTTATTTTTGAACCTGCAAGTTCGGTTATCCAGCCAGGATTGGCGTATAAACCGTCTGTATATACACCATTTGTAACCGTGGTTGCGCTGCCGGCAGTAGTCGCAGTAGCGGCATTGCCAGCTATATCTCCGCTTACTTTTGAACCGGCTACCCCAACTATTGAAGCGTTTTGGACCGCATTTACGGCTATTGAACTGGCTATTACAGATGAACCAAGAGAACCCGCGGCAATATTCGCGGTCGGCACGCCGGAACCAATCTTACTTCCTGACAACGTGCCATCTGCCAAATCCGTTAAATCCGCATCATAAGCCTGCACATTGCTCCCTATTGAAAGCCCCAAATTTGAACGAGCTCCAGCTTGACTAGTTGAACCAGTTCCGCCATATGAAACATCTAATGCATTATTTAATTGAATTACTCCGGCAGCGGTTATTGTCATTCTGACTGCATTATTTGTCTTAATAATAAAAGCATCACTCCCTGTCGAACCTATAAAATCGTTCGAGTCATTTATATTATTTCCTGACAAGCCCCATGCTTTACCACCACCTGTCGCACCATCAACATAATTTTTTGTTGCGGCATCTTGATTTAATGAAGGGTCTACAAGATTTATAATTTTACCTGTAGAATTCATATCAGCATTGCCATTTAAAGTTAAACCTCCGAATGTCGGAGTTGCAGTAGTTGCCACACTTTGAGGTATCCCTATGGTTATTGTTCCCGCCCCATTTGTCACAGAAATATTACTACCACCTAAAGTAGCCAGCGTAGGAGCGGTTGCACCGTTTCCTATTAAAAGCTGACCATCAGCCATCACGGCTAAGGCTCCTATGTCTCCACCACCACCGCCATAAAGTATACCACCGGATGTTAAACTTGTAACTCCAGTTCCGCCATTTCCAACAGGAAGAGTTCCTATCACTGAACTTGAAAGAGATACATCGGAAGCCGTAAAAGCACCGGACCCATTTCCATGAAGAACACCAGTTAAAGTAGTAACGCCTGTTCCTCCATTACCAACGGGAAGTGTCCCTGTAACTGCTAGTGATTGATCAAGATTAATGCTGCCGAAAGCGGGAGTTCCGCCATTGCCAGCTCTTAAAACTTCATACTCCGAACCGGCGTCAGTAACATTAACCGCATTTGCAGTATTACCATATAAAATACCATCTGCCGTAAAAGTAGTTGCTCCTGTGCCGCCATAGCCAACGGCTATAGTTCCACCATTCCAAGTGGTATTTGAGAGAATACCTGTATTGGATAATCTAATTGTTGTCCCTGTTCTTATATTGCCGGAAGCATTTATATCACCTGTTACATCCAATTTGTATCCCGGAGTAACAGTTCCAATACCGGTATAAACTGACGTTGACGCAGTTGAAAGCAAAACCTCTCCGGAGACTATTAGGGCCGATAAATAAACCGGATCATCCGAACGCTGAATAATACTACCGTCAACAACAATACTGCCTTCAATAATTAAATCTTCCACTCCATTTAACTTATATGGATTCTCAGGATAATAAGGCTCACCGAGAACAAGGTCGCCACCGAGGATATTTAATTTTGAAACAGGATTTTGAGTTCCCATGCCAATATTACCACCACTATTGATAATCATGCCGTTACCGGAACCGGCACTGATAATCACATCTCCGCCTCCATCTTTATCGACGTCGGAACGAATTAAAACATCATCATTATTAGACAAGGCATTGGCTGAACCTCCACCGGCTGTATTCAGTATCGTGCCATCGGCAAAAATAATGCCATGACTATCTCCGGGAGAAGCCGCGGTGGATATTCTTATGTTTCCTTCAACGGTTAATTGCCAGTTGGGATCAAGTACCTCAGTTCCCATACCGACATTGCCATCTGTAGGACTGACATAAATAGCGGGCGTTGAACCTTCAGTCGCTGAAACAAAAAATTCGGTATTAAAAATTCTGAAATTAGAGGAATCCACAAGCATCTTTTTTACGCCACCCGTATATAAAGCCAGATTATTAGCACCCTGAGTTTCAAGTCGAGCGACTTCAGTCGCGTCGCGATAAAAGTGAATTTTGGAATTGGCATTTGAACCTGCGACAAGATAAACCAGAGCATCAGCATCGACAAGGCCCAAGGTATTATCGCCGACTTGAAGATATTTTTTTTCGGTGCCAAAATTATAATTTATCACACCAACTCCGACTCTCCCTAAAGCTGTCATGTCAGTGGAAACTATAACCTCATTTAGAAAGGTATTTCCACCGGTAAAAGCTTGAGTTGAAGTTAAATAAGCGGGATAGCCTTTATCACTTGCAATACCGCCTGTAACTTGCAGAGTTCCATAAATCACGGTGGATGAGAGTTCAACATTTGAACCGAGAGGATTATTGGCATTTAAAACACCAAGGATAGCAACATCCCCGGAAAAAGCGGCTGTCGAGGCAATTATGCCATTATCCGCCTTAATACTACCATGAACATGAAGTTTTTCGGAAGGTGAAGCAATGCCTATGCCGACATTGAAAGGATTACTTTCTTGAAGCAAAAGATGCGAAGCATCTGCGGCGCGGATTTCATTATTTAAACCTGTCCAATCAACTGTATAATCACCTATTGAAACATCTCCTCCGCGAACACCCTCATTTGATACTATATCTCCGTCAACGTGAAGCATTGAAGTTGGAGCAGTAAGCCCGATGCCCACATAACCGTTTGTATGGACTCTCATTCTTTCTGAATCGTCGGAGGTTAACGCTATAACATTATCTATTACTCCTATGGATATAGATTCAGAGTTAACCCAAGAGCTAACCCCGGTTATAACTCCTCCCTCTACTCCAAGATTTTCCATTATATTTATTTCCGCATCATCTCTATCGTAAATTCCTTCATTGCCAATATATAATGAGCCGTCTATATCCAGCTTCCTGTCCGCAGCTGGAGTATTTCCTATTCCCATATTGCCCGCATCTGTAATTCTTGCGCTCTCAGTAATACTGCCCGTTCGAAAAATTATATTACCTGAACCGTCATTATTACTGTCAGAAATAATAATGGCGTCAGTAAGAGCGGAAAGATTATTAGCTGAACCGATACTATCACTATTCATAAAAGAACCATCTGGAAAAAAAATACCATTGGCTGATAATGCGGGGCCTATTGTTATATTATTATTAACCGTTACACTACCTGTCGTTGTCATGCTACTAATTGAAATATTACTTCCATCTTCCAATCTTTTTGAAACCAAAGAAAATACCGCGCTTTGAAAAGGCTCTCTGGGCGAGAGAACATCACTTTCAATTTGAACTTCTAAATATCTATTTTCAGTTGTGGCAAAAACAGACCAAGACGGCGCTATCGAGGCACTAAATATTCCTTGTACGGCATTAACCACCAATTCACTGCTTTCCCATTCCAAGTTGCCGCCGGTTACAGCATCATAAATCCTAAAAGTTATATGAATAGGGCCAGTTATGGGAGCATTGTCTTTCTCAAGACGGCCTTGATAATTTATTTCGGTTGGAACGCTGCCTTCGGCGATATCCCCGGCATAAAGCGATGAAAATAAAACCGTTTGGCAAAATAAAATTATTAAAATAAGTTTGAGTGCTTTCATATTTCCTCCAAAAATCAACTATAGGTTAAAACAAAGACTGAGATAAAAAAAAGGAATACTTTTTTATCTTTAAACCCTAACGAATTACAATCATCTTTCCTTGTTTATTTGAACCTGCTCCTTCTATGAAATAAATATATAAACCGCTTGAGACATATTTTCCGGCCTCGGTTTTAAGGTCCCAACCAACACTGTCGATATTACTGTCTTTTTCCACTGTTTTTAAATATTCTCCGCTGATAGTATAAATCTTTATTGTCGCCCTAAGCGTAAGCCTTGTAAATGTAATGCCTGTGCAACCGTCCTTTATATTGCATGGATTTGGATAAACATGTGCCCCTGAAACGTCCGCTTGCGGAGACCGCCATGAATTAAGAACTCCCAGGTTAACCGTATATCTTGCTCCTTCAAGCAATGTCCCGCCCAATTTTCCGGTTGTTCCCATTAAAGAATACGGCCCGCCAACTTTTGGAGTATTTGCAGGCAGAGATGTTGTTTCCGATATTAAAATACGATATATTGGAGAACTAATAAGGGCATTAACTCCGCTATAAAACAGAAATATAAACCCTGTTAAAAATATCAAAAACGGAAGTTTTGGCAATGTTTTGAAATTTGATTTTATAAGATTTTTTAATCTTTTAATCATATAACCTCTACCTTGTCTATAATACATTATATTATTATATATTTAACTTACAAAATTAATGTTAAGAAAATATTGCGTTTAATTCATATAGCGCATGGGCTTTTTGCTATAATTTTGTCTGTTTCTCATGAAAAGCAATCCCAAAATCCTTATTATGCGTTTGTCCTCTCTCGGCGATATTATATTGATATCTCCGGTAATAAAAAATATCAAGGCAGCTTGGCCGGATGCCAAAATATATTTACTCACAAAACGCCCCTATGCCAAGACAGCGGCCAATAATCCCCTACTATCGGAAGTCTTACCTTTTAGCACAATTTCTCAAACGGTTAAAAAAATAAATTCTGAAAAATTTGATTATATTATAGATTTACATTCGAATTTAAGAACGCATCTTATCACGCTTTTATGTTCAACAAAAAAAATACTCCGATATAATAAAGATTCTCTTTCCAGAAAACTCTTTGTAAATTTTAGAATGCCCAATTGTTCACTTCAAAAACACACTGTAAATCGGTATCTTGAAGTGCTTAAAAATCTTAATATCCCCATAGTTTCCAGAACTCCTGAAATTAATGACTGGGCCTTGCTTTATAAAAAAGATAAATCCTCTCTAAAATTAAAAAATATTTGTATTTTACAAACCGCTTTTCTCGGTGATTGCACTCTTACACTTCCCTTAATTGAAAAGATTAAAAGTTCAGCTTCAAATTCACGCATCACAGTGATAAGCCGCCCTGAAACCAGTCAGATTTTTAAATCTTCAAAATCCGTTGATAACGTAATAATAGACAATAAGAGAAATTCAAAATTCTTTTTTCCTGAATTCATTAAACTTATAAAACAAGTGCAAGATGAAAATTTTGACATAGCCATAATTCCCCATAGATCGCTTAGAAGCGCTTTGATTGCTTTTTTGGCGAAAATTCCAATCAGAATAGGTTTTTCTGAAAGCGCAGGAAAAACATTCTTAACCAAAGTGGTGCCTTTTTCATGGCTCCTGCATGACGCGGAAAGAAATCTTACCCTTCTTTTGCCTTTAATCAATGATACTGTCCCCGCTGAAACAAGACTTAATGTTTCAGAAGGTCTTTTGGAAAAATTTAAAATCAGTGATAATCTGGAAATCGGCATAAATCCCGGTTCTGCCTGGCCGACAAAACGCTGGCCAAAAGAACGGTATGGTAAATTAATAAAACTGCTTCATAAAAAATACAATAAGAAAATTCTAATAATCGGCAGTAAAAATGAAATTCCATGGAATAAAGAAATTGAAAATATTGCAGGAAAAGAGACTTGCGTAAATCTTACGGGCAAAACCAGTATTGAAGAGCTTATGGCCTTAATTAAAGATCTAAAACTTTTTATTACAAATGATTCAGGTCCCATGCATATTGCAGCTGCCTCAGGCATCGAGGTTATTGCTATATTCGGACCGACAACAAGAGAACTCGGCTTTTTCCCCTACAGTAAAAAAAGTTTTGTTATAGAAGAAAACCTTGAGTGCCGGCCTTGTGCACTTCATGGTTCAAAGAAATGCCCAAGAGGACATTTTTTATGTATGAATCTCATTAGTATCGAGCGAGTTTATAATCAAGTGATAAACACTCTTTCTAAATAAATCCTAAAGTCTCCAAATTATTTTTCCGCCTTTCTGCCTCTATGCCTCCCGGTATATTTGATATAATCTACCTTATGCAAGTGTTTACAACAGGAATAATTTTGATACTTATTGTCCTTCTGAGTCTGCGTTGGACATGGTGGCGTTTTCCAAAAAAAGGCCTTCCCGTTCTTGTCTATCATAAAATAGGCTATTATCCAAAAAACTCCGCATTAAAAAATCTTTGGATAACACCAGAAAAATTTGAAAAACAAATTGAATATTTAAATAAACATGGCTATACAACGGTGCATTTTTCCGATATTCTGGCAGACTTTAAGGGAGAAAGGAAATTACCTGAAAACCCGGTATTAATAACATTTGATGACGGCTATGAAAATAATTATACCTATGCCTATAAAATCTTAAAAAAATTAAATGCCAAAGGCAATATTTTTGTAGTTCACAATACCATAGGAAAAATAAATACCTGGCATAATACAAAAACCGAACCATGGATTAATATGGCCTCAATGGCTATGATTAAAGAAATGCAAGAGAGTAAAGTGATGGAATTTGGCGCACATACAATGAATCATCCCAATTTACTTTCATTGTCAACCGACATGGTCACCTGGGAAATAAAGGAATCAAAAAAACAACTTGAAGCAGCTTTGCAAACTGAATTATGCGCTTTTGCTTATCCCTATGGCGCGGGAGCCTATGACAATAAAGTAAGACAGGCGGCGCTTGATGCGGGCTTCACTTTCGATTTTAGCTTTAAGCAAGGCAAGACCGCATGGCCCTGGGAAAGAAAAGTCTCTCCCATAGATAGACTTTTTATAAAACATGATGAAAATAATTTCGATTTATATTTACATTTAACAAAAGGAAACTCCAGACTCATATAAGTAAAAAAGGCATTTACCGCCTTTTCAGGTTACAAGAAACACCACGAAAAAAGAAAAGACTGTAAGGAGATAATAATGGAAAAACTGGATATAGGAAAACTTGTAGCTGAACTTTCGATGACCAATACCGTTTTATGGCATCAAGAAGATAAAGCTCGCTTAAAGGACGATCTGGTAGTTGCCGCGGCCAAAAGAGAGATAGATAAATTAAATCAAAAAAGAAATGATTTGATAGAAAAAATCGATGAAGCTGTGCTAAGCGCGATTGGAGAAAAATAATGGCTGAAACTATAGGAAGCTTAGTGGATAAAATAAGCATAATGCAACTCAAAACATTTCATATGAAAGAGCAAATTGGAAGAGATGATGCCAATGACGAGCACAAAGAAGAATCTACTCATAAAATGAAAATACTTCAAATGCAAGTTAATGATTTGGAAATTGAGTTAAAAGAATTGTTTGGAAAATATATATCGGGTCAGGCTCACCCAAAAATTTATCGTCAGTTTAAAATGTACAATGATCCAAAATATACGATAAAACAATAAAATGACTTCTAATTTTGAAAATATTCTTATAATACAGCTAAAAAGAATCGGTGATGTGCTTTTAACAACTCCTGCAATTGAAGTTTTGAGAAAAAATTTTCCAAATTCAAAAATCGATTTTCTCGTGGAAAAACCTTCTAACGAAACAGTCCTAGGAATCCCCTATATAAATGACGTTTTAGTTTATGATAAAAAAAAACCAATTGAGTGGATTTTTAAAATAAGGAAAAAGAAATATGACCTTGTAATTGACTTTTTATCAAATCCTCGTTCTGCATTAATAACAGCTTTGAGTGGAGCAAAAACAAAGGCGGGACCTCAATATACTTCTTCCAGCTGGGCTTATAATCTTAAATTGGAAAAATTAAAAGACTCAAATCCTTATAACGCTTTTCATAAAATAGACCTTCTTAAGGCCTTAAATTTAAAAAAAATCTTCTATCCCTATCCAAAAATTTATATCACCCCACAAGACCTGGAATGGGCCGAAAAAAATATTGTTAAATTTAAACAAAACGATTTGATAATAGGTTTTTCTCCTACATCTAGACGAAAAACAAGGATATGGCCAGCTGAATATTTTTCAGCATTGGCAAAGCTAATTCTTTCCAACTTCAACTCTAAAATAATATTGTTTTGGGGACCTGGAGAAAAACCCCTGGCAGATAAGATAGTTCGTGATGTAAATCACCCCAGTATATTTGTGTCGCCAGAAACACCTACTATTATGAAACTTGCCTCAATTATTAAGAAAACCAATATATTCGTAAGCAATTGCAATGGTACTAAACACATTGCTCAAGCTGTAGATATTCCGACATTGGCAATACATTCTTCCAGTTCACCGGAAGCCTGGAATCCCCCTGATGATCCACGACATCAATCTATTAGATTGGATAATCTTGAGTGTATCGCTTGTGCCAAAAATACTTGTAATAATAACTTAAAATGTTTAACCGACCTGAAACCTGAAATTGTTTACAATAAATTGACCGATATGTTGAAAAAGCTTCAGTTATAAACTATGGAAAATTTGAGAGATAAAATTAAAGATACTTTAGCGGGCAACTTAGCCCTTAGTTTTTTGTCGCTAATTTATGGGTTCACCATCAATACCCGCAAAAAGCTCTATGAGATCGGTTTTTTCAAAAAACTAACTTTGCCGGTTAAAGTTATTTGTTTTGGCAATATATCAACCGGTGGCACGGGAAAAACTTCAACCGTAATACTTGCAGCGACTGAATTAAAGAAAACCGGTTTTAATGTAGCCATTATAATGCGCGGTTACAAAAGAAAAAACAAGCAAAGAGATGTTGTTGTGCTGCATAAGGACAGAGTTTTTTCTCCCGATGAAGTGGGAGATGAAGCTTTAATGCTTTATGATATTCTTAAAGACTTATCTATTCCAATCATTGTTTCCTCAGACCGCTATAAGGCGGGAAAAACAGCCATAAAAGAATTTGACAGCAATATAATTTTAATGGATGATGGCTATCAGTATTTTCGTTTAAAAAGAGATAAAAATTTTCTATTAATCAATGCGGCAACAGACTTTGAAAATGAAAAACTTCTGCCTATGGGCAATCTTAGGGAAAATAAAAATGGAATAAAAAGAGCTGATTTGGTAATTTTAACCCATTGCGAGAGAGAAACGGAAGAAAAACTCAAAGAGATCAAACTAGCTATCTATAAAATAAATCCAAAAGCTCAGATAATAGAAAGTATGCATGTGCCACAATTTTTTATAAATGCCTCTACTCTTAAAAAAATCCCACTTGATTCCATCAAAGGAAATGCCGTTGTTCTTTCAGGGATAGGAGATCCTTCATCTTTTGAAGAAAGCCTAAATTCTTTAGGCTTAAAAATAAACCAAGCATGGCGCTTTCCCGACCATCACCATTTTACAAATGCGGAATTTAAAACCATAGAAAACCATAGAAACAATGCCATTTTAATAACAACTTATAAGGATTTTTCCCGATTTCCAAAAAACTGGAAGAAGTTAATTGGAAAAAATGTTTATATTCTATTTGTTGAAGTTGTTTTTTTGTGCAATGGTTATAAAGTTTTCCTGGACCAAGTTATTGAAAAAGGAGAAGGAATATGATCGTCTTTTCAAAAAAAAGAACTCGCTCTCCAAAAGCCGCTATCTTTTTAGACCGTGATGGAACAATTGTTCATGATAGGCCCGGCCATTATTTAACTGAAGAAAAATCATTAAAACTTTATAAATGCGCTCCCACAGCTCTCAGCTTGTTTCAGGAAATGGGCTATATATTAATTATAGTGACGAACCAATCCGGTATTGCCAGAAAATACATGACTCTTGAGAAATCAAAAAAAATAAATTTATATCTTCATAAAAAACTAAAAACGATGGGTATTAATATTGAAGGTATATACTTTTGTCCCCATGCCCCCCAAGACAAGTGTTCCTGCCGCAAGCCGAATATAGGACTTGTTAATGAAGCCTTATCCCGGCACAATATAAATCTTTCAGGCTCTTTCATGATAGGCGATAAAATTTCAGATATCAAACTCGGTCAAAAATTTAAAATTAAAACGGTTCTCCTTGAAACAGGGCATGGCAGAACTCAAATTTTGAAATACGGAAAAAAAATAAAATCTAATTTTGTGGCAAAAAACATTTTAACCGCCGCAAAATGGATAGAAAAACAGAAAGGATAATATCTCGGAGACTAATATGAAAAAAAGGATACTTATATCCCAAATCACGGCTATACTAATGCTAATTATAGCTAAACCAGACAATTGGAATTTTTTCTTTGCGGGATTAATCCTTTTTGTGATAGGGCAAACAGTAAGACTCCTTTCAAGCGCCTGTATAGTAAAATCCAAAACCTTAACCACAAACGGCCCTTATGCCGCGGCAAGAAATCCTCTCTATTTGGGAACTTTTATAATGACATTGGGTTTTATGTTGACTCTCTACTCGCCTAATGATATCGCGCGGACACTTATTGTATGGGTTTTCGCCATAGTGGCATTTTCTTGGATTTATAAAAAAACAATATTTGCTGAAGAGAAATTTTTACTAAAAACTTATGGTAAAGACTATGAGAACTATAAAAAAACCGTAAATTCCATAATTCCAAAGCTTGGTTCTTTCCACAATTTCTTTGATTCAAGTGTTTATTCCGGGGAAACTTTTAGAAAAAACAAAGAATGGCGAGGCATGGTGGCAATGATTGCGCTTATTATTTTTGTCGGCGCAAGGATATACTATGGTTTTTAAGACTATCTTTTATATCTTACTAATATCGTTTCCAGCTTTTAATCTAAGCGCTAAAAAGAAGATGAAAACAATAACTTGTCCCTTGGAAAATGCTCCTGAAATTACAATGGATGCAACCATAGCAAATCAAATTTTTTATAAAGAAAGACTTGAATATAAAATATCTTGGGGCTTAATGAAAGTCGGGAAATCATTTATAGAAATAGATAAAGCCGTGCTTATTAACGGTAATACGGCCTATCACATAATTAGCAGAGCGAGATCAGCCGGAATAGCAAAAACTTTTTATCGCGTTAGAGATGTAAATGAATCATGGCCGGATGTTAATTTTAACCGCTCCTATGGTTATTTAAAGAAACTGCAGGAAGGAAAATACTTTTATAATGAATGGCTTATTTTTGATTATGAAAATATGACTTTTTATGGAGAAAAGCTAAATAAAAAAAATATCATCAGAGAGATAGGTGATAAACTCCAAAAAGATGTTCATGATGTTCTATCGAGCCTTTATTACTTTAGAACAATGAAACTTGAACCGGGAAAAGACATGACGGTAAATATAAACACCAAACGTGATTGGCAACTTACCTTAAGAGTTTTAAAGAGAAAAAAAATTAAAACCTCTTTTGGTACACGAAAATGCATCTTGGTTGAACCGGGCGTTGGCAATGAAGGTATTTTTGTGCCTAAAAAAGGCAAAAGCATGTATGTTTGGCTTACGGATGACGAAGAAAGAATACCTATTATGCTTATAGCTGAGATATTTATAGGCTCCATAAAAGCAAAACTCGTAAAAAGAAAATATGAATGATATAATAAAAAAAAGGCAATTAGGTTATGCAGAAATTAGGCAAATGGAAGAGTTAATAAAATTATGAAAAATACTAAGCTTAAAAAAATAATTAAAACCTTTTCAGGCATAAAAGTAACCGTAATAGGCGAAATTATGTTAGACAGATTTATCAAAGGTTCCGTATCGAGAATTTCACCTGAAGCTCCGGTTCCCATTGTGAAAATTGAAGAAGAAAAAGTTATCCTGGGCGGCGCCGGGAATGTGGCCAACAATCTGATAGAACTTGGAGCCGATGTCTCATTAATATCCCTTATAGGAAATGATGAAGCCGGTAAGAAACTTATCAACATCAATAAAGAACGAAAGATAAATATTTCAGGTTTAATACAATCAAAAGCTGTAAAAACCATAGAAAAAAACCGTATTATGTCCGAGCATCAGCAAATTGTTCGTTTTGATATAGACCCTCCTCTGGACTTTAAACTTTCAAAAAATATGGAAAAAATGTTTTTGAGCTTCCTCAAAATTGATATTAAAAACGGTTCTAAAGCAGTCATAATATCAGATTATGGCAAAGGAATGTTTACTCCCACCATGATAAGTAAAACCATCAAACTATGCGCGAATTTTAAAGTTCCGGTATGTGTGGATCCTAAAGTGGAGCATTTTGGAAAATATAAAAAAGTTACTTGCATAACCCCCAATACCACTGAAGCTTTTAGCGGCATGAGGCAAATCCCCAAATCTTCCCAGGAACATATTATCAATTTGGGGAAAAAAATAATAAAAAAACTTAAACTTAAATCCCTTTTAATTACGCAAGGCGAAAATGGAATGACTCTCTTTAACAATAACTTAAAAACTCTCCGAATAAAACATATCCCCACTCAAACCAAAGAAGTTTTTGATGTCACCGGCGCCGGAGATACGGTTATTTCGGTTTTCACATTATCCATAGCCGCAGGTTCAAGTTTTGAAAACGCGGCTGAAATTGCCAATATAGCGGGACAAATTGTGGTAAGCAAATTGGGAACGGCAACAATAAATCAAAAAGAAATTATAAAGGCAATCTAAGATTGTCAGAGCGCGAGACTTTATTACTCTTTGAAGCAAAAAAACACTAAGGGGAAAAATGAAAAAAAAATGTCTTATAGTTATACCGGCCAGATATGATTCCCAAAGATTTCCAGGGAAAGTTCTCAAAAAACTTGAAGGCAAACCTGTCATTCAATGGTGTTATGAAGCGGCGCTAAAGTCAAAGCTTGGAGATGTGATTATAGCTACTGAAGATAAGAAAGACTTGGATTTTTGCGCTTCAATAGGCGCTAAAGCGGTTCTTACAAGCAAAGCTTTAAAGTCGGGAACTGATAGAGTTTTTGCAGCGGCCGAGGCTAAAAAAACAAAATATGACTTCATTATAAACATGCAAGGTGATGAGCCCTTTATGCAAGCGGAAACTCTGCGCAAAGCATTTAAAAAACTTTTGGAAAACCCCGATAATGATATCGCCACCGCTTGTGCTAAAATAACGGATAAAAAAGAAATAAATAATCCCAATTGCGTAAAAATAGCCATGAATAAAAAAGGGCAAGCGCTTTATTTTTCACGTTCGGCTATCCCCTTCCATCACACTCTTTCAAAGCTATCAAAAAAAGAACCTTATTATAAACATTGCGGTTTTTATATTTATAGAAAAAACACTCTTAAGGCCTTCGTTAATCTTCCTCAAAGCAATCTTGAAAAACTTGAACGTCTTGAACAGTTACGAGCGCTTGAAAACGGCATGAAAATAGTTGTAGCTCAAATCAAAGCTCTTGGCCCCGCCATTGATATCCCCTCAGATATCAAGCGAGCGGAAAAATACTTTAAGCTAAACCTCAATAAAGGAAAATAAAATGTCAAAATTTATTTTTGTTACTGGCGGAGTTGTAAGTTCTCTGGGAAAAGGAATAACTGCGGCCTCTGTTGCCAGACTTTTAAAATCACATGGTCTATCGGTTACCATCGTTAAATGCGATCCCTATATAAATGTAGACGCGGGAACAATGGCGCCACTTCAACATGGAGAAGTTTTTGTAACGGATGATGGAGCTGAGGCGGATTTGGATTTGGGTTATTATGAAAGATTTCTTGATATAAATACAAGCCATAATAACAGCATAACTGCGGGTAAAATATATCAATCGGTTATTTCAAAAGAAAGAGAAGGAAAATATCTTGGACAAACAGTCCAAGTTATTCCTCATATTACCAATGAAATAAAAAGCAGGTTCTTTAAGGCTTCAAAGGGTTATGACATAACTGTAATAGAAATAGGCGGAACCGTTGGCGACATAGAAAGTCTCCCTTTTTTGGAAGCGGCAAGACAAATGAGGCCCGATAGAAACCATAATGACACGATTTATATCCATGTAACATTGATTCCCTATCTCATCTCAAGTGATGAATTGAAAACAAAACCAACACAACACTCTGTAAATAAACTCAGAGAAATCGGCATTGATCCCGATATTATTGTTTGTCGAACGGAAAAAACACTTTCGAGAGATATAAAAAACAAAATAGCTTTGTTCTGTAGTGTTCCGCAAGAAGCTGTAATTGAAGCTCCAAATGCCCCTTCAATATATAATGTTCCCGATATATTAAAAAAGCAGGGAATTAATGAACAAATAATGATGCTCTTAAGACTTAGAAGTAAAAAATGGGACTATGAAGAATGGTCTTCCTATGTTCAAAAACTTAATGAATCGGCAAATTGGCCTTCAGTAAAAATTGCCATCGCGGGAAAATACACCCAGCTTAAAGACTCCTATAAATCTCTGGTTGAGGCCTTAGAGCAAGCGGGAATAGCCAATAGCATTAATATTGACTTTAGTTTTTTGGATGTTCAGCATAAAACTTTTCTTTCAGACATAAAAAAAGTTGACGGTATTGTAGTGCCGGGAGGATTCGGAGATAGAGGCATTGAAGATAAAATAAATACCGTGAAATTTGCCCGGGAAAATAATATTCCATTTTTAGGGATTTGTCTTGGGATGCAATGTGCGGTTATAGAATTTGCCAGAAATGTCCTTAATCTAAAAAAAGCTCATTCAACGGAATTTAATAAAAAGACGCCTCATAAAGTTGTAGATATTATGGAAGCGCAAAAAACCATAAAAGAAAAAGGCGGCACAATGCGTTTAGGCGCCTATTTCTGCGCTTTAAAAGCAAGGAGTTTAGCTAGGAAAATATATGGTAAAAGCATAATTAAAGAAAGGCATCGCCATAGATATGAATTCAATCCTAAATATATTAAAGCCTGTGAAAAGAAGGGTCTTATTGTAAGTGGAATACATAAAAAACTGAATTTACCTGAAATGGTTGAAATAAAAAATCATCCTTGGTTTGTGGCGGTTCAATTTCATCCTGAATTTAAATCAAGGCCATTATCCTCTCACCCTCTGTTTGACAGCTTCATAAGGGCTTCCATAAAGCAATCTAATAACTCTGAAAAAAGAAAAGGATTTAAAATATGAAAGCCAAAAAAATCAAAGTAAACAACCTCCTAGTCTCTAATGATGAAAAACTTATTTATATATCCGGGCCGTGCATTATAGAATCTGAAGCTGGATATAAGAAGACAGCAATAGCTTTAAAGAAAACATTCGCAAAATTAAAAACTAAATTCGTTTTAAAAGCTTCTTTTGACAAAGCAAACAGAACATCCCATAAAGCCTTTCGAGGTATCGGCTTTGAAAAGAGTATAAATTTTCTCGCTAAACTAAAAAAAGAACTTAAGATAAATTTACTGGTTGATGTGCATGAACCATGGCAAGCTGAACGCATAAAAGACATTGCCGATATCATTCAAATTCCCGCTTTCCTTTGCAGACAAACGGATCTTCTATATGCCTGCGCCGATACGGGTTGCACCATAAATGTTAAAAAAGGACAATTTCTCGCGCCATGGGATATGATAAATGTCATAAGGAAAATAGAATCACGAGGCAATAAATCTATTATGCTGACTGAAAGAGGTTCGTCTTTCGGTTATGGCAATCTGGTGGTGGATATGCGCTCAATTGAAATTATGAAAGAAACGGGCTATCCTGTAATTTTTGATTGCACCCATTCTATCCAAAGACCCGGCGCACTCGGAACAGCTACAGGTGGAGACATTCAATTTTCAATCCCATTGGCTAAAGCGGCGACAATATTGAATATAGCGGGCATATTCATGGAAACACATCCAAATCCCGCAAAAGCGCTATCTGACGGCCCTAATTCAATGAAACTGCGTGATGTTAGCAAAACGGTTAATATGCTAAACTATGTGGACAAAGTCGCATTAGCAGCAGCTAAACTTTAGACTTTAGGGTATAAGATATGAGATGTCCTAATTGTGGATACGAAAATAGAGCCGCGCTCAAATTATGTAAAAAATGCTCACGCGATTTAACTCTTGCCCCTGCCTGGTTTCCCAACTGGAAATGGCATTTAAAAACTCTTTCATGGATATATCTAACGCTTATAGCGGTTTTCTTTATCGCAAGCTTTCTTCTTCGCAAGCTTCCCCCTCCTTATGATATAAGAGAAATACCACCTCAGATGACTCCGTGGTTATATCCTCATAAAACTCCGGCGCCATGACGAAAACTAAAAATCTTTCAAATAAAAAACAATTAATAAAGAATGCCAGGAAAATAATGCTTGAAGAAGCTAATGCTGTGACAAAAACGGCAAAAGGCTTAGGGACATCCTTTATTAAAGCCATCGAAGCCTTTTCCAAACTTAAGGGAAAAATAATTGTTATTGGCATAGGCAAATCAGGTATTATCGCTCGTAAAATAGCCGCTACACTTTCATCCACCGGCTCACCAAGTGTTTATCTACATCCCGTTGAATGTCTTCATGGCGATATGGGCATCATTAATAAGGAAGATATCATTCTTATCCTTTCTTATTCTGGGGAAACAGAAGAGACAAATAAACTCTTGCCATTTTTAAAATCCAAGGGGCTTACCATTATAGCGATAACCAAAGGATTAAAATCAAAACTTGCCAAGCATTCAAATATAACTATTCCCCTAAATATAAACAAAGAGGCCTGTCCTTTTAATGTGGTCCCCACATCTTCAACGGCCAGCATGTTAGCTCTTGGAGATGCCATAGCGATAACGCTGATGCAACTGAAAGGCTTTAATAGTTCACATTTTGCCAGACTCCACCCAGGCGGACGACTTGGAAAACTTTTAAATATAGAAACAAAAGATTTAATGCATAAAGGGAAAGAAAATCCTGTCATAAATGAAAGTCAGCCAATAAAAAAAGCTCTTTCTATAATGACACAAACACACGCGGGAGCTGTGTCGGTCGTAAACTCAAAAGGCAAACTTACGGGGTTCTTTACTGACGGAGACCTTAGAAGACTGCTTCAAAAAAACAAAACAGATCTTAACCTACAAATTAAATCCGTTATGACGAAAAAACCCACAACAGTATTTCCCAATACAAAGGCCATAGATGTGGCAGCGATAATAACCTCGAAAAAAATAGATAATATGCCGGTTATTGACCCTAAAACACTAAAACCCATTGGCATCATAGATGAAAGAGACCTTCTTAATGAAGGGCTTATTTAAGAGAACTTAAAAATTTCAATGAATAAATATTTGCTTTTTTTTATATGCCTATCACTTTTAATTTCCTCTTGTTCCAAAAATGAGGATTCCTCCCCGACTACAGAAATTGAAAGTTTGATTTCCGGAATTAAAATTGCCGAAAGCGAATCAAATAAATATCAATGGGATTTAAACTCCCAAAAAGCCAAATTAAATGAAAAAAAAGGTTCCATGATTTTTGTTAAACCAAATTTAAAATTCTATAAAGACAATAAGGTGGTATCTACTATCACTGCTGAAAAAGGCGAACTAAATTTAAATACGAGAGATACCGTCCTTACAAATAATGTAATTGTTAATTCAAAAACGGAAGACTCCCTGTTAAAAACTGAAAAACTTTTATTTTCAGCTGCAAAAAAGAAGATTTGGACGGAAGAAAAGGTAACTGTTTATAGACAAAATACCATAGTCACAGGCAAAGGCCTTACTGCTAATCCCGATTTATCTGAAATTGAAATTAGAAATCAAGAAACACATCTAGGCTCTCTAAAATAATTAGTTCATCATTTGGAAGCTCAGATTTAAGTTGAGTTTCAAGGCGCGACGAATGAGAATGCTTTTCGCATGTGAATGAGGAGCAACGGCGAAATCAACAAAAAATGAGCTTCCCCATAAGGGGCTTGCTGATTTTTACCTACAACTTCGTCACTCATCTCTTACAGACTGCAGAGAGTATGCGCGCTCTTCGTTCCTCGTTTCACTTGAAAATCAGTTAGCCAAATGGTAAATTAATTACTTTAGGGAACCTCAAAAAGTTAAATAATGAAAAAAATTCTCTTATTTTTAGTGACAATATTTATTTTTACCTCTTTTTCAAATGCCACAGAAAAAGATGGATTTCTTATGGGCTCGATTGTTAAAAGCAAATCTTGGAAAATAAACAGGAAAAAAAATAAAGAAATTTTCAAAGGAGATGTTTCATTTAAAAATCAATATTACAATTTAAAATCAGATTATGCAGAATATAATCATAAAACAAAATATTGGAATTTAAAAGGTAATGTCTATTGTCAAAGAGTTTTTCAAAATGAAACAAGCATCGAACTTAATTGCGAAAGAGGCGTATTTTTTGAAGAATTTGAAAATGCCTCTTTATATCAAGGAATAAACCCGATAAAAACCATCTATAATTCAAGCACCGGAAGAAAACTCTTTTCCTACTGTGAGGAAGTCAACATTAACAATAAAACCAATCAAGTTAATTTTAAAAATAATTTTATATTGGAAGCTGAAAAAAATTACGCCTATTCCGACAATGCCCTCTATAATAATACCACGGGAACATTCATTCTTTCTGGCTCTATGCCTGTGGTGATAGGAAAGGAAAAAGGGTATAATTTTGCTTTACAGGGCGATACATTAAAATTTCATAAAGATAAAAATGATATAGAAGTTTTTGGCCGCGCTAAAGGATGGGCGGATATAAGCAATATAAAATATTAAACTATGATATTAAAATCTCAACTTTTAGAAAAAAGCTATGATGGACGGAAAGTGGTTAAAGGTGTTTCCGTAAATATAAATTCCGGAGAAGTTTGCGGTTTGTTAGGGCCAAATGGCGCCGGAAAAACCACAACTTTTCATATGCTTGTCGGATTCACTCAACCGGATGACGGAAAAGTACTTATAGATGATGAAGATGTTTCCAATATGCCGATGTTTGAACGCGCGCGCAAAGGCATTGGTTTCTTATCTCAGGACCCCACGGTTTTCAAGGGACTTACAGTTCAGGAAAACCTAATTGCTATTTTAGAAAGAACCATATCTGATAAAAAAATCATATGTCAAAAAGTTGATAACCTTTTGAAAGAATTTGGCTTAATTGAACTAAAAAAACAAAAAGCATGGTCATTATCCGGAGGAGAAAAAAGACGCCTTGAAGTAGCCAGAGTAATGATAAACGATCCTAAAATAATACTTTTGGATGAACCCTTCGTAGGAATAGATCCCATAACTGTTAGTGATTTGAAAAAAATAATAACAATGCTTAAAACGAAAGGTATCGGAATTTTAATTACAGACCATAATGTAAGAGAAACCCTTTCTATAACTGATAGAGCTTATCTGCTTTATGCTGGAGAACTGCTTATCAGTGGAGATGCCAACACACTTCTCAACGATAAAAGGGCCCGAGAATTATACTTAGGCCAAGATTTCAAGATGTAATCAAGAGCTAGAAATCAGATAGCAGAAATCAGCGAGCAGTAAAGAATAAAACAAGGGTGGGGTTAATACAAATAATTATAATAATTCTCCTAATTTTCAATTTAAAAAAACTGAAAATTCCGTATAACACAAAACAATTAACCCATACCCATATTTAAAAAATTATGCAACCAGAAAATCTTACATATTTTTACACAATGACATGGCTTATTAGTTTTCTTGGAGGCGGCGTTATAGTCGCAGCCATAAACTGGGTAAGAATAGCAAGGAGTGAAAAAAAAGACCGAAAAATAAGATTTTTGGAAAAACAGGTGCAAAACCTTTATGGGCCGCTTTATTACTTAATACTGCAAAATGAAAAACTATTTACATTAAATACTACAATTGATAGGGCATATAATAACGAATATGTTGGAAAAAAATTGAATCCTAAAAAAACCATACAAGATACGATTTGTAAAGATGCTTCTCAATCAATAGCAACACAAAATAAATATATTGAAATACTTAAAAAAAACAATGTAAAAATAAGTAAATTAT
>CAZHQC010000026.1:0-22441 GCA_964534135.1 uncultured Elusimicrobiaceae bacterium | reverse complement strand
AAGGTATTTTAGCGTTTTACCTGGGCAATCAAAAGTTACCTGATTTTTTGGGAGTATATTATAAAAATTTTATAAGATATAGCTTCAACTTTAAATATTCCACTATGAGACAACTTAAAAAAATATTTCTATTTTCACTTATCTTAATCGCTTTTGTTTTTTCAGCGCAATCAACACAACTCACGCGCAATACGGCGTATTCATTTTATTTAAGAGGCTATTTAACCAAATCAACCAATAAATATCTTTTTAAAGCTCGCCTAAACCCTAAAAACATAAAGCCTCTTTTAAATGCCGCCATAGTTTATAAACAACTGGGAAAATATGAAACTGCAGCTAAAGTTTTCGAACAAGCCCTGCTTATTCAGCCAAATAATAGCGATGTTTTATGCGAACTTGGCTGGCTGAAATTTCACCTCGCCAAATATACGGAGGCCGCCAAACTCTTTGAAAAAGCGCTTAAAAACCAGCCCAATCACACAAGGTCTCTTTTGGGACTCGGCAGTGTTTACTCTCATTTAAATAAAAAAGTAGATTCAATGAGTTACTTGAAGAAATACAAAAAACTCAGGCCCGACTTCTCGGGAATAGATTATATAATCGCCTGGGCTTATGTTAACTTTAAAATGTATGACGAGGCTGAACAATATTTGATAGAGGCCCTGCGTAAAGACCCCTCTTTTATAGAAGCCCGTCTGCCTCTTGCCGGTATTTACGCGCGCAATCACAAATTTAATGAAGCCTGGAATCAATATCATAGAATTTTGGATTATGCGCCGAAGCTTCCCATAGCTTCCAAAATGATAAAGGTGCTTGAGGGAAAACTTACAAAGCAACCGGAAGAAATACGCCCGCCCTTTAAAATTAAAGGACCGCCAAAACTGGCTCCCATTGATGCTCTTAAAATATTGGATAAATCCACAAGAGTACGAGTAGGCATAGGCACAAAAAATACGGGTAGACAAGGCATAAATAAAATATTGAAATTTAAGTCTTTTGAAGGCTTTAAAGTTATAGGCAAAAGATCAAAAAAACTTTATGCCAGCGCCGCACCGAATGAAATATGGACGGCAATGTATCGAAATGGCAAAGTGGTATTAAGAAATCCGGAAAATAAAGTTTTTGGAAGATTTACAGGTCCCATACTAATCAAACCCAATAATCCAAAAAAAGGCTATACAATCTTTGAAAGAATAAGAAAATCTTCAAATCCATGGTTCCGTAATTCAGATAGAGCTTATAGAGGCATTATGGAATTATATCCCATTAAAGGCCGCGGAATAGGCATCGTAAATATAGTTGATATGGAAATATATTTACTGGGTGTGGTGCCAAGCGAAGTATTGAGTTGGTGGCCTTATGAAACCCTTAAAGCCCAAGCTATAATTGCCAGAACTCAAGTTTTAATTAGAAAAGCGCGAGGTGGAAAACATAAAAAATGGGGTTATCATCTTTGCGACAGCCAGCATTGCCAAGTTTATAAAGGCGTAATAATGGAAAGAAATTCGACAAATAATGCCGTCGTGGATACTCAAGGCCAAATATTAACTTATCGGGGCCGACCCGCTCAAACATTTTATCATTCAAATTGCGGCGGTCATATTCAAGCCTCAAAAGATGTTACGGGCTGGGGAAATGTAAAATACTTAAAGACACATCAAGACCTACCTAAAGAAGAACAGAAAAATATGGATTCACCCTGGGAATTCCATCAATGGATAATGAGTAATCCCCCTTCAAATTGCAATACTCCCGGCACCACTTCTTCCGCGCATTTTAGATGGGTTAGAATAATCAAACATAAAGATTTAAACCACAGAATAAACCAACGCTATAAAATAGGTAAATTAAAAAAAATATTTCCTTTAAAAAGAAGCGGCGCGGGCAATGTAAACGCCCTTAGAATTGTCGGCACAAAAAGAACCATAACCATAGACCGCGAACACTTAATACGCAATGTTCTTGGTTTTGGCTCTGTAAAAAGCACTTTGTTTTTTATGGAAATAAATAGATTTAAAGACGGCAGAATACGAAACTATTGGATATATGGCGGCGGCTGGGGCCACGGCGTGGGCCTTTGCCAATCGGGCGCGGCCGGCATGGCGAAAAAATACAAAAGTACTGCCAGAGAAATACTTGAATTTTACTTTCCGGGAACAAAATTAAGCAAAATTAAATACATCCTGAAAAAGAAAAGAAAAAAAAATAAAGCCGCCTAGCTGTCCGGCTGCCTAACTATCTTTTTAATCTCTATTAATTTATTTCCCAAGCTCCGGGATCTTCAAGAATATTCTTAAGTTTAATATCTCCGGCCTCTTCTTCCTTATTTTGCATTAATTCTTCATGCGCCGGTTTTTCAACATTTTTCAATATACCGACAGGAACCGGCATCTCGGGATAGACAAAAGCACTTAACACATAGGCCAAGCCCGTATTGGTTTCATCGTAAACAACCACTTCGGGTGGAACTTTCCCGTGTTTAAATTCCACTATTTCGGGTTTGTAGTTATTTATAACGATACCCTTATCTCTATTTTTACCAAAGACAAGCGGTTTACCATGCTCAACATGCAACAAAACATCTTCCTTTTTTTCCTTATCTTTGAAATGATCAAATTCGACATTGGTAAATGCCACGCATCTCTGAAAAACTTCAACAAAAGCGGTTCCTTTATGCTTTGCCGCCGCTTCAAAAACATGCGCCATCATAGTCATATTCGTATCCATTACTCTGGCGACAAAAGTGCAATCAAGACCTATGGCAAATCTTAAAGGAGTAAAAGGATAATCTATAGTTCCCGTTGGAGAACTTTTGGTGGTAACATACATTTTTGTTGTCGGGGAAGACTGGCCTTTGGTAAGAGCGTAAATTCTATTATTAAGCAGAATTATTTTAAGCCCTATATTCTTTCTTATGGCATGCATAGTATGATTGCCGCCTATTGAAAGACCATCTCCGTCACCGGTTATAACCCAAACCGAAAGTTCGGGATTTGCAAGTTTAACTCCCGATGCAACTGCCGGAGCTCGACCATGAATAGTGTGAAAGCCATAAGTATTCAAATAATAGGGCAAACGGCTTGAACAGCCTATGCCTGAAATTACGGCAAATTCTTCATGAGGAATACCCATGTTCGCAAAGGTTCTTTGCATTTGCGCGAGTACGGCAAAGTCACCGCAACCGGGACACCATTTTACAGGGCATTTTGAAGCATAATCTTTAGCTGTAGGTTTTGTTTTTGCGCTATTCATATTTACCTCGTTAGAGATAGTCCTCGCACATACATTATTTATTACTCTTTTTTTAAAAACTCGAAAATATCTCGTATGCGTGCGGACGACCTTTATATTTAAAATCCTTGTTACACAACTTCTTATTTTTTACCTTTTCAGTATATTTCAATACAACTTCCACCCGTGTATCTCTAACGGGGTTTACCTCGCAAAAAGTTTTTTTATTTTTCTAAGAACATCTTCAGAAGTCAGAGGCTGACCTTCGGTTTTGTTCAGGCCAATGGGATCAATAAGATAAGTGGCTTTCACAATCATTCTGAATTGTCCCAAATTTTCTTCAGGTATCAGAATTTTTCTGAATCTTCTCATTATGGTTCCTAAATCTGAAGGCAAGGGATTAAGATATTTTATATGAATAGAGGAAACATTTAATCCCATCTTCCTGGCTTCATTTACCGCGGTGGTTATGGCGCCAAAAGTTGAACCCCAGCCTACAACCAAAACTTCTCCTTCCTGATTACCATATATCTTAGTGGGAGGTATATCTTTAACAACCCGGACTATTTTTTCAGCCCGTAATTTTGTCATCTTGACATGATTTAAGGGCTTATAATTTATCCAGCCCGTTTCCACATCTTTTTCAAGACCGCCTATAATATGTTCATAACCGGCCAAACCCGCTTTAGCCCAAGGCCTTGCAAGAGTTTTTTCATTCCGCTTATAAGATTTAAAATCCTCTTTTGGCGGAAGATTGGGAAATTTAAAATCTTTAATTTTACAGGCCTTTGTAACATTAAAAGGCTCTGAACCATTAGCAATGAAAGCATTAGTCAAAACCACGACGGGAGTCATGTATTTTACAGCTATTTTTGCGGCCTCTACCGTAGTATAAAAACAATCCTCGCTACTTGTCGCCGCCATCACAACCAGAGGCGATTCTCCATGTCTGCCATATAAAGCTTGCAATAAATCAGATTGCTCAGTTTTAGTGGGAAGACCTGTTGAAGGACCACCGCGCTGAACATCAACTATAACAAGTGGCAGTTCCGCTATAACCGCAAGTCCAAGCGCCTCAGACTTAAGAGAAAATCCAGGGCCGCTTGTTCCTGTTGCGGCAAAAGCTCCGGCATAAGAAGCCCCAATGCTTGAGGCAATTGCGGCTATTTCATCTTCAGCCTGAAAAACTCTTATATTCTTACTTCTGTATTGTGCCAAGACATGCAAAATATCGGTGGCGGGAGTTATGGGATAAGCACCATAGAAAAGTTTTTTCTTCAACATTTCCGCAGCAGCAATCAAACCATAAGCGGTGGCTTCATTCCCGGTAACATTTCTGTATTTTCCGGGCATGACAATGGATTTTTTTACCTGAAACCTAGCTTCAAAAATTTGAGTAGCCTCAGCATAAGCGCGACCTGCGGTTATAGCCTTAATATTGGCATGTTGAAGCTGAAGATTCTTTTTAAACTTGGTTTTCATCCATTCAATGGTGGGCTTTGTGGACAAACCATACATCCAACAAACAATACCCAGTATATAGAAATTTTTGCATTTTAATACTTGAGCTCTAGTAAGACCGGAATCTCTTAAAGTGGTCTCCACAAGTGTGCTTACGGGAATTTTGATTACCCTGTAATTTGAAAGTGTCCCGTCATTCAAAGGATTGGTTTCATAACCGGCCTTTCCAAGAGCTTGCTCTGTAAAAGTGTCTGTGTTTAATATTATTATGGACCCGTTCTCAATTTTTTCCAGATTAACAGCTAGCGCAGCGGGATTCATTGCGACTAAGACATCGGGTTTTGCTCCCGGTGTCATAACATTATCGTCGCCAAAACTCATTTGAAAACCGCTAACACCACCAAGAGAACCGGCGGGAGCGCGCATCTCCGACGGATAGTCGGGCAAAGTGCTTAAATCATTTCCGGCTATGGCGGTGGTATCGGCAAACTGATGACCAAGGAGCTGAATACCGTCGCCGGAATCGCCGGCAAACATTATGGTTGAGGAATCAATATGACTGATTTTATCTTTCTTACTTACAACAGGTTTTTCCATTTTTTTGGGCCTCTTTTATTTTGTTAAGTTTTACACTTCAAAAACAAAAAAACAACCACTTTCCAGCATTGACTTGCTGATAAGAATTATACTACAAATTATATTAGGCAAAGACAAACAACGGAACAAGAGGCAAGAAGCAAGCGGCAAGAGGCCAGATTTATAGGGACACTCCTTATTTTCATCTGATTTCTTGCCTTTAACATCTGACTTCTATCTTCATTAATTCCGTTGATAATTGGAGGATAAATGAAGCTTCTTGAATATGAGGGAAAAGACATTTTCGCAAAATATCAAATACCGACATCAAAACGTTTTGGCGTTATAAAACTGGGAGAGGATCCAAAATCAATCAATCTTGAAGGCTCTAAATGGATTATAAAAGCGCAGGTCTTAGCTGGCGGCAGAGGAAAAGCCGGAGGCGTTAAACTGGCAAAATCAAAGGAAGAAGCTTATGAACTGATTGAAAAAATGCTGGGCATGGAACTTGCGACCCATCAAACCAAAGGCCAGGCGCTAAAAGTTAAAGAAGTGCTTGTTGAAGAAGCAAGCGACATAGCGAGAGAAATTTATCTTTCCATAGTTCTTGATAGAAAAGATTGCTCCGCCATATTGGTCGCTTCAGCCGAAGGCGGAACAAGCATAGAAGAATTGGCTCATTCGAATCCCGATAAGATAGTAAAAATTCCCGTTGATTTAGGAGAAGGATTGCAGGATTTTCAAGTGCGAGAACTTTTTTTTAAACTCGGTTTTGACAAAAAACTTTATAAAGAATTCTCAGCTTTGGCAAAAAACCTTTGCAGGCTTTTTAAAGACATTGACGCCAGTCTCGTTGAAATTAATCCTCTGGTAATAACGAAAGGAGGCTCTTTGCTCGCGGTGGACTCTAAGATTGTTACCGATAATAATGCCCTTTTTAGGCAGAATGATTTACAAACCCTCGAAGATCATGAATCCTCGGAAATAGAAAAAGAAGCGAAAGAGATTGGCATAAACTATATTGGCCTTGACGGAAATATAGGCTGTATGGTAAATGGAGCGGGCCTTGCCATGGCAACACTTGATACCGTAAAACTTGCGGGCGGAAACGCGGCCAACTTTCTTGATGTTGGCGGCAGCGCGACTGTGGAGCAAATAACAAAAGCCTTTCAGATTATATTGAAAGATGAAAAGGTAAAAACCGTTCTTGTTAATATTTTTGGCGGCATAATGAAATGTGATGATATAGCCAATGGCGTTGTAGCGGCTACAAAAAAAGTTAATCTTAATGTGCCCTTGATTGTCAGGCTTGAAGGAACAAGAGTCAAGGAAGGAAAACAAATCCTTCTCGATTCAGGTATTAAAATAAATCAAGCTGATTCTCTATGGGAAGCGGCTCAAAAAGCGGTTGCGAGCATATAAAAACAAAGGAGATATCATGTCCATACTTTTAAATAAAGATTCGAGAATGATAGTTCAAGGATTTACCGGCACTCAAGGAACATTTCACGCCAAGCTTTGCCTCCAATACAATAAAAATATAGTCGCGGGAGTAACACCCGGAAAAGGCGGAACAAACCATTTGGATATTCCGGTTTTTAATACCGTGAAAGAAGCCATGGAAAAAACAAAGGCTAATTCATCATTAATTTTTGTTCCTCCGCCATTTGCCGCTGACTCTATTTTGGAAGCCGCTCACGCGGGCATCGAAGTGATTATCTGCATAACGGAAGGTATCCCCGTCATTGATATGGTGCGAGTAAAAAAACAATTGACTGCCATGAAAGCTCAAGGCAAAAAAGTAAATCTTGTAGGACCAAATTGCCCCGGAGTAATAACTCCCGATGAATGTAAAGCGGGAATAATGCCGGGTTATATACATAAGAAAGGACCAGTAGGCATAGTCTCGCGCTCGGGAACTTTAACCTATGAAGCTGTCTGGCAATTAACCCAACAAGATATAGGCCAATCAACCGTTGTTGGCATAGGCGGCGACCCCATTCAAGGAATGAATTTTGTCGACACCTTAAAAATGTTTCATGAAGATGATGAAACCAAAGCGATTGTAATGATAGGCGAAATAGGCGGCAGCGCAGAAGAAGACGCGGCAAAATTTATCAAAGAAAAAATGGACAAACCCGTCTTCTCTTTTATCGCCGGAAAAACAGCCCCTCCGGGAAGAACAATGGGCCATGCCGGGGCCATAGTAGAAGGTAATTCAGGAACCCATGAGATGAAAATAAAGGCTCTGAAAAATGCCGGTGTGACAATAGTTGAAAATTTATCTAAAATGGGAGTAGTGGTAAAAGATCATCTGAAAATTAAGACCAATTAAAAAACCGCTTCGTATAATAAGGAATTTATGATAAAAAACTATAAAATTGTAAGTCATCAACTAAAAGAAAATGAAGATATGAATTCTCCCGTTATAGTAGCCTTGAACCCCGGAAAAGAAGAACGGGAAGCCTTGGCTGAAAAATATAATATTGATGAACATAATATTATCTCCGCTCTCGATCCGGAAGAACCGGCCCGTATTGAATTTGATGACGGGCATCTGGCTTTCATTTTTAAAAGACCGAAAAATTATTCCTCTAAAGACCAGTTTGTTTTTAAAGTTTCATCTATGGGCTTATTTTTATTTGAAAAAAAACTGATAATAATAGTTTCCGAAGACCTGCCTCTATTTAAAAGCAAAAACTTTAAAAGCGTGAAAAACATAAGAGAGATATTTTTAAAACTTATTTATAATTCCATATTTCATTTTCTCGAGCATTTAAAAATTATTAATATGATTGCCGATGAAATTGAAAAAAAACTCAGCAAAGCCATGGAAAACAAATATCTTTTGAATATGTTTAGTTTGGAAAAAAGCCTTGTATATTATTTAAACGCCATTAGTTCAAATGGAGCGGCAGTTACAAGAATTAAAATTAATTCGGCGAAGATAGGTTTTTCCGAAGAAGATGTCGAATTTATAGACGATATGGCCATAGAAAATAATCAATGTTATCGGCAAGCTGAAATTTATTCAAATATTTTCGCCTCAATGATGGATGCCCGAGCTTCTGTGGTAAATAATAATCTTAATGTTTTGATGAAAAATTTAACCGTCATGATGATAGGCTTAATGGTACCAACTATGGTAGTGAGCATATTTTCAATGAATGTGCCCCTTCCCTTTCAGAAAGATGTTCACGGCTTTATTATCGTGCTTGGTTTATGTACGGTGGCTTTGGGTATTTTCACCTTATGGTGGAACAATAAAAAATGGCAATAATGAAAAAAGTCTGCTTAATAAGCCTTGGCTGCCCGAAAAACCTTACGGATTCCGAAGAATTGCTTGGCAATCTCTGCGCTGAAAATTATCAAATAATCCAAAATGAAAATGAAGCGGACATAGCAGTTTTAAACACTTGCGCTTTCATTGATCCCGCCGTCAAAGAAGCCGTGGCGGAAATAAAAAAACTTATACATCTAAAAAAAACAGGCCGCCTAAAGAAGATAATAGTTTGCGGCTGTTTGGTAGAAAGGGAGAAAGAAAAATTAAAAAAGAAATATCCGCTCATTGACTCCATAGTATCCACAAAGGCTTTGGATAAAATAAATATTGCAGTCAAAAAAAACGGCTCTTATCTTGGAACTTCAAGCGATATCCTTCTCTCACCTCAATATAAATTAAGACTCACGGCGCCTCATAGCGCCTATCTTAAAATCGCCGATGGCTGCGATAATTTTTGTTCATATTGCCTTATACCCGCTTTAAAAGGCCGTTTCCGCTCAAAATCAATAGAGATGATTATTGATGAAGCGGAAGCTCTCATAAAAAATGGAGCAAAAGAAATCTCACTCATAGCTCAGGACACCACCAATTATGGCGTGGACTTATATGGCAAACCGGTTTTAATTAAACTCTTAAAGAAATTAATCAAAATTCCCAATCTAAAATGGCTGCGCCTGATGTATGTCTACCCTGAAAGACTAAACAAAGAACTATTGAACCTTATAAAAAATGAAAAAATCATATGCAAATATCTTGATGTTCCACTTCAGCATATTTCAAATAATGTTTTAAAAGGCATGAATAGACAATCCACTGAGAAATCAATTCGAGAGAAAATAGCTGAAATAAAAAAAATTGCGCCGAATATATCTCTTAGAACCAATTTTATAACCGGTTTTCCAGGGGAAACTGAAAAAGACTTTCAAAAGCTCCTGGACTTCATAAAAGAAATTGAATTCAATTATGTGGGAATATTCCCCTATTCAAAAGAAAAAGGCACCCCAGCTTTTAATTTAAAGTCTCAAATCCCCGAAGAAATCAAACAAGAAAGGGTAAACTTTCTTATAGATGCTCAAAGCGCCGTTGTGGATAAAATTAATGCCCGTTTGATAAATAAAAAAGTTCGAATTTTAATGGATAATGAGCAATATGGTAGAACCTTCGCGGAAGCGCCAGATATAGACGGTAATTTTCTTGTGGAAAGTAAAAAACAGCTTAAACCCGGCTCTTTTGTCCAAGCAAAAATAGTAGAGGCAGTAGGCTATAATAGAAAAGCCAAGGCATAGCCTTTTTCCGCTCTTCCCCTTATGTAGATATTATTATTAGAACCCATAAATATAGTAATATAGTCATATATTATATAGAGGCCAAAATGACCGAAAAGAAGAAAATCAGATTTGGAGTTATAGGCGCCGGTAAAATAGGCAACTTTCATTCCCGCACCTTGGCATCAATGCCGGAAGTTAAACTGGTAGGCATATCGGATATTAATATATTAAGAGCGCAAGAATTAGCATGGCGCTATGATTCGATGGCTTATAAAAATTATGAAGACATACTGCCGCAAGTAGACGCTCTTGTTATAGCGGCGCCTACCGAATATCATGCGGAAATAGCCCTTACCGCTATGAAAAAAGGTATTCATTGCCTGGTGGAAAAACCTATAACGGATAGTGTGGAAAACGCGAAGAAACTACTTAAAATGGCGGAAGAAGAAAAAGTTATGCTTCAAGTCGGTCATGTTGAGAGATTCAATCCCGCCGTAGTTGAAGCTTTAAAACATATAAAAAATCCAAAATTTGTCACTATTGAAAGACTTGGGCCATATGATCCCAGAGTCTCAAGCATTGGCGTTACACTTGATTTGATGATACACGATTTAGACATAATTTTGACTATGATGGATTCTCCCCTGGAAAGTTTTGAAGCTGTGGGAGCAAGCTTATTATCAGAACATGATGATATTTCAAATGTAAGGTTAAAATTTCAATCCGGCTGTATAGTTGATGTTACCGCGAGTAGAGCTACTATGGAAATAGCTCGCAGAATGCGCGTTTACCAAGAAGATAACTATATCTCCGTCGATTATTCGAGTTCAAGAATAAAAATATATGAAAAGAAAAATTCTCCTATACAATCTCTTAAAGATATATCGGTTTCTTTCCCGAAAATAACGCCAAAACAGCCTATAAGAGAAGAACTTTATCATTTCATAGACTGCATAGAAAATTCAAAAAACCCTGTGCCAAGCGGTGAAAAAGGACTTATGGCTCTCAAACTCGCTTTAGACATAACGGATAATTTAAAAAAATATGAATTGAAAGAAGCAAAAACCCCTCTTGGAAAAAATTCAATTCTTCAATCCATATCAGATGCGGGCAAAGTGGCAAAGGTGATGGTTGAAGAAGGATTAAAAAACTCCGGAATTGATAAAACATAAAATAGTTCAACAGAGCTACAGTGATATAGAGTGGCAGAGAACAATTTAAAAAACCTAAAATAAACTATGGCAAAAATAGCTCCCATTACAAAAAACATTTTAATCATAGCAGGCGATCCCTCGGGGGATTTGCATGCAGCCAATCTAATAAAAGACTTAAAGAAAAAAGATTCTGAATTATCCATAACAGCTATCGGCGGAATGAGAATGAAAAAGGAATCATCCACTTTCATTTACAATCTTGTTTCAGTAGGCGCTATTGGATTTACCGAACCTTTTAAAAGATTTTTTCTTTGGATTAAACTCATTAGAATTATTCGTTACTATATGAATGAAAAAAAACCCGCCTGCGTAATAGCGGTGGATTTTTACGGCTTTAATCACCAAATAATTGGGCTTGCCGCTCATAGAAATATTCCCATTTTCTATTATATCCCGCCGCAAGTATGGGCAAGCCGTCCAAAAAGAGCTATCTCTATAGCGCGCTTGGCTAAACATATTTTCTGTATTTTCCCTTTTGAAGTGGACATTTATAAAAAACTCGGCGGCACTTGCGATTATATGGGTCACCCCCTTTTGGACATTGTCCCGGGGTTTGAACTCTCAGAAAACATCTCCTCAAAAGGAGATGACTATTCATTTAAAATAGGCATACTTCCGGGCTCCAGAAAAGATGAGATAAAACGGCATCTGCTTATTTTTGTTGAAAGTTTTTATAAGCTTAAAACAACCTATAAGAACTCCAAGGGTTATATTTTTGCCGCTCCGGAAATACCTGACGCGCATATCAATAAAATAATAAAAACGATAAACAAAAATGCTTTGGATGATATTGAAATAGTTCGAGAAGAAGATTATAAGGTCCGCTCAAGTATGGACTTTTCTTTTACCTCATCGGGCACGGCAACCCTTGAAAACGCTCTTATGGGCGTACCTATGGTTGTAGCCTATAAAATGCCGAAGTTAAATTTTGCCATAGCTAAAAGACTCGCTAATATCCCTTATGTTTCTCTTGTTAACATCCTCTTAAAAAAACCTTTGGTTAAAGAGCTTTTGCAAGAAAAGGCAACACCTGATTTGCTTTCGCAAGAAGCTTTTTCAATATTAAATAATCCTAAAAAACTTAATGCCATGCGTAAAGAATTTCACACTATAAAAACTATGCTGGGTAAATCAGGCGTCTCGGACAGAATTTCAGATAAAATCTTAAATTACCTCAAAAACTAAATCATGAACAGGCTTTCAAAAGAGCTTTTAAAATATCTTAAACCCTATAAACTCCGCTTTATTCAAGCGGCTCTTTCCATGATGTTTCTTGCCATACTAAAAGGCGCAATAGTCTATTCCCTAAAACCGGTAGTCGATCGTGTTTTTGTGAGTAAAGACATCAAAATGCTTCAACTTTTAATACTGGCATTGCCGCTTGCTTTTGCCTTGAAAATGATATTCCAATATATCAACGGTTATCTTATGAGCTGGATAGGACAAAAATCGGTTCAGCAAATCCGCTATAATTTATTTGAACATATTCATAATCTATCAGCTGAATTTTATTGGCGCAAACGCTCTTCGGATGTCATGGCCAGAGTTATAAATGATTTAAATAATGTTCAATCTACAATTCAATTTACTCCTCTCTACATTATAAGAGACACAATGACATTAATATCGTTATTGTTTGTTCTCTTCTACATACATTGGCGTTTCGCTCTTATATCAATAATCATAATACCTCTGGCGGCTATTATATTGGGCGTTCTTGGAAAGAAAATGCGAAAGGCCGGAAAAGCCAGTCAAATTATAATTGGTGATATCTCCCATAAATTCCAGGAAAGTCTTCAGGGTATTTTGGTGGTTAAAGCTTTTAATTATGAAGAACATTCAATAAAAAATTTCAAGAAAACAAATGATGACTATTTCAGTCAAATGATGCGCTACTTAAGAGCCACAATTATATCCGGCCCCCTAATGGAATTTCTCGGCAGCATAATTTTTTTAATAATGGTTTATTTGGGTGGAAAAGAAATTTTCTCAGGCAAAATGACCCCCGGAACATTTTTTGCTTTTATGGGCGCTTTTTTTACCATTTACGTGCCTTTAAAAAACATCGCCAAACTTAATTCACAATGGCAACTGGGTATGGCATCATGGGAAAGAATCCTCCAAATACTTGATGAAAAACCGACTGTAATAATGATTGATAATCCTAAGAAACTCAAAAAAATTGATGGTAATATAGAATTTGAAAATGTAAATTATCGTTATCCCAGCCGCCAGGAATATGTTTTTAAAAACTTAAGCTTTAAAATAAATCCGGGAGAAATGGTCGCCTTCGTAGGACCGTCCGGTTCAGGCAAAAGCACCATTATTAATCTTCTGCTTCGCTTTTTTGATCCCAATGCCGGAAAGATTCTTTTTGAAGGTCAAAATTTGCGGAAGCTGGATATAAAAGATCTTCGTTATAATATAGGTCTGGTTACGCAAGACACAATATTGTTTGATGATACCGTATCGAAAAATGTAAGCATTGGCAAACCCGATGCCTCTAAGCAAGAAATAATAGAAGCCACCAAATCAGCCGATGCTCATTCTTTTATAAATTCTCTCCCTCAAGGCTATGACACAATTTTGGGCGAACGCGGTATAAAACTATCGGGAGGACAAAAACAGCGCCTTGCGATAGCCCGAGCGATATTAAAAAGTCCTAAAATTATTCTTTTTGATGAAGCAACCAGCAATTTGGATACAGCAAGTGAAAAAGTCGTTCAACATGCCATAGAAAATGCTTTAAAAGAAAGAACCATTATAATGGTTGCCCATAGACTTTCCACAGTGAAAAAGGCCGATAAAATAATAGTTTTAAAAGACACGGGTATAGCTGAAATGGGAAATCATGAAGAACTTATCGCCAAGAACGGTTTGTATAAAAAGCTTTATGATAATCAAAATTAGTAACCCTCCTTCGCTAAAAAGCTTCCCCCTTCACCTCCCCCTTCGCTAAAGCTACGGAGGGACAAGAAGGTTTCCTCCTTCGCAAAAGGAAGGACAAGTCGGAAGGGCAAGCAGTGCGGCAGTGATACAGACCAGCGCTATAGTAATACAGGAAACAAAAGAAAGCACCGTAAGGAAAATTATGGAACTTCAAGACCTACTGAAAAAATTTAAAAAATACTCCTCTCAAGAACCGGATTTAATCATAAAGGCTTATGATTTCGCTAAAAAAGCCCATTTAAATCAGAAAAGATTATCCGGTAAAATCTATTTTACGCATTGTCAAGCGGTAAGCGATATACTTTTAGATTTTAAAATGGATATACAAACGGTAGCCGCAGGACTATTGCACGATGTTCTTGAAGACACCCCTGTCACTCATGATGAATTTAAGGAACAATTTGGAACGGAAGTTTACAATCTGGTTATCGGAGTTACTAAAATAGCGGCCTTAAAATTTTCCAGCCTCGGCGATGCTCAAGCTGAAAATTGGCGGAAAATGCTGCTTGCCACTGCAAAAGATATCCGAGTTATAATAATAAAACTGTCGGACAGAATACACAATATGAGCACCTTAAATTATATGCCGAGAGAAAAGCAAATAGAAATAAGCCATGAAACTCTTTCTCTTTACGCGCCGCTCGCGCAAAGACTCGGTATGTTTAATATAAAGTCTCAACTCGAAGATCTCTCTTTTAAATATCTTTTTCCCGATGAATATAAAAGTTTATCCGCTAAGGTTCAATTAAGATTCGCAAAAAGAGAAAAATTACTCGAGGACTTCAAACATGATTTGGAAGAACATCTTGCTGAAGCTCAAATTCCCTATCGCATTCTTTCAAGAGCAAAAAATCTCTATTCCATTTATCGGAAAATGATGAAGCAAGATCTGCCCTTTGAAGATATTGAAGATACCTTAGGCATAAGATTAATAACTGACAGTATCTCCAATTGCTATGCCTTGATGGGCATTGTCCATTCGATATTTAAGCCTGTAATAGGTTCCTTTACCGATTATATAGCCGTTCCCAAAATGAATTTATACCAAAGCCTTCACACCACGGTTATGGCCCCATCTGGCGAATTTGTGGAAATACAATTACGAACCGAAGAGATGAATAAAACCTCGGAATACGGCATAGCGGCGCATTGGCGCTATAAAATGGGTGACGGCGGTAAAGACGCTCACTTAAATGAAAAACTTGACTGGCTTAAACAGTGGATAGAATGGCTTCAGGATATTTCAAGCCCAAGAGAATTTATAGAAAGCTTTAAAACGGATTTGGAATTGGATCAAATTTTTATATTCACCCCAAACGGCGAAGTAAAAGCCCTTCCGGTAGGAGCCACGCCCCTTGATTTCGCTTATGCCATACATTCAGATATAGGCAATACCTGTATAGGCGCGAAAGTAAACAATAAAATGTTAAGACTCGATCAAGACCTTAAAAGTGGCGATGTCTGCAAAATAATAACCCGGAAAAAGAGCATCCCAAAGAAAGATTGGATTGGATTTGTCAAAACAGCGAGAGCTAGATCCCATATAAGAAAATTTTTAAGAGAAAACGGCACACTGTAAAAATAAACAACAAAATGTGAATAGTGTAAAAAGTAAAAGAGCATACAACAGACTCTAAGACACCACGACTCTCAGAGGCCAAGACTCTATTATGAAATTTTTAGAATTTTCAGAAATTAAACCGTCAAAGGTCCAAGCTCTAAAAACACGCATAGAGAAGCTTAATATCTCGCTCGATGAAGTCCAAGAAAAATTCATAAAAGGTTCGGGGAAAGGCGGTCAAAAAATAAATAAAACAAGCAATGCCGTCATGCTTAAGTACCCTCGGTTTAATATAATTATTAAATGCCAAAAAGAACGCAAACGCTCTTTAAACCGCTTTTTGGCTTTAAGGGAACTTGTCGACCGTATTGAAATGAATACCTCTCCCGAGACATCCGCTAAACTTAAAAAAATCGAAAAACTTAGAAAGAAAAAATCCAATAAAAAAAATAAGTCTTCTAAAAAATATGGAAAACCAATTGAAAAAACAGAAAATTGAAAACATTCTCCTTGTCCTAATCGGCAGAGTAGGCGATTATGTAATTACAACACCATTCATTAAAACTTTGAGGACAAAATATCCAAAAGCTAAAATTACTCTTTTGATTTCCACAAAAGCCAAACAATTGGCCTTAAGAAATAAAGACCTTGATAAAGTTATTATTTTTGAAAACTGGAACAATATACTAGGTAATATAAAACTGCTTTTCTTGCGCAATAACAAATATGATATCGCGATTGACCTTAATCCGGCTTATTCCCGAACATCCATAGGACTAATGTATTTGACAAACGCGCCCATACGTTTAACCTTTACTAAAAAAGCTCCTAAAAAAGTCTATACCGATTTCATAGAAAATACCACTTTGGCCGATGAACATTTTGCTGAAAAATACGCTCGCATGGCAAATTTTTTAAACACGGACTATAAAAGAGAAATGAATATAGATGTTTTAAATGATGATGAACAAATTGCACAAAAACTGCTGAATAATCTAAATATGCATCCGGATAAACCGACAATAGCAATTCACCCCGGTAATTTCAAAAAAACCGGACATCGCTGGCCGGAAGAAAAATTTGTCTCTTTTACTAAACATCTCTTAAAACATACCGATGCGAATCTATTTTATTTAATCGGTGTTGGTGAGGAGGTCGTAACAAAAAGAAATATATTAAACAAACTCCCGGGAGTCAAATCAATAAATCCCGTTCCCCTTGGCCCTACGGCGGCTGTATTGAAGAAAATAGATTTATTGATATGTAATAGCACCGGAACGCTTCATATTTCAGCTGCAGTCGGAACCCCCACCTTTTCATTTAATACGGAATATAGCCTCAAATGCTGGAAACCTGAAGGCAAGAATCATTTTCATGCAATGGGAACCTGGAAATCCTGTCAAGAAATCACAGTTGAAACCGCTTTGGAAAGATTTAATGAAGCTTTTGACTATGTTTTAAAGCACTATAAGAATAAAATTTCCTCATAATCTTAAAGATAATCCACAAAACACAATGTGCTACAATGTATACTATTATGAAAACAATCGTCGTCTTGCCCGCTTATAATGCCGAAAAAACCCTTAAGAAAACCATTGAGGATATCCCAAGGAATATTGTCAATGATATCATTCTGGTAGATGATGCTTCCTCAGACAATACGGTGAAAATAGCTAAAGACCTGGGCATTGAAGTCATAAGCCATAAAGCAAATCTGGGCTATGGCGGAAATCAAAAGACATGTTATAGGCGCGCTTTGGAAAAAGGGTCCGATATAGTGATAATGGTGCATCCCGATTATCAATATAATCCGAAAGTAATCCCGCACCTTATAGGTTTAATTGAAAATGATATCTGCGATGTGGTTTTAGCTAATAGAATCAGAAGTCGAAAAGAGGCTTTGGACGGCGGCATGCCGTTTTACAAATATCTGGCAAACAGATTTTTAACTTTTGTGGAAAACTTGGTAACGGGAGAAAATCTCGGCGAATGGCATAGCGGCATGAGAGCTTACTCAAGTAAAGTCCTTAAAACCATTTCTTGGGAAAAAAATTCAGACGATTTTGTTTTTGATTCACAATTTTTAATTCAATGCACAAATGCGGGCTTTAAAATGGGAGATATTCCCATAGAAACAAAATATTTCCAAGAAGCCTCCTCAATAAATTTTATCAGAAGCTCAACCTACGGACTTACGACATTATATGTCCTTTTCAGATATTTCCTTAATAAAATAAAAATTTGGAAATATCCTCTACTTAAAACTCAATGAAATTTTTTAAAACCCTTTCAAATAAAATAAGCCATTTATCAAGCAATGATATTATATTCAAAAAAGATAATCGCGAAGAATTATTAACCGGTTTTTATATATTCATAATATTCATCTTATGCTTCATTAAGCTTGATAATTATATATTACCTCAATTAGATGATATGACCCATGCCGCCATGGGAATTTCAATTCTCCAAACAGGCGACTGGTTCACCATGCATGAGGGCGCCATGATAAGCTGGCTCAAACCGCCGCTTTATTTCTGGGCGGAAGCCATTTTATTTAAAATATTTGAAGTTTCAGAATATTGGGCCAAATTTCCCGTAGCCATAACCGGTTTTTTAACTTTCTTTTTCTCTTATAAAATAGCTGAAAAACTTTTTAACAAAAAAATAGGCTTCCTGACTTTATTCGTTCTTTCAACAAGTATGTTTTTTTTAAGATATACGCAAAGAGTAATGCTTGATATGCCGGTAACCTTCGCCTTAACCTTAAGTGTTTTTGCCGTAGTAAAAGCCGAGAAAGACAAAAACGATAAATTCTATTTTCTCTATGGCCTTGGCCTGGCCTTAGGTTATTATTTTAAAGCTCTACAAGGCCTTTATGCCCTGGGACTTATACCTTTATATTTTATCCTTACCGGACAATTCAAAAAACTTTTTAATCCTTATTTCCTGCTTTCTATTTTGGAAGCCTTTTTTCTAATAGGCTTATGGGCTGTACCGCAATATATGACTCATGGCAAAGATTTTCTTATGTCGCAATCGGGAATAGGACCATTAATCAGTGGTGGGCTTCCTGGCTATACCAATCCCTTTTACAGGCCATTTAAAGATGTTTTCAGAATGTTTTATTGGATTATTCCCGGCCTCTATGGAATGTGGCTTGGCCTTAAAAAACTAAATAGTAAAAATGAACGCAATGACTATATACTTTTATTTTCATGGTTTTTTATTATAATTGCCGCCCTATCGGCCAGCAGTGTCTTTGGCGTAAGATACCTTATTCCGGCTCTCGTGCCGGCGGGAATATTTGCCGCCATCGCTCTTGGAAAATTTATAAAGCCGGAGAAATTTCCTTTTTTTCAACATACCGCCTGTTTAATTGCCGCCGGGATTTTAATTTTAATAGCCATACTGCCCGTGCCACCGGTTAAAAAAAGCACTGAATATATTTCTCTTTATCGCTGCGTAAACAATATCGTAGAAAAAAACAATAAGATACTTCTCTATAAAGAGAAATCCTATATCTTCAATCAAGGCTTGACATTTTATAGCAACCGCCCTCTGGACAAACAATTATTTTCCCCTGATGATTTAATATCAGAAGTCAATAAATACAAAGAAAAAGTTTTTGTGATTAGCAATCCGACAGATTATGAAGAGATAAAAGAGGCCTTTACTCCTGAAAGATTGTTTAGATTTGCTTCATCAGATAAATGGATTTTATTTCAAATAAAAAAGTAGTATTATTTCCCCGCTACCTAATTGCCTAAACAACTTACTTATAAAATCTTTGAGCCGCTTTTTGGAATTTCCAAACACTATCAAGATTATCTTCTAAAACCTTCTTATCTCTTACCTCTTTATAAGTGTTCTTATCCATTACTTTTACAACAGAAAATCTTTGAGCCGACAAAGGCACAACAATAGTAATATCATCCTTTACAATAGCCGCAGTATCCCAAGAGAAGGCGCTTACGAAATCTCTATTATTTTCAATCAGCATATTTGAACCATTGGAATAATCTTCAACCGGATTTTTAATATTTAATAATTTTAAAACAGTTGTAGGCACATCGAAATGACTCGTAAAATTTGAATAAACCTTATGTTTCTTTCCCGGAACATGCATAACCATGGAAACCTTTATCTCTTCCTCACTATAGGCTTGATTATGTCCGTGATAGCCCTTTTCAAAGAAAGGTTCGCCATGATCTCCCGTTACAACTATTATAGTGTTTTCCATTTCCCCGCTTTTCTCAATATCTTTAACAATATCCCCTACAAGAGAATCATAGTAATGAATCGCATTTTTAAATTTATTAAAGACCGGCAATACCTTCTTTTTATTTAAAGTCAGATAGTTAAAGGAATGCGCGGAAGGTTTAAACTTTTCCATATCTTTAGGATAAGAATAATCGCCATGTGAAGAATCAAAAAATAGAAAAGCAAAATAAGATTTTTTCTTGTCTCTCTCAGATAAAAATTTTCTGAATTTGCCGGCTATTTCTGCATCCCTTCCCACTTTATCTTTTGCCTTGGGCTCATCATATATATCTTCATTGGGAACATTTACAAAACAAGTTTTATTAAATTCGGGAAAGCTTAATTTTACAGCCGCATAAATTTTGAATTTATAATCCAATTTTTCAAGAATATCCATCATAATGGGGCTACGCCGCTCACCAAGGACATTAAACCAGTAATTGCCGTAAAGACCATAAAACAGAGAAAATATTCCAAATCTGGTGCAGTTCCCTCCACTGTAATGATTTTTAAACACGAGCGACTTTTTACTCAAATTATAAGTATTGGGCATTATATCGGCCGTCATCATATCGTATCTTACAGCTTCTCCCACAAGAAAAATAATATTCGGCCTTTTTTTTGTTTTACCATTAAATACAATTTTATTTTTGGGATAATCCAATCGAGAATCTTTTTTACTAATTTTTACTTTTACCTTTTTATCCACTTTAACACCCAGATACTTAATGGCAAAATGTTTTATTGTAAGGGGCTGATATAAAGGAAAAACTTTATGATTTCTGGTTATAAAAACATTATCTTTTAAATCACCATAAGCATACATACCCTTATCCACGAAAACAAAAAACAATAGGGCCAATGCCGTGATAATTTTTAGTTTTTTACTTATAAATTTATTTTCCTTTGAAGCAATGCGCATAAACCATATTTCAAAACCTATCACGAGAAATAATAAAAAACCCACGAAAATTTGCATTCCCAAACCCTGCTCAAGAGTGGCAAATCCGGCCTTACTGGTAAGAATATTCATAACCATAGGATTTATATGGAATTTAAATATTTTATATATCGCCACATCTATAATAAATGACATTTGAAGAAGAACATAGATAGGAATATAAAAATATCGTCCGCGCTTAAAAAGGAAGAAAGGAAATGCTAAAAGAGCTAAAACAGCGTGAATCATAAAAGTATTTGATATATAAGCTATAAATACAAAAAATATTTCCTGAACATTAGAGCTGATACCACCAAAATAAGGAATTCCTATAAGCAGCGAAAGCGCAAAATTAAAAATTAAGAATGAAAATAAATCTGTTTTTTTATTCATCATAGTTTCACATTGGAGCCACAAAAATTGCCGCAAGCCAATAGCTACTCTCTAATTTTACTATAATTACTATCTAGGATAATAATAAAGAGATTTTGAACTAACCTCAGTGATTAACAATTCCTTATTCCTTGGCGCCTTGGCGCCACAACTAGAGAGTATTATAAATTATGAATCTAAAAACTGTAGAAAATTTTCTAATATTACGCGGCCATAAAAAATTTCGTTTAAGACAAATTCAAAATCTGGTATATAAGAATTTTATTTCAGATTGGAATGAAGCCAATGTCCTGCCTAAAAACTTAAAAGAAGATCTTTTAAAAAAAATAAACATACTTTCACTCTCTATTAAAAAAACTCTTAAGTCAAAAAATTCAGAGTCAGTAAAAGCCTTGTTTGAATTACACGATAAAAATTATCTTGAAACAGTTTTACTTGAGACTTCATCAGGAATTTTTAGCGTTTGCATCTCAACACAAGTTGGCTGTCCTGTGAAATGTCCTTTCTGTGCCACCGGAAAACTTGGGTTTAAAAGGAATTTAAGCGAAGAAGAAATTACAGACCAAGTTTTATTCTGGAATCAATATATTAAAAAGGAAAAAATAGCGGGAAAAATAGTCAGTGTGGTTTTTATGGGCATGGGAGAACCATTCTTTAATTATGATTTAGTGGCTCAAAGCCTCAGAAAACTCCTTAGCCCCGATTTCTTCGGACTTGCCTCAAGGCATATCTCCGTCTCAACCTTCGGCTATATACCCGGCATAAGAAAATTTGCAAAAGACTTTCCACAAGTAAATCTTGCCATATCGCTTCATGCCGTGAATAATCTACTTAGAGACAGACTTGTCCCTTATAATACAGAATTCCCACTTGAAAAACTCTCGAAAGCCATAGGTGAATATGTCGAGCAAACTCATAGAAAAATTTTTATTGAATATGTACTAATGAAAGGAGTCAATGACTCAAAGAAAGACGCACTAAGACTTGTAAAATGGTTAAAAAAATCAGCTTCGCTTAAATATTTCACAGTAAATGTTATCCCTTACAATGAAACCGTCAAAAGGTTTAAGGCCCCAACAATTGATCAAGCCAAATTTTTTGAATCGCAAATTCAATTGCTTGGAGTCGGCTCTACGGTTAGGAAAAGTTTGGGTTCTGACATTCAAGGCGCCTGCGGGCAATTAGCAGGAAGAAAAGCAAACAAAACCAAAAAAATAAAGAAATAACCCTGTCCACTAATTATTGAGCTACTAGTGTTTTGACCGCTTAAATAGTGGCATAATTTGCTAAAATCTTTCTTAA
>CAZHQC010000025.1:0-22513 GCA_964534135.1 uncultured Elusimicrobiaceae bacterium | reverse complement strand
AAACAATCTTTTCAAGTTTGCCACTAATTACAACTTTCCCAGTTAAAATATTTTTCGAAATTCTTACACTATTAATATAAGGATGCTTTAATAAAAGTTCTTTTTTAATAGCTGCGCTTAAATCCTTATTCCATTTTTCTCCTATTTTATCCGCAAACAACTCTAAAACTTCATTATCTACCTTTTTATTTCCAATCTCAATATCAAAAGATTTAATCTTGGTAGTTAAAATATCTGATTTTATTTTGGTGGAGGCGAAACGACAAACCGGTTTTAAGGAAAAGATAAAAATACCGACCAATATAATCCCTACCAGAGCTATAGAAAGTTTCTTAAAAACCTTTTTTCTAACTTTTACCCTCACCCTTACTTTATGGCGAATAATTTTCTTTTTTTTAGGCCTTTTCGGAGATAGCATCTTCTTTAACATCACTATTATTCTACCTAAATAAAAAGCAACAGTGAATAGAAATTCTAATTATCAAGAGAAAAATCTTAAAAATAGAGTTTAAAGAATAAACTCCCCTTTAAACTTCATTATTTTTATTTAGACTTTACAGTTTAAACTCCTTAATTTTGATATCTTCTTTTTTTTTTGTATACTTTATCTTAATTAGCGCCCGTAGCTCAGTGGTAGAGCATTCGCCTTTTAAGCGAGTGGCCGCGCGTTCGAGTCGCGCCGGGCGCAATTGGGGATATAAGCCATAACCCTGCTTGCACTAAACAAAAAAAATTTAGTAACTTATTTGTAGAGTAGAACGTTCAAAATTTAGGGGAGGCGTATATAATGTTAAGAATTAGAAAAGGTTTTACATTAATCGAACTGCTTGTTGTCGTTTTAATCATCGGTATTTTGGCTTCAATAGCTATTCCACAATATTTTAAAGTCGTTGAAAAAGCAAGAATTGCTGAAGCAACTAGCGTAATAGCGGCTGTTAAATCAGCTCAAGAAAGATTTTTAGCCAGAGGTGGAACTTATACCAACAGCTATTCCGCTCTTGATATTTTTTATCAAGGAATGACCGCGTCCTCTTTACCTACAAAACATTATACTTTCGGTCAAATGACTGTAACCAACACCCCTTCAGGCCCGACATTTACACTCGTTGGAACAAGAAATAGCGTACCCAGTGTGGCTGCGCGTTATGGTAGCTATAAATTGACTGTCACTGTGCCTAGCGCAGCTGCAGTTGTGATATCCGGTTGTGGCGGTGGAGCGACCGCATGCGATGAATTGAATTAGACGATTAAAGAATAATTACATTTCCAACAAAAAAACCGCAGTGTTAATAACACTGCGGTTTTTTTATTTAAAATTAGAGCTAAAGTATTCTTTTTACGCCACTCATTCACGTAATAGCCTTGTTCTTTGCTTAATTATCTACTTTTAAATAACGACTCCCCATTTGAGTTATTTCCTTAATCCCATCTCTTACAACCCATAATTTCCCATCCTTCCATGAAAACGAAGAAGAAATTCATTATATCTCTCCATTTCTTTTTTAAGGACCCGGCTGATTTCCGCTATCTTTTCATTTTCCGCT
Organism: uncultured Elusimicrobiaceae bacterium; assembly: GCA_964534135.1. GTDB lineage: Bacteria > Elusimicrobiota > Elusimicrobia > Elusimicrobiales > UBA9959 > JAKLQJ01. The sequence goes on along the minus strand of CAZHQC010000025.1, from coordinate 20,969 downwards.
TTTTTACCGTACTCCGTCAAAGAAATCATGGTTTCCTTGGCTTACACGCTAATTTCCTTATAATTATCCAATTCGGATTCTAAGGATAAAATCTTAGCTTTCAAAATATCTATTTCCACATTTGCGCCTCTTAAATGAGAGGCGGCATTTTGAAGTTGGGCCGAATCAAACTTCCATTTTTCGGAAAGTTCCCCCAACTCTCTTTCCAAAGTGCTAATTTTAGCACACAGATTTATCACTTTCTGCTCTTTATGAACCAATTTACTGCTTATTTTTTCTCTCTCTTCAGATTTTTCTTTGAACGCGTTATTATATTCCTCGCGTTAATTTTTCATTTCTTTATTAAGAATCGCTATCTTTCTATTAAGATTATCAATTATCTCATCTTTATGCCGCGAAACTTCCAGTTCTTTTTCAGATCTATCACCTTCTGTTATCCGTGAATTAAGAAGGGCCATTTCATCTTTAAGCTCTTTTGCTTCTTTTTCTTTGGTTTTAAGCGCCTCAGTTTTATCAAAAATTTCAACTTTAAGATTTTCCGCTACTTTTCCAATTTTTAAAAATTCATTGGCATTTATCTCCGACTGAGAACTGTATTGATTAACTTTCCTTTGTAAATCCTCATTTATATTGTCCTTTTCTTGAACTTCCTTCTTTAATATCTCAATCTTGTAATAAAACCCCTGTTCACCCTTGGCAAGGCAATTATTAAGCTTTTTTAATTCAACTTCGAAATTTTCTTTAATCCGGTTTAGTTTCTTTACATCCTCTTCCTTTTCTTTTAAAGCTAAAGATGAAGTCTGCGCCAACATATTTAGATTTTCCTTCTTTTCTTTTTCATCTTCATACATATTATTCATACGAGCATAATCTTTCTGCGCTTGCGCCAAAGAAGCGGTTAATTGTTTAATTTCTTCTTCCGTCTCTTTTAGAACGGAAGAAGAGTTTTGAGCCAAAACACGAAACTCTTCTTTTTTCTTTTTTTCATTCTCATACATATTGCGAACACGATTATAATCTTTCTGCGCCTGCTTAAAAGAATCAGCCAACTTTTTAACTTCCTCTTCCTTCTCTCTTAAAGCTGAAGTTGAAGTTTGAGCCAAACCATCTAATTCTTCTTTCTTTTTTCGTTCGGCATCACACATAGCACTGGCGCGATTATAATCTCTCTGCGCTTGGTTAAAAGAAATAGTCAATTTTTTAATTTCTTCTTCTTTATCTCTTAAAGCTAAAGATGAAGTTTGAGCCAAAGAGTAAACTTCTTCTTTTCTCTTCTTTTCACTCTCATACATGGAACTAATTCGATTATAATCTTTCTGAAGTTGATTTAAAGCGGAATTAATATCTCTTATCGCGCTTTCTTTTTCTTTTAAAGAAGAAGACGCAGTTTGAGCCAAACCATCTAATTCTTCTTTCTTTTTTCGTTCGGCATCACACATAGCACTGGCGCGATTATATTTAGTGGTAACAACATTAAGGTCGTTTGTCAGCCTTTCATTTTCATTAACCGCCTTATTATAAACGCCTTCCAAATCTTTCACTTTGTTCAGCGTGATGGTTAAATCATTTTTATACATCATCATTTTTTCCATCAAGGGCTTAACCTCGCGATCAAGCTTATCTACAGCCATTTCTTTGGACGCTAATTTTTCTTTTAAAGCATTCATCTCGGCCATAAGAACATCTTTATCTTTCACGGCATTATTAAGGTGAGCAATATTGGCCTCTCTCTGATTAATCTCAGCTTGCAGATTTTCCAGAGCGCTCTTATGAGAAGTCTCTTTTCTTCTAAACTCTTCAACGACTTTTAAAAATTCATTTTTTTGATTTTCCACATCGCTTTCAAGCTGTCTGATATTTTCTTCCTTCTTGTCCGACTCGATTTTTCTCAATTCAATTTCTCTTCGCGCCTCATCAAACTTATCCATAGAACCTTTTAAATATTCTTCGGTTTTTCTAAGTTTAAACATGGTATCATTCATGCTTTTATGATTCTCATCGGAAGAAGACTCAAAATTATTCTTCTGTTCTTCATATTCACCTTTAACTTCTTTTAATTGCCGGGAATACTCATCCGATTTATTGTTAAGTGCCATTAATTCATGGTCATAATTCTTTTTGGCCTCAGTCATTTCCATATAAAGCGAAGCTATTTGATTTTGCCTATCATCGGCAACATGCTTAATTGTTTCAAGCTTGCCAACCGCATCTGAAAGTTTGGAACGGAAATTTTCAAGCGACTTTCTATAAGACTCTTCCTGATTTTCTTTAAGAATCCTAAGCACTTCCATTTCACTTTCTTTTTTATCCAAAATATTATGAAATTTTTCAGCTTCCCGTTTAATAATATTTTCCAGCTTTATATGATGTTCGGTTGCACTCTGACTATATTTGTCTGCAAGATCAACTATTTGTTTTTTGAGCTCTTCTTTTTCTTTAACAAATTGCCCAAGCACAATTTCCTTATCATGCTTGGAAGAAAGCAAATCCTCGCGCAAATGAGAAACTTCATCTTCCTTGGCGTTTAATCTTTCATCAAGGTCTTTTTCTTTACCAGTATAAATTTTTTCCATTCTATCGCGATCAAGCAAAAGCATCTCTTCTTTTTCAAGTCTGACCGATTCTATGTTTTTAGACAATTGAATAATCTTGTCTTCATAAAGCCTTACGGTATCCTGAAAAGTTTTTTCCTGCAAAGCCAAATCAGATTTAGCCTTTTGCCTTTCTTCAAAAATCAAAATTTTCTTTTCCTCTTCACTTTTCTGTAAATTAAGTTTAAATCGAGAAATCTCTTCTTCCCTTTTTGACAGAATTATATTTATATTACCAAGCTGTCGTTCAAAATCCACCTGAAACTTAGTTTTTTCAGCATTATAGGTTCTCTCCATATCCTCCGTTTTCGCGGAGAGATTTGTTTTATAGTCGTCCTTTTCCTTTGTCTTAACAGAACGCACATCACCTTCATGCCTTTCATTAAGCGCATCCATATTTCTGCGCATTTCAGACACTTGATCTTTTAAAATTATTTTATCAGCGGAAAGGATTTCAAGCTCTTTTCTAAGGTGAGCTATTTCTTCAACCTTAAGTTTTAAATTATCGGAATAAATTCTTTGCGCCGTATCAATTTCATGCATTAAGCCTTGCATGTTTTTTTCAAGTTCCACTTTAAGCTTTATTTCAAATTCAGATTGCAGCTGTTTTTCGCGGAAAGAATGTTCATCATTTTTAATCTCGCGTTGAGCTTGGAGTTTTTCTATTTTCTGGGAAAAATTATTTCTTTCATCTTGAAGAATCTTTATTATGCCTTCAAAAGTTTTTAAATTCTTGCTTAAATAATCCACTTCTTCCTGTTTCTTACGGACATCTTCCTTATAGCTATACTCTATCTCACTTAATTTATCATGCAAACGGGCTCTTTCATGTTCTATGGCTATTTTGAGCCTTTTTGGTATTTCAATTTCCAAATCTTTATAATGAGACCTCTCAATATCAAGAGAATTACTCAAAGAGCCATTCTTATCTTCATAAGACTCTTTTAAATTTCTTTTCTCTTCCTCAAGAGTCTTAATAACACCCTCAAGACTTTCAAGGGAATTGCGATATCTGTCAATATCATCATCCCGTTTTTTTAACGACTCAGGCAAATCGTTAATCTGTTTTTCAAATAATTCATTCCTGACTTTTAAATCATCTATTGTCTGATTTTTCTCCAAAAGTTTCTTATCCACATCCAATTCTTTTACCTTAAGCTTCTTCTCTCTTTCATCGGCATCTTTCTGCCAACTATCTTTAGCCCACTTAAAAACAGCTTCCTGTTTTTTAAGTTCTTCACTTAAGGTATGTTCTCGCTTCTCCAATTCATGAAGTTTTATGTCATAATTTTTTTCAAGGCTTGCTTTGATTATTTCCGTCTCTTTCGATAAATTATGTTTCTCATCTTCTAGCTTACCGCCGTAAATTTTTTCAAATTCCTGCTGTTTGAGAATTTGTTCTTGGCGCAATTGCCATAATTCAGATTCTATATTGGACCAGCGACCGCGAAGCTCATCGGATTTTTTTTGATAATCCGCAAGCAATTTGGACTCTTTATTTTTAAATTCATTTTCTTGGCGAACTATTCTATCTTCAACTTCTTTTTCCCGCTCGGATAAACGCTCAAGTTTAGCTTTAAATTGATATTCCAGGGACGATTGACTTGATTTCATTTCTTCATCATGAGAAGAAAGCAATTTTTCGAGTTCCGCATTTTTAGTTTTAAGCTGATTTTCCAAAAAAGTAATCTGACTGCTTTTTTCCTGCACATTCTGTTTAGCCTTTAAATCATCTTCTTGAAGACCTTTGATTTTATCCAAAGCCCATCTCAAAGCAAGCTTGGCGGTTTCAATATCGCCTATAGCTTGTTCGTTAAAATTAGATTCTTCCCATTGGTTTGCCATGATTTTTTTCCTTAGATCAAAGATTACTTTGAAGCTATCAATATCTGTCCTTGTTTTATTCTTCCGCTTCTGCCTACGCTATTTAAATTGGCTTTATATATTTTAATCCATTTTGAAGAATCGCCCTAGACTTTTTTAGCCACGCTTCGCAATGTATCGCCGCTTTCAACCACATAAACTTTCTTTTCGCCAATTTTTTGAATCGCGCTTGCGGCGGATTTTTTCTTAACGGCCTTTTTACCGATAAGTTTTTTTTCAAGTTTTGAAACCCTATTTTTAAAAATCTGAACATCTTTTTTTGACTTTTCAAGTTCCTTACTAATCACCATTTGAATTTCAATACCACCAAACATATTTTTATAAACTTCAGTTCCGTAGGAAAGAGTAAAACTTGATTCAAAATAAGCTTCAGTAAGACTAAGCTCTTCCCAACTAAAACCTAAAGCGCCGGGAATATATTTTTTTACGGGAGATGCAAAGCCAAAGTAACTTTGGCCTATCTCACCATCATCACTAAGGCCATCATACATACGGCCATAAAGAGCTGACATCTCAGGATTAGCTATAAAAGCAAGTCCTGCTGGATTAGTGTGTATCGCATTAATATCATCGTTTATGGCAACAGGACGAGCTCCATAACCAATATCAAGAAAAGCGGATTTCGCATTTATAGAAGTCATAATAACACCTTAAAGAAAGAAGACAACCCATTATTGGGAGCTTTCCAAATTTTAGTAACACAGACTTAATTTTAGCTTTTCTATGTTTCATAATTATTACCTATAAATGAAAATTTATTTTGCAAGAACCATTGCGCCATTATAATACTTCTTCCGACTTTAAACTGATAAATATAAATTCCCGATTTTGCCACACTACTATCGCAACAAAAAAGTTTAGCAACTTATGTAGTTGCCCAATTCCTGTCACACAGCATCGGCGGGTCTGCCTAAGGCATGATATTGGACGTAAAGGCGTAACATTCACAAGTCTCTGGCGGGTGTCGTATCAGGGAGATATGGTTGGAACAATGAACCTTTCGGTGGAACAACGAAGCTTTGCTTCATCAGATGTCGTGAGCCTCGCTGTCTGATAGGCATAGCCTTTGATACAGCACTGACATAGTCTTGTACGAACGACCAAAATTCATTGGTGGCATGTTGCAGAATTACATTGTCGCGATACTACCGTCTTTCTTGCCGTTCCACATAAGCGAAAACTCACTATTATATATTCCACATTATAAAGTCTACCATTTCCAGAATATCATTCTCTCCGGAGCTTAAAATATTAAAAAACCGCAGATTAACTTTCAAATCCAAAGAATTTTTAAGTTCTAAATTTAATGTATTTTTTTTACCTTTATTCATGGCCCACACCCAATGACAGCATAGGTTAATTATACCAATTTTACGCCTCTTTAATTTCTCTTTCACCCTTCTTGTATTTCTATATATTGTTAGCCCCAGAAGGTCACGTTTTTTTCCATTTGTCAAGCTTTTTATAACTTCTTCAAAAAAATTTGACAAGCATTTTAGAGAATTTGTAAATTATAGATGTTCCATAAAAACTTCTTCAAATTAGTTATTCCGCTTTTAGCGGAACGGGCGATTTAAGCCCCACCCACCTCTAAATTTTTTTGAAGAAGGAATTGGGGAAAAAAATAAAAAATACACTTAGGGAGTCTTACAGAATGAAGAATATGACACTTGAAAAAAAAGCCATCGCCATCAGTGAGAATCAAAGCAAAGTGATAAAAGACAAATATCTAAAAGACGAGAAAACCGTTGAAGAACTTTTCGAAAGAGTATCAAGCAATATAGCTTTATCTGAAATCATTTTTCACCCTAAAGCGGAAAGCTGGGGTATGCTTAAAGATGTAAAAGCGAGAATAACGGAAACCAATTATGATGAAGAAAGATCAAATAAAACAATTTTATTTCATGAAGACCTAGGAGAAGTTTCGGACAGAGAAAAAAACTTTGTTAAATTCATGAATAACCTTAAAAAAATATATGAGACTGAAGAAGAAGCAAAAACCTTAGTGGACGCTAAAAAAACTGAATTTTATAATACTATGGCTAATTTTGATTTTCTCCCTAATTCTCCAACCCTTATGAATGCAGGCAGAGAACTTCAGCAATTATCCGCTTGCTATGTCCTGCCTGTTCCCGATTCAATGGAAGGAATAGCAAAAGCTCTTACGGCGCAAAGCTTGATACAAAAAAGCGGCGGTGGCACCGGTTTTTCATTTGAAAGATTAAGACCCAAAGGCGATAAAGTAAAGAAAACAAACGGTGTAGCCTCAGGCGCTTTATCCTTTATGCAACTCTTCGACAAAATGACCGATGTTATTAAGCAAGGCGGCACAAGAAGAGGAGCGAATATGGGCATTCTTCCCTATTGGCATCCTGAAATAAAAGAATTCATAACCATGAAAACAAAAAACAAAACAATGGAAAATTTTAATATTTCCGTTGCTATCGACAGCAAATTTATGAAAGCGGTTGAAACAAATTCTACCTACGACATTATCAATCCTCATTCAAAAAAAGCGGTTGGAACTGAAAACGCCAAAGAAATTTTTAATATGATGGTGGAATCAGCCTGGACCTCGGGCGATCCCGGCATAATTTTCATGGATGAAATAAACATGGGCAATCCAACTCCTGCCGTTGGCACAATAGAAAGCACAAACCCTTGCGGAGAGCAACCTCTTCTGCCATGGGAATCCTGCAATCTTGGCTCCATAAATCTTTCGAATTTTGTAACGGGCGAAATTACCAGAGGCGAACTGGATTATGCAAGATTGGAAAAAACGATAGAAACATCCATCAGATTCTTGGACAATGTTATAGAAATAAACAATTATCCCTTGGTTGAAATAGAAAAAATAGTAAAACAGAATAGAAAAATCGGCCTTGGTATTATGGGCTGGGCTGAAACCATGGTAAAAATGGGCATCCCCTATGATAGCCATCAAGGTATTAAAAAAGCTGAAGAGATAATGGGCTTTATTAATAAAAAAGCTATGGAATGCTCCTGCGACTTAGCTAAAGAAAGAGGAATTTTTCCCAATTGGAAAAACTCCATCTATGATTCCACCGGCAAATATTATACGGGAAATTCTGTAAGACCAAGAAATGCTTCCAGAACCACCATAGCGCCTACGGGCACCATAGCCATCGCTGCCGGCCTTCAAGGCTCAGGCATAGAACCGTTCTTTGCCATAGCTTATACGCGTTATAATGCAAAAGCTCTTGATGCTCTCAAAAACGGTAAAGCGCCTGAGAGAAAAGATACTTTTTTTGAAGTTAATTCTCTTTTTAAAGAAATAGCCAAAAAAAATTATTTCTTTGGGCTTGATGAAAAAACTCTTTTGGACAAAGTGGAAAAAAATCATAAAGCGGTAAGAGGCATTGATGAAATACCAAAGAAAATACAAGATTTATTTCCCACAGCGCATGATGTTAGCATTGAAAATCACATAAAAATTCAAGGCGCTTTCCAAAAGCATATTGATAATGCGGTATCAAAAACAATAAATATGCCGACTAATGCTAAAATTGAAGATGTGGAAAGCTGCTATATGCTTGCCCATAAACTTGGCTGTAAAGGCTTAACCGTCTATAGAGACGGCTGTAAAACACAGCAGGTTTTAAATATATCGGCTCAAACTGCTACAAGCAAAGCAAAGAGAAAAGCTTCCTATCGCTCTTTCGGTGTCTCGTCTGAATATTTTCAAATCAAAACAGGTTATGGCCCGCTCCATATGCATATAAATTTTAATGAGCATGGCCCCTATCAAGTATTCACAAATATTCCCCCTCTTGGAACTGAGATAAGCGGTCTTACAGCTTTGATAGGAATATTAATGTCTAAATATTTTGAAGAAGGCGGGGAACCCATAAACATCATTAAACATCTCAATTCCGTCAAAGGAGACAGACCTGTAGGTTTTGGAGAAAACAGAGTAAATTCCATAGCTCACGCCATCTCCATAGCCCTGAGAAGCCATCTTAAAAGAACGGGCTGGATAAATTCAGATGAGAAGAAAGATAAACTGGAATTATGGGAAGTATCAAAAACCTCCTATTGCCCTAAATGTTATTCTTCAAATGTCAGCTATGAATCGGGCTGCTCGGGACCGACATGTCACGATTGCGGTTATTCCGAATGTTCTTAAAAAAAGCAAAGCTTTTTTAGGTCACAGGCTGCAGGACACAGGTCACAAGTAATAAATTACAAAAAGGCCGATAAGCCACAAGTTTAGCGGCCTTTTTAGATCCTTGTAGCTGCGGCATCTTATGCCGCCAATTAAGCAGCGCAAGGCGCTGCCGCTACAAAAACTTGATGTTACAAAAAGTCTGCCACAATTTGTTTTTCAGTAGACCCCGTCTTTTAAAAATAATAGAATATTAACTTATATGAGAAAAAAAGGTATTTTTATAGTTTTTGAAGGCCCTGACAGATCAGGTAAATCCACACAAGCCAAACTTTTAAAAAAATGGTTTGAAAAAAAAGGACGCAAAGTTGTTTTAACTAGAGAGCCGGGCGGAACTAAACTATCAGAGAATATACGAAAAATTCTCCTTGACCCTCATAATACAATATCCTCTCTATCTGAACTTTTCCTTTATGAAGCCGCTAGGGCTCAACATACAAGTGACATAATAATGCCCGCGCTTAAAAAAGGTTATGTGGTAATTTCAGATAGATTCACGCTGGCCAGCATTGCCTATCAGGGCTATGGGAGAAAACTTCCCATAAAAACTGTGGAGACCCTAAACAAGGTAGCTACTAACGGCCTAAAACCGGCTATCACCATAATTTTAAATATACCCGATAGAATTTTCAATGAGAGAGAACGCTTAGCCGAAAAGATTCTCGGAGTAGATAGAATTGAAAGCGCCTCATCAAACTTTAGAAAACGGGTAAACAAGGCTTATAAAATACTTTCAAAAAAACCCGGGGTCATAAAAATAAACGCCACAAACTCGATAGAAGCTATTCAAACTGAACTACAGCACCATACTGAAATACTAAATTCCATAACAGGCAAGAGTGGCAAAAAAAGAAAAAAACCACAAAATAAATCCTTAGTTTTGGGAAGGAATGGCATAAAAACAAAAACTAAACTCTCCCCCGCAATAAAGAATGTTAAAAAAAGAAAAAAAGCAAAGCATAAATTATCTAGTTAACTAATCATGTACTCAAACAAACTTTTAGGCCATAAAAATGTTTTAAACCATTTAAAAACTCTTCTCTTGTCTAAGAGAGTTCCCCCGGCTATAATTTTTAATGGCCTGGAAGGTGTGGGGAAATTTATTGCCGCCAAGGAATTTGCCAAAAGCATAAACTGCACTCATGAAACTGAACAAGAAGAAGACTCCTCTCTCAACCTCTTCCAAGACGAAAGCCCGAGTGAAAAAAAATCAGATATAGATAAAATAAAACCTTGTAATACTTGTCCTTCCTGCAAACAAATTGAGCGCGGCGCGCATCCGGATGTAAGAATAATAGATTTCGCCTTTCAGGCGTTTCTGCTTAATAAAGATATAAAAGAACAACAAAGTTTAAAAATAGATACCGTAAGAGAATTCTCAAAATACGCTTATAAAAAGCCCTTACTTTCAAAACATAAAGTATTTATTATTAATGATGCCGATACCCTTATAATAGCAGCTCAAAATGCCATGTTAAAGCTTTTGGAAGAACCGCCAAAAAACACTTTTATCATTTTAATATCCTCACAAAAGAATACTTTTTTACCTACCGTATTGTCCCGCTGCCATGTAATACAATTCGGTCCTCTTTCAAATGAAAATGTAGAAGAAATATTGGCAAGAAATAATATTTCTTTGGATGAGGCGGATCTTTTAAGCCGCTTCTCAGGAGGTTCTGTAAAAACAGCTGAAGATATGAAAAAGATTATGAAAAAACTTGAAAAACTTGATACCTCCAGCCCTATTTATCCTTTTAAAATTTCAGCCACATTGCCAAAAGACAGTTTTTCCGCAAGAAAAGAAGCTCGGCTGATACTAAATATTCTTTTGACTAAAACCCATCAAAAATGGATAACCAGTAATGATGCGCATCAAAAAAACGAATTAAAAAATCTCATACAAAAGACCCTAAAGCTAAAAGGCTTTCTCAACCAAAACGTTATGCCGACTCCCATATTGGAGCTGGTCGCCAGTGAATGTTTTAAGCATGGAATAACTTTAGGCTTTATGAAAAAATATCACGAATAAAAACATACTGCTGGGCTGCTGGGCAGCTAGACAGCATGACAGTACATAAGTGCAACAGTAAAACACATAAAGTGGAATTATAACCCTCTGGAGATTTCAAGGCTATGCTGGGTGTCGTATCAAAAGCTATGCTCTCAGACGACCATTCCCAGTGTCCCGCATGGCGGGATAATCACTGGAAATAGTACAAGCCTATGGCAGTACCGTATTAGAGGCTATGCCTATCAGGCGGTGCAATCTATCTACTGAGGGTAAAAAACCACATAGTGGTTTTTTAGGAGAATACGCGCTATGACAAAGAAAAACACTTTTTATATAACATCCCCGCTTTACTATTTAAACGCGAACCCCCATATAGGCCATGCTTATACCACGCTTGCGGCCGATATTGTTTCAAGACATAAAAGATCTAAAGGCGAAAAGGTTTTTTTTCAAACAGGCACGGATGAACATGGCTCAAACATTGAAAAAACAGCCCAGCTTAATAATGTAAAGCCCAAACAATGGGTAGATAAGCTTTGTTATGAATTCAAAAAAATGTGGCAGGATTTAAATATAATCCATGATAATTTTATCAGAACTACAGACCCCGACCATGAAAAACAAGTTCAGTTAATCTTTGAACATCTCATTAAAACAGGCGATATTTATCTTGGAAATTATGAAGGCCTTTATTGCCCTAAATGTGAAAATTTTTATGATGAAAGCGAGCTTGTTAATGGAAATTGTCCCATCCACAAAAAGAAAGTTGAACATATTAAAGAAGAAAGCTACTTCTTTAAATTATCAAAGTATGAAGACCGGCTCCTTAAGCATTATAAAAACAATCCTGAATTTCTTTCCCCAAAAAATCGCTCAAAAGAAATAATAAATTTCGTAAAGTCAGGCCTTAAAGACACCTCGTTTTCAAGAACCAAAGTATCTTGGGGCATACCTGTAAAATCTAATCCCAATCATACCATCTATGTCTGGTTTGACGCCCTTCTAAATTATATAACCGGCGCCGGTTATCAAGTAGAAAAAAATGACCCTGAAAAACTTAAAAAATTTGAAAGTGTTTGGCCGGCGGATGTGCATCTTGTGGGCAAGGAAATTTATAGATTTCACGCCATTATATGGCCCGCCGTTTTAATGGCTATGGATATTCCCTTGCCGAAGAAAATTTATGCTCACGGTTGGTGGACGGTAAACGGCGAAAAAATGTCAAAATCAAAAGGAAATTTCGTTAATCCCACGGACATGACGGAAGAATATGGCTTGGATTCATTAAGATATTTTCTCTTCAGGGAAGTCCCCTTTGGCCAAGACGGAGATTTTTCTTTTGAATCTTTGAAGCGAAGATATAATGCCGATTTAGCTAATGATCTTGGAAATCTTTTTTCCAGAATAATGAATCTGGCAAATAAATATCTGGAAAAAGAAATGCCGGAGAAACCGGAAAATTCGGTTTTATTTGAAAAACTCAGCGCCAACACCGCTTATATCGATGAAAAAATAAATAACCTTCAATTTGGCGATGCCCTAAATAAAATATGGGAAGCGGTATCAATATTAAACAAAGAGATTGATTCTCAAAAACCTTGGGCCATGGCAAAAACCGATCTGGAAAAAGCAAAATTATTTTTAAAAGATAATGTATGGTGTTTAAGACTTATAGCGGGCTGGATTTATCCCTTTATGCCAAACACTTCCACTCAGATGCAGATGTATCTGGGGGTCGGCAAGGTTAAATCCGATAATCCTGAAAATCAAAAATTACCGCCCTTATTTCCAAGAAAGAACTAATATGCTAAAAATATTTTTATTATTATTGCTACTCTGCAAAACCTCCGCATCAGCGGCGGGCTGGCTTTTCTGGGAAATGGGTGATTTGGTAAAAACTCCTTTAGATGAAAAAACAATAATTTCAATTAAAACTATACTTCCTGAATTGCCTTTATATACGGATAAAGCAAAACGAAAAGAAAATCTGGAAATAGATTTTATTTTTTCCGCCAAGCAAGGTGAAATTGCCGATATAATGACCGAATTAAATTGGCATAATCTTACTACAAATTTCAAAAAATCCTTTTTTTTAACAGTTAAAGATTTAATCGCAGGCAAAAACTCCAAGCATTTTCCCCCGGCAATAAAATATCATCTTAATAAAAAACTTCAGGATTTAAGTTATGGAAAAATAATAAAACATCAAAGGATTGAATTTTATGTATGGCGACTTCCATATAGGACAAAAAACTTTATTCCCTTATGGGCGGCGGCATATTTAGGTAAAACCAAAAGTCCTTCTCTGCCAAAAAACTATTTCACAGGAAGCAAAAAAGTCAAAGAAGCAGCGACGCAAAACAACAATAAAGAAATAGAAGAAAACCAAACTACTTTTATTAAGACCCTTAAAAATATCTCAACTTTGAAAATAACTGAATTGCGCCATCCTCGACGAGATAAAAACATCATCCTCATAAAAAAGATACGACATTAGTAGTTTAGTATATCTTGCATTAATTGCGTATGGAAGGGAGAATAGAGCGCGTAAATTTCCGCTTATTACTTACTGCTTTCTAATTTATTGCTACTTCTAAGAGAAGAAAGTCTTCTAAAGAGAAGCATAAATATGCCGGAAGCGGCATAAAGTGAAAAGAAGAAAAACAAAGCATTCTGAGGATACGCTATTATCAATACAATAACGGTTAAAATAAAAAATAATCTTCTTATGGAACGAGGTTTAACAACATTCTTTTTTTTAAAAGCGCCATACGGCACAGATGAAAGCATTAAAAGAGACAAACCTATCATAACAAAAGGAATCACGCCGTAGATGAATGGCATTTGATGCATAATCCAGTTTATATTCCTCACACTACCGCTAACTTCAAGCATGCTATAAGTAAGAACAAAAGAAGCAAGTATTCCGGCAGCTCCCGGTATAGGCAAACCTTTAAAACAATCTCCGCCTTCTCCCTCAGCGCCAAAATGAGCCTTTAAATTATATTTTGCCAAACGCAAAGCTCCGCAGAGGGTATAAAAAAAAGCTACGGGATAACCCCAAAAGCCATAATCCTTAATAACAAAAGCATATAACAAATAGGCGGGAGCAATACCAAAGCTCATCCAATCTGAAAGAGAATCTATCTCTACGCCAAAAGAGCTTTCGCCATGAAGAAGTCTGGCCACTCTGCCGTCAAGCATATCCATTAAAATTGCCGCTATAATAAACCAAGCGGCGAGTGTGAAATTTCTATTTGAAGCTGCAATTATGGAAAAAAAACCAAAGGCCATATTGGCAATTGTAAACAAAGAAGGAATAATAATAATTCCGGTCTTTTTCAATTTCTCAATTGAAATTCTTTTTTTGTCGTCTTTTGTTTCTTCGGTCATATTAAAGAATTACCACAAGGCTATCGTGGTTTCACCAGCTTGAACTTTATCTCCCGACTTAACTAAAACTTTAACACTGCTGGGCAAATAAAGAGCCACCTGCGAACCAAAATAAATCATACCTATCTTCTCGCCGGCTTTAACTTCTTGATCCTTTTTAACATAAGAAGCTATACGTCTGGCTATAGCGCCCGTAATCTGTTCAACTTCTATTATCTTGCCGTCAGTGGCAACTATTTTTATTTTATTCCTTTGATTTACGGAAGCTTCGGGTTTATAAGCCACGGCAAATTTTCCTTTAATAAACTCATTGCTTAATATTTTACCATCTACGGGAGAACGTTGAAGATGAACATTAAAAATTGAAAGAAAGATTCTAATTACCGTAATATCAGAATTACCTTCAGGTCCCACACTAAGCACGGTTCCATCAGCGGGACAAGCTATATCACCGGGAGGAAAAGTTCTCTCTCTCTTGGGATCTCTGAAAAAATAAAGTGAAAAACAAGTAAAGAGAAAGGCTAAAATAAAAATTGGAAGCCCCACCCATTTAAACCAAAACGCGGTAATCCAACCACTAGTGGCAAGAATAACACCTATAATAATAAGTTTAACACCTTCAGGAACGATTGACATTAATACCTCGAAATATTTTGCTTCCTAAAATATAAGAGACCAACTTCAGTCACAGGCTATAAAAAAAGCGATGAGCGCATCAGTTGACTATTCCCATGCCCAATTCTTTCTAACAAGAACAAAAGAACTGGGCAGGGCGGGACTCGAACCCGCACAGCCTTGCGGCCAACGGATTTTAAGTCCGTCGCGTCTACCAATTCCGCCACCAGCCCATACTTCAAGCAAAATTAAAATTACTTTTGCTTTACCTGTACTATTTTATCTAATTTTTAAAATCTTTGCTTGAAAATTTATAAATATACACTTATAAACTGTCCAAAAAGTGTCCTTGTGCTTTTTTGATACTCACAAAAATCAAAAAAATTTTGAATTCTTTCGCTATAAAAAGTAAAATATTTATAGGGATTATTTGAGGGGATAAAAAAAACCATTCTAATATTTAGGCGTATATAAAAATAATTTCCATTACTGCATGTCGGGGGACATAAATGAAATACAAAATATTAATAGTGGATGATGAAAAATCCATACGAGAATCTCTTAAAACAATTTTGTCTGAAGATTTTTTAGTATTCACAGCCTCGGAAGGAAAAGAAGCCGTAGAAATACTGAAACAAGAACGACCTATTCTGGTTTTTCTGGATATTTCAATGCCCGGTTTGTCAGGCCTTGATGTTTTAGAGCTTATCAAAACAACTAAAATACTGGCTACAATTTGGATACTCACAAGGGAAGACAATATAAATATTGCTCTCAAGACAATACAAATGGGAGCTACCGGTTATTTAACCAAACCTTTTAATGTGTCGGAAATAAAACAAATAGCGCGTAATGTGAAGGAAACTTGTGACCGCAAAGTAAACCATGATACTTCGGATGATAAACCTTGGCATATTGAAAAAGAGTAGAAGAATATTTCTATCCCCCTTCGCCTCCCTCTTCGCTAAAAAGCTTCCTCCTACGCTGACAAGCTTCGGAAGGACAAGTCGAAAGGACAAGAAGGCTTCGGAGGGATTCCGCTTTTATGCCATAAACAGTTAAGACACAAAAGCTTCATTTTGAATTTTTATTTTGTTCCTGCATGGTTTTATTGCAAACTAATATAAATTTTTTACAGGACACGCAATTTGTTCCATCAGCTTTAAGCCTTTCGGTTAATTCCCTATCTGAAGTTATAGCAACTGCTCTTATATTTTTGCTCTTAAAATAATAAGCCCGCTCTACTATCCAATCATCCGCGCTGCCATCATCTGTATAAACTATATTCACTGCCGGATTAAGGATATGTTTAATCGGTCTATAGCCCCCATCCATAATAATTCGGAAAGTTGAATCTTCTAAATCATCAATATCGCAAACATTTTCAAGCCACTCAAAAAATTCCGCTTCCGCTTCCTTAAAATCAAAGAATGGATTTTGATTCCAAGCGCTTCTTATAAGATTACAACCATCTATCAAATAAGTCGTTGACTTGGTTGAAAGTCTATTCACCTTACCACACCTCTTCAGCAATCTTTGATTGCTCTTCTATTGAGGCCGCCTTGCGACCTGAGGAGGTGGTAAGGTCATCTTTAGCCTCGTCCTGACCAATAAATTTCCATACAATATCGCTATTTAAATCATTAGTATCCATAAAAGCTGTGACAATACCATTGCTGCTTATCAAAACACTCATTGGCCTATCATAAACTCTGAAATTTTTAAAACTTTCCGCCGGTACTTTCACACCAAGCCAGCCTTCTATATTATTACTCCTCGTGAACTTTCTAATTTCACTTTTACTTTCATCCGTAACAGCTATGAAAACAATTGAATCATGCTTAAATTCAGTATGTAAATCGTTTAATATCATTATCCCCTCACAACTATTATCCAGCCATGAAGCAAAGAATGAAAGAATTACAAACTCTCCTTTAAACTGTTGCCAATCCTCAAATTTTTCCTCTTTGGGTTGAATAATTTCTTTAAGAATCAAATTAGGAGCGGGTTTGCCTATTTCCATAAGCGAAGCTTTATACTCTTTATTACTGGAACAAGCAAAAAAAGAGAAAGCCATTAATGTAATAATCAGTTTTTTCATGTAATAAATTTATTTTACTATATAAACGTGAAACAACACAGCGGAAAACTGTTAGCAGAATGCGCTCGTTTTTGATAGCGTGCCTTACTCTTTTGCAACACTATCCACCTTTATCTGTAGTTTTATTTGGACTTATCGTTTATTTTTTGCTATATTTCATTATCTATGAGTCATATAAATATAAAGTTCGGAACCTCAGGCTGGAGAGCTGTAATTGGAGCAGAATTCAGTTTTAATAATTTACGCAGAGTGGCGCATGCTGTCGCCACCCATGTAAAAACACACAAAATATATGGTTTTAAAGGTAATGAATACTTACTGTACCTTAAAGAACATGGCAGAAAAGTTCCTAGTAAACCGTGTATAGTTGTGGGTTATGATACAAGATATTTGTCTGAAGAATACGCGCAAGCCGTAGCAGAGGTTTTCGCTATTGAAAATATAACAGTTATTTTCTCTGATTCTCAAGTTCCCACTCCCACCATAGCCTGGCAGGTAATGACCAGTAATGCCATAGGCGGAGTTACAATAACGGCAAGCCATAATCCGGCAGAATATAATGGTTTTAAATGGACACCTTTCTGGGGCGGTCCGGCTATACCTGAAATAACCGCTGATATTGAAAAGAAAATAAATTCTTTGACAATCGCTGAAGTTGATAAGCGATTACCCTTTGAACAAGGTATATCCTCTCACACAATAAAAGTTTTGGATTTTCATCAAAATTATTTTAATCAAATTTATTCTTTGCTCAATCAAAATATAATAAAAAAAGCTAAACTCCGCATTGCCGCGGACTCAGTCCATGGCACAGCCAAAACTTATCTTAGGCCTGCTCTTGAAAAAATGGGAGTAAAGGTAATTGGGTTAAGAGAAGAACGAGATGTTTTATTTGGCGGTCATTCTCCCGATACAGATGAAGAGAATCTTAAGGAACTGCAAAAAACCGTAAAAAAGAATAAACTTCATCTTGGACTCGCTTGTGACGGCGATGCTGACAGATACGGCATTATAGATTCGGATGGAACTTGGATCGCACCTAATATGATTTTGGGCCTTATACTTCATCACCTTGTCAAAAATAAAGGCATGAAAGGTAAAATTTGCCGCAGCGTTATGACATCACATTTTGTTGACGCGATAGGTAAATATCACGGTCTTGAAACAAGAGAAACGCCGGTAGGTTTCAAGTATATAGGCGACTTACTTAAAACCGGAGAATATTTGATAGGCGGAGAAGAGTCAGCCGGCATGTCCATAATGGGTCATGTTCCGGAAAAAGACGGAGTTCTCGCCTGCTTACTGATAACCGAAATGGTAGCTTATGAAAAAAAACCCTTGAAAAAACTTTTGGATGAGCTTTACAAAAAAGTAGGCCCCTTCCTAAATATAAGATTAAATCTGAGCTTAAATGAAAAAGAAAACATAGAAAGAATTAATGAAAGACTTTCTCTGAAACCACCTCTTAATATAGCGGGATTTCCTGTCTGGAGAATAAACGATGTAGATGGTTTTAAGTTTATAATGAAAGACGGAAGCTGGCTTGGCTTAAGACCATCCGGCACCGAACCCGTTGTGCGAATTTATGCAGAAGCCCAAACCAACTCTAAGTTATTGAGCTTTGTAAATGCGGGAAAGAAAATAATTAGCGGTAAATTTTAAAAGTCATTCCCCAGTTTAAAACCTTAGGAGAACCCACACTATGGACACAAAAATTAAGAAAATAATATCTAGAGAAATCCTTGATTCCAGAGGCTTTCCCACCGTTGAAACAGATGTTTATCTCGCAGACGGCTCTTTTGGAAGAGCGGCAGTTCCAAGCGGCGCTTCCACAGGATCTCATGAAGCCCTGGAGCTTCGAGATGGCGGTAAAAGATTTATGGGAAAGGGAGTATCTAAAGCGGTTGAAAATGTAACCAAACGCATTTTACCTGAAATAGTGGGACTCAAAGCCGACCAGCAACAAAATATAGATGACATAATGAATGAAATAGACGGAACTTCTTTAAAAACAAAACTTGGCGCCAATTCCATTCTCTCAGTTTCAATGGCCATAGCCAGAGCTTCCGCGAATGCCTATAAGCTGCCGCTTTACTCTTATATACGAAAAACATTTTCATTAAAACAAAAAGGCTTTGTAATTCCCACTCCCATGTTTAATATTGTCAATGGCGGTAAACATGCTGATAGCGGTATCAATATTCAAGAATTCATGATAATGCCGGTTGGAGCGAACAATTTCGCTCAAGCAATGAAAATGGGCGCTGAAGTGTACCATACCTTGAAAAAGATACTTTCAAAAGGCGGCTATACGATATCCGTAGGCGATGAAGGTGGCTTTGCTCCTAAAATATTTACTCATGAAGCCGTAATAGAAACCATCGCTGACGCGATAAAAGAAGCCGGTTATACTTTCAAGGAAATCAAAATAGGTTTTGATTCCGCCGCTAATGAATTCTATACAAACGGCAGCTATGTTTTTGAATCGCAAAATCTGACCTATAAACGCATGACGGAAAAATATGCCGATTGGAGAAAACATTTCCCCATAGTTTCTTATGAAGACCCTTTAGCTGAAGATGATTGGGAAGGTTGGAAACACCTTACCAAACAACTTGGAAAAAAAGCGCTTATTATCGGCGATGATTTATTTGTGACAAACCCTACAAGATTACAAAGAGGCTTTGATGAAAAAGTAGGCAATGCCATACTTATTAAACTCAATCAAATCGGTTCCTTAAGTGAAACCATAGAGGTTATACAAATGGCGCATAAGAAAAATTATGCGACTGTTATCTCCCACCGTTCAGGTGAAACCGAAGATTCGTTTATAGCTGATCTTGCGGTTGCCGTCAATGCCGGAGCTATAAAAACCGGCGCACCTTGCAGATCAGAAAGGCTTGCAAAATATAACCAACTCATAAGAATAGAAGAAGAGCTGGGTAAAAAAGCGAAATATGCTAAAGATATGGTATTCAAGCTTAAATAGATTAGGCAAAAAAAACCTCACATATATAATAATTGCGATTATTATTCTTTTCCTTGGCATTAATAAAGGATTCTGGTCGCTCATAAATAATTTTAATGAATTACAAAACCTTCAGAAAACCCATTTGGCGCTTCAAGCGGAAAATAAGGAATTAAAATTAAAACTAAAGCTCATAAAAAATAATGAGTATATGGAATCTATGGCGCGCAAAGATGGCTATATTAAACCCAATGAGCTTGAATACAGATTTTCCCCGCCAAAGGATAAAAAGAAATGACCCTACCACCCACTTATTGTCCAAAGGACAATCAAAAGAAAAATACAGATGGCGCTATAAGGCGCCATAAGTGGGTGGTAGGGTGAGTATAAAAATAGAACAAATAAAAATTGGACCGCTTGATAATTTTATCTATATTGTTTCAGATGAAACTGAAAAGAATTGTTTTATAATAGATCCCGCCTGGGAACCGGAAGTGTTAGAAAAATACTTAAGTAAAAATTCCTTAAACCTTTCTTTCATCTTACTTACCCATGCGCATCCCGACCATATAAATGCTGTTGATTATTTTTTAAAGAAAGATAAAAACTTAAAAGTTTATTTCCATGAAGAAGATGCCTTTATGTATGAAGCGCCTAAAGAACAATCGGAATTTATAAAAGATAAACGCGAAATGGAATTTGCCGATAAAAGGATATCTGTTATTCACACCCCCGGACACACCCCCGGTTCATGCTGTTTTCTTTTTGATGGAAATCTCTTTACAGGTGACACGCTTTTTATAAGCGCTTGCGGCAGAATTGATCTACCTCGTTCCGATGGCAAAGAAATGGTAAAAAGCCTTGTTGAATTATCGAAATTGCCCGATAATACGCAAGTCTATCCGGGACATGCCTATAACGGACGCTCCACTACCATAGCCATTGAAAGAGACCATAATCTTTATATGAAACTTGCGCTTAAGGATGAAGAAACTTTCTTAAGAGCAATGCGCTAATAAAAAATGACTATAAAGAACAAAACCATAAACAAAAAAAACAAGTGGGCTCTTGTCTGCGATTTTGACGGAACTATATCGCTTAAGGATGTTGGTGATGTAATTTTAACCCATTTTAAAGCCGTGACAAGACAAGAAATTAAAGACTCCTATAATGGATTAGGAAATTCAGACCACTTTTAAGGCTAACTTAAGGTGTAAAAA
>CAZHQC010000024.1:0-22667 GCA_964534135.1 uncultured Elusimicrobiaceae bacterium | reverse complement strand
AAAGCGAAAAAAAATTATTCCTATGCCTTAAATATGAATGAATATAAGGATTTAAATTTAATAAAAGAATATTCAAGAGCGTTAATACGGATTCGCAAGTATGAAGAAGTTTTATCTATATTTAATAATACGGCCCATGATTTTAAAAGAGACACTGAAATTTATTTAATTTTGGCAAGAGTTTGGATGCACAAAGGGGAATATACAAGATCTTTAAATTATATAAAGGAAGCTCAAAAATTATCTCCCGCCAGGCGGGATCTGGCATTATATACTGTATTTTTGAACATTATGACAGGCAGTTATGATAAGGCTTTGTCTGGTATTAATCATCTAACAGAAAAGAATAATGAAGATGCTCTGGCGTTTTTGGCCAAGGCTATTGTAAAATTAAAAACCGGAAATAAAAAAGAGAGTTATGAAATTTTAAGCGGTATTTCAAAAGATAAAGATTCTTTTGTTTCTCAAATAGCCATTAAAATGCAAAAAGAAGGCCATTAGGCAACAAGGCATAGGGTAACAGCGAGGAACATAATCTATTTTTAATTGAGGATGATTTAGCGGGTATGATGAAAATTGAATTCTATAAAATGTCAGGCGCGGGTAATGATTTTGTGCTTTTATTCGGTAAAAGATATTCCACATTAAATTTAAAAAAATTAGCGATAAAACTTTGCGCGCGCCAAACTTCCATAGGCGCTGACGGTCTTTTATATATCGTGAAGCTATCAAAAGATACAATTGAAATGCGCTATTTTAATTCTGACGGCTCTGAGGCTTTTTGTGGTAATGGCGCCAGATGTTCAGTTTGGTGGGCAAGTTTGAACGGGATTATAAGCAAGAAAGAGTTCAAACTTAAAACAATAGAAGGTGTTCTTACAGCTGAAGTTATTGCAAAAGAAAAAATTAAAATTGAAATGCCCGTGGTGAAGAAAGTAAATTTGAATTATTCCGGAATATATCCCGCTTCCATTAAAAAACTTCATTTTTTAAATACCGGCGTTCCTCATGCTATTGTTCCCGTAAAAAACCTCAAAACTTTGGATGTTGATTCTTTAGGTAATCAGATTAGGCATAATAAGGTTTTTGGCAAGAAAGGAACTAATGTGGATTTTGTTTTTTTAAAAGCCGGTAAGATTTTTGTCAGAACATATGAAAGAGGGGTGGAAGCTGAAACCCTTGCCTGTGGGACGGGAATTACCGCCAGCGCGATAGCCATAGCTGCAATTCGGGATATTAAACCTCCGATAGTTTGTATTGCTAAAAATGGCGAGAAATTTAAAGTTTGGTTTGATTATAAAAGCCTGACGCAAATTTCAAATATATATCTTCAAGGTCCGGCAAAACAAGTTTTTAAAGGAAGTGTGGAAATTTAAAGGAGGTTATGTGATTGATTTAAAGGGAAGTTTTGTAGCTATAATTACGCCGTTTAAGGATGATAAAATTGATGAAGGGGCTTTAAGAAAAATAGTTAATTTTCATCTTGAAAGTAAAACATCGGGGATAGTTCCTTGCGGTTCCACCGGCGAATCCAGTTTATTATCACTTGAAGAATATTTAAGAGTTATAGAAATAGTTGTAGAAGAAGCAAAAGGTAAATTACCCATTTTATGCGGCACTGGAACTAATTCAACTTCAAAATCTATTGATATGATAAAAAAAGCCTCAGATATTGGCGTTGACGGTTTTCTAACCATAGTTCCTTACTATAATAAGCCCACTCAAGAGGGCATGATGGCCCATTTTGGCGCCTTAGCCGAAAGTGTGGAGCAATCTATTGTTCTATATAATATACCGGGCAGAACGGGCATTAATATGCTTCCAGGCACGGTAGCGGCTTTAAGTAAAAAATATTCAAATATAATAGGTATTAAAGAGGCTTCGGGTAATCTTGATCAAGCCAGTGAAATAGCCGCTTTAACAGATTCTGATTTTTCCATTATGTCGGGAGATGACGCCCTTACCTTGCCTCTTATGAGTATTTGCGCCAAAGGTGTGATATCGGTTACCGCCAATATACTGCCTAATATAATGGCTCAAATGTGCGATTTATTTGCCAATGGCAAAATTAATGAAGCCAAAAAAATTCACTTAGATATTTTCCCTCTTATTAAAAATCTTTTTGTTGAAACAAATCCCATTCCAATAAAATACGCCATGCATTTAATGGGTTTTTGCGAGGCGAATCCAAGATTGCCTCTTTTGCCTTTGAGTGATAAATATAAAAGTGATTTAAAGAAGGCTCTAATAAATGCGGGAATTAGAATCACAGAATGATAAAATAGATTGAGTGAGAAAGGTTGGATTGAAATGTTGTATTAATTTTTTATAATTGATTGTTTTTTTGTAAATAAGGCTTTCTGGTGCTAAAGTATTTAATTAACTTTTTTAAGAAAAGTTATTGCGGAGTCGGTTTAAAAAAATTAAAATAAATAGTGTTCGTTTTATTAAAATTCAACTAAATTCTAGATACATCTAACTATTAAATATGAAAGCTTTTATTATTATTCCAACTTACAATGAAAAAGAAAATATTGCCAGATTGGTAGATGAAATTTTTTCCTTAAATATAGGTGTTGAAATTGTGGTTGTTGATGATAATTCGCCTGATGGAACAGGTAAATTACTTGATAGCATGAAACTTACCCGGGAAAGACTTCATCCAATACATCGCCCTGGAAAACTTGGTTTAGGTACAGCTCATATAACCGGAATTAAATATGCCATTGAAAAAGGAGCTGAGTTTGTAATTACTATGGATGCTGATTTTTCCCATGATCCATCTTATCTCCCTAAAATAATGGAATTAGCTAAACAATTTGATGTAGTAATTGGTTCCAAATATGTGCTTGACGGTGAATTGATAAACTCTCCTCTTTACAGAAGGCTTTTATCAAGATTTGCCAATTTATTTACAAAAGTAATGTTGAATATGAAAGTTTCCGATTACACTGGCGGCTTCCGTTGTTATAAAACATCAGCATTGAAGAATATTAATTTTGATCGTATTCTTTCTGAAGGCTACTCTTTCCTTATAGAAATGCTTTATAGATTAAATCAAGAAACATTATCAATATGGGAATTTCCAATTAAGTTTAGAGATAGAAAATTGGGAATATCAAAAATATCAAAAAGTGAAATATTTAAAGCTCTCAAAACAGTGATTAGATTGGGTTGGGAACGGATGTCTCCATTTAACGGTATTAGAATACTTTTTCATTCCGGTAGGTATAAAAAAGTTAGAAATTTTATGGTTGAGGGAAAAACTTTAGACATTGGTTGTGGAAAACCTTGTGAATGTATGCCTGATCAGGCATTTTTGAGGTTTCTTAATGATGTGGATAATTCTATAGGAATAGATATTAAAGATATCCATGGTCCATATAAATTTTTAAAATGCAATATTGATGCCATGTCCAGGATTTTTAAAGATGAAGAATTTAATAATATTGTGGCAATGGAAATACTTGAACATATTCCGGATGTGCATGAGTCACTTATGGAAATTAAAAAAGCTCTTAAGCCTAATGGCAAGTTCATAATGACTAGTCCTGACAACAATATTTTTTGGAAAATGATATGGTTTATATGGTCAGCCACAATTGGAAAAATGTGGCATAATGACCATATAAGTTCGTATAACGCAAAAAAATGGCACGCAATATTGGAACAACATTTTCAGGTCGTTTCTCTCAAAAGGCATTGGTATTTTGATTTAGTGTTTGAATGTATTAAAAAAGATAATTTGTGATTAACTAATGTCCATTCTAAGAAATAAAAAAATTTCAAAGCATATTATTATTATATTGGCCATAACTGTTTTTTTTCGTCTATTGCCTTTGTTTTTATGGGGACCGCAAATAGAGCCGGATACACAGAACTATTTGCAAATTGCTGATATTCTTACAAAAACAGGGACCTTTTCAGAAATAGATCCTGTTACTAATGAACTTGTGCCATATGCTTATAGAATGCCACTATTTCATTTAATAATAAGCGGATTGGGAAAGGTTTTTGGGGTTGTAAATACCGAATACTCATTAGTGGTATTAAATATTATTCTTTCCATACTGACAGTTATAATTGGCATGAGTATTTTCTATATAATTGGATCATATTCCTTGGCAGTATGCAGTGGTTATTTAATGTCAATTAACTCCAATTCAATATATAACAGTGTCTTATTGTTAAATGATACTGTTTTTTCCTTTTTTAGCACGTTAATGCTATTTGTAGCTATTATTGCTATAAAAAAACGATCAAAAGTATTTTTCTTTTTATTCGGCATACTTTTAGGTTTATCAATAATGACTAGACCAATACTTAAATATTATTGGCTAATTCTGCCTATACTCATGTTAACTCCATTATTTGTATCTAAAATTAAGGAAAAATTGCAATTAATAGTCTTTTTCTTATTAGGGGTTTCTTTTTTGCTTGTTCCTTGGTCATGTAGAAATTTTTCCAAGGTTGGTTTTTTTGGCTTGGATTTAAATCAGGGAGTTAATACTTTATGGTCGACTAAGCGTTGGGTTAAGTTATCTACGCAGGAAGATTATAAAAAAGATCCTGTATTAGCCCAAATGAGGGATATAGTAGCTTCTAGTAAAAGTCCTTTCCCTTTAGAAGCAGAGACAAAGATAAGAAAAACCATGGATTTACCAATGCCAATTATCAGTACCGGATTAATGAAAATTGGAGTAGAAACCGTTTTAAAAAATCCGGTTCAATTTGGACTAAGGTTTTCCAGGAATTTATTGAATATTATTACTTCACCTAATTCTATGATAGAAACATTTAATTTATTGCGCGGTAAAAAGCACCATAATTTTTCACATCTTCCCGTAGCATTTAAAAATATGGAATGGAAAATAATACTTCTTAATATGACCTATAGAATAGGTCTTTTAATCTTATTTGGTTTTTGTAGTAGTTTTGGCGCAATTTTGTTATACAGAAATAGCCATAATAAATTTTTAATATTAATACCGATCTCAATTATTGTCTATACTTTATTTTTGACCTCTATGGTGGAGGGATATGATAGGTACAGATTGCCATTAGACCCTATCTTACTAGGATTTGCATCAGTTTGGTTATTGCAAAAATTCAATAAAAAAAGCTATCAAGATTTGTGTGTAAATTCCTTAAAAAATAAAAGATGATTTAAAGAAATAGCTAATAAGGGCAGGGGATAAAAATATAAAAGAGAAAATAAAAAATTCTTTCAGTTGATTTTAGAAAAGAGGCTTACCGTTAAATTTTATATATTCGTATTCTGCCACTGACTTAGATGTGTTAAAGGCTTGCCCACCAAGGACTATTTTTTGGGTAATGTTTTTTGTTGAATTGGGACCTTTTGTTGTGAAAGCTTCTATGTAATTCTTACCGTCATGGCTATATAGACCTTTGAAAACATTTCCATTTCTTTCAAATTTTAGAAAAGATACATCTTTTGGGATATCTAATCCAGTATTTTCTTTTTTGTATTTTGCTCCCATATAAAATCTATCTGTTTTCCATCCTGAATCTAGGGATCTTTGAGTAATTAATCTAAAAAGCAAATCTTTGCTATGGATTGATGGTCTTATGTTTTTGTTTCCAAGCCAAATATAAAAAGTAAACCATCTGCCGCTGCCAGTAGGTAGAATATAGTTGACTTTTACATCTATAGTCCATTTCTTACCTTTTATTTCTTTAGCAAGCAATAAACCGGGATAATATCCATTTTTTGGAAAGTCTAGCTCGTCCTGTTGTCTACTTACAAGATATTGATAAATTTTTTTACCATCATATTTATAATTTCCATAGCCATTGTTCCAGCCCGGCCATTCTTCCCAGCCTCTAAGTTGTTTTGATTTTATAGTGGAGGAATTTTTAATTTGCTCGTGAATAATTCTTGGTTTAGGATTTTGATATGAGATAGATTTTTCTCTGCGCATTCTAATTTCATTTTCTTCAATCTGGGTTATGCTTCCGGTTATTATGCTTCCGGTTTTTACATCTATTGTTCGTACATTTACTTCAAATTTATCTCCGATTTTTGCAAGAGTGCCGGTTATAACGGCTTGAGCGCCAAGCATTTTCCCAGCCTTTATGGCGGTTTTTTCATCAATTATTCCGGAAAAGGCCAACCGCATTTCCTTAAGAGCCGCATCAAGCCGGGTCCGTTCTATAATATTGAATTTGCCTGTTTGAGCGAGTCTTGTAGTTAGCCTCTCAGAGATGAGTTTGCCTTCAGGAATATTACGTCCGGAGATATCTAAAAATTCATAAACAACAATTTTTCCACTTTGGATTTTTTCTTTATGATTTATAATATCGTCTATTATGATATTTAGTGAGGATTTGGATGAAAATTGCTCTGTTTTTTGGCGCAGGATTGTTTTATTTCCACAAGCGGATAAAAATATCAGTGCGCAAAAGCATATACAAAG
This sequence comes from uncultured Elusimicrobiaceae bacterium, assembly GCA_964534135.1. GTDB lineage: Bacteria > Elusimicrobiota > Elusimicrobia > Elusimicrobiales > UBA9959 > JAKLQJ01. The sequence continues at coordinate 16,230 of CAZHQC010000024.1, read as the reverse complement.
GCTTGTTTTTAGAATAAGTTGTTTTTTTAAATGGTTTGTAATTTTACTTTGCATTAAAACCCCCCCCTAGAATTTTATTATATAACTTTCCGCTTGTTTATTTGTTTTTTATAATTTCTTCGGCTGTTTCAATGCCTTCAGTTATGCTTTCTTCCATAAATGAATATTTCCAGGCGCCGTATCTTCCGATAGAATGAATTTGATGTTTTTTCAGATAGGCAAATATTTCAGGCAGTGCCTTTATTCTCTCTTTATCATATATAACATAGGCGCATTCTATTTTTAGCCACATACTCTCAATAATATCTTTTGAACTCTTTAATATGCCGCATTTCATCAGACCTTTGATTATGTCTTTTTTTGTTTTGTCTATATCAATGGGTTTGCCATAGGTGGCGACTTCAATATACATGGAGGAAGTGTTTTTGTGTGTTATGTGTTTTGAGAAATTGGAACTTATGCCCGCTCTATAAAATTTAAATTCTTTTTCGGGAAAATAAGTCCAGTGTTTATCTGAGTTGATTTTTTTTGTTCCAATATTAAGCACATAAACAGTGGTATATTTAAGAGTTTTATTCAGGTTTTTTATTTTTTCAGGCGCGTCATTTATTTTGTTTATAAAATGTTTAAGGCCGATAGTGTTTATTAAGCGCTTATATTTAACTTTGCCGATATTCTTTATGGTGGCGGTTTTGGTTTTTAGATTTATATCCAGAAGCTCAGAATTAAAATCAATTTTTTTAATCTTTTTTAATAAAGCGTCTGAAAGTGTTTGTATGCCGCCGGTTTTTGGATAATAAAATGTCGGATTATAACCGACATCTTTTTTTTCTTTTTCATAAGCTCCCGCAATAATATCGTCTATTTTTGGCACAGGCACAAAGGGAGCGCACCAATCACTGGTTAGTTTTTCAAGAGAATATTGCCAAAGTTTATTATTATAAGGAAGCATGAAGTGTTTATTTATGCCTTCTCCAAATAGAGATAATGACCAATTTTTAAAATTTAAAAGAGTTTTGGTTTTTAGGGAGGGGGTTAGTCTTTTTTTATAGGCATTTATGAAACCGCTTATACATTCTTTTTTTGCTTTGGCGGGCAAATTGAAAAGATTAAATTGGAAAGGATAAGGAGAAAAGACTTTATGGGAATAAATCTGTGATTTTCTTTTTATAAGAGTGTAATTTTCTTTTAGTAATTTTAAAATCAGTTTCTTTGTTTTTTCATTATGCAGATGGAGGAGATGGCCTGAATAATCAAAGATAAAACCGTTTTTTTTGAGAGAGCCTGACAGACCGCCCGCTTTATTTTCTTTTTCAATGAGCAAATAGTCTGTCTTTCCCTGAAGCTTAAAAGCTGCCGATAGCCCCGATAAACCCGCGCCTATAATTAATGTGTCAATTTTTTTCATTAGAGGTTTTTCCTCTGCGCATTATGCGCGAAATTCCGTAAACGGCAAAAATAATTATAATTGGCATTATAGGCAGGCGATATCTCATTTGAGAGTATACTAATGTATGGATAGATGTGGTAAATATAATAAATAGAAGTGGTAATAATGCGAAGTTTAATCTTCTTTTTATAGCCATTAAAAAACCAAATAATCCGGCAATTATTAGCCAAGGTTCCGTTAAAAGTGATATAAACACAAAGTGTATTTTCTTCTTATTTAAAAAAGGCGAGTCTTCCTGCATAGGAATATTTGTCCGGGGGTAAAATCTCCATAATTGAATAAAATTATCAAAACGGGTTTTTGCAAATTCCAGAGGATTTTGTTTTATGTATTCAAGCGCTTTTTCTCTAAAATAATATTCTTTCTCACCTTTATTCATTTGCTTTGTTTTTTTAAACATTTCTGAGTTTTCAAGAGTTCTTGTTCCAAGACCCCAATCTAGTCTGCTTTCCTTATAAAAAGCCGTATTAATTAACAAGGTCACCCCGCCATGTGTATCAATGGTAAATATGCCATAGTTATTATAGTTTCTCATCATCCATACAATTGGCATTGAAATTGTGATGACAAAAAACAATAAAAGAGCGAGCAGTTTTGTTTTATAGGTTCTCTTAAATAGAAGGAATCCAAATAGAAGCGGCAAAAAATAAAAATTTTGAGCTCTTGTTATAATTAACATCATCCAGCTTAATCCTGCAAATATACCATAAAGAGGGGCTTTCTGTTTATCCATAGAGATGAATCTATTTGTAAATAATAATGCGCTGACTGTAAAGAAAATCGTAGGCGTTTCCGTCATAAGATGGCCGGACCAATAAATAAAAAAAGGATAGAATGCGGCAATAAGGGAAGCAAAGACAGCCATCTTTTTATCAAAAATGTCGCAGGCATATTTGTAAATCAAATATATGGTTAATGTTCCAATCAGAGCGAATAGTATTTTTGCTTTAAATAAATTTATGCCAAATAAAAGAAAGGATAGTAGAATCAAGAGTGCCGCTCCCGGAGGGCGGTCTGTAGGAATGGTTGAAAAATTTGTGATGCCGTATTGATATAAATGTTTTGCCTGATCAATGTATACTCCTTCGTCAGGCTGACTGATTTGTCCACCAGTATGAAATACAAAGCCGAGCCGTAAAATTAAACCCGCCAAAAGAATAAATAAAATAATAATATCGGGGTCTTTAAAATTTATGTTTGTGAACCGGGTTTTTAATAATTTCATGAAAGTTTAATTGGGCCAATATTATAAATTCAGTTTGAACTTTTTAAAAGCGATAAAAGACATTTTAAGGAGTAGTAAACCGTGCCTAAAACGGCTTATTTTGGTGCTGCCATACGATCTTTCTTTATAACTTATCGGCATTTTTGATGCTATGGTTAGTTCCGATTTAAGAGTATTGATATGAGAAGAATCTAAAATGGAAAAATCCTCTCAAAAAACACTACTGAAAATGCTCTATAAGAAAGTATATTATAAAATATTCAGGAAGATAGCAAAGCTCATTTGCTTTAAGACGACTTCTAGAATAGAGCTTCTCTTTAATTATTGCATATGTTTAATAATAAGATTTTCTTACTTTCGGGAGAGCTTGTGTTTATAATTTTTTCTTAATATAAATATTCATATATGTAGCGAAATAATTCATAAATGGGATTGGCAAAAGACAGAGAAGAACAGGATAGACGGGCGCGGAATATCTTGGGACGCTGCATATTATCGCGTATTGAGCCCAATATATTAAATAGAAAATTACCAAGAAAGATAAATGCAGATTGAGCTTCCCTTTTGCCAGTTTAATCAATCGGTAAAACAATACTAAAAATAGTGGGATAGTTAGTATTAGCCACCAAGCATAAGCAATTGGTTTTTTATAATTTTCAGATGGAGAGGGTTTTGTTTTATACCAATTTTCAAAAAAATCTGGAAAAGTAAAATACATCGCTCCCGATAATGGTTTGCCAATAATAAAATAAGTTTTATTTTGTTTTAGAAATTGCCACATGACTTTCTTTTTTTCTGCTGCCGGCGTTTTTTTCTCATTTAAATCTTTTATTAATTTTGTTCCTTTAGTTTTATCAAAGTTTTTAGAAAATAAAGTTCTTTTATAATTTGTTTTTATATTCCATTCCATAATACTCGTTCCCTGAGCGTTTACAATAATCAATTCATTAAAGTGGATATAGTTTCGTATGGCCCAGGGAGTGAGTGTTATAAAGAATGAAAGAAATAACAAGGTAATGTGCTTTTTGGAATTTCTAAATGATTTGTTTTTTATTTGATACAAAGCAATTAGAAAAGGGACAAACCATGTTACGCATTTTGCCAGTGTGCATAAGCCCCAGAAAATGCCGGTAGAAATAGAGGAGAATGAATTTGGTTTATCCATAAATTTTAAGGTTAATAAAATAGAGAGAGTGGTTAGTAAGGTTAATAGAGGTTCTTGCATAATGAGCATAATTCGTGATAGATGAGGTGGAAGAAGTCCTATCCATAAAGATAAAAATAAGGATAAATAGAGTGATTTAAAGAGATAGGAAAATAAAAGAAATGCCGCGCCCGCGGAAAACGCATGTATAAGTGCCTGAAATATTGAGCCTGAAAGAAGAGTTTTGCTACGCGATAAATAAAACCAGCCTCCCAATAAAGATGAAAAAAGAGGAGGACGATAAGATGCCGGAGTTTGCCCGTCCATGGAAAAGCCGTTTCCATCGGCAATATTGCCGGCGAGAGTATAATATTCAAAATCATCACTTAGAGGCGTTATTTGCGGGGAGATATTTAAAAAACCTAAACCGGCTATAAATGTTAAGGCTGTAACTAATAAGAAGTATGTCGCATTGGAGCGTTTTTTTGATTTAAATTTAATATTGGTCATAATGTTTTTTTTATGTAAATATCCATATAAGTTGATAGAAGGTTTGTGAGCGGAGAAGCTATCGTTTCAAGATAGTCGACAATTTTGTTTTTTAAGCTCTCTGATTTTTCAGAAAGAAGAGGCTCGTAACTTAATCCACAACTTAAAATATATTGAAAAAATGTGTGTTTTTTGATTTGTATCAAATTTAAATTGGGAAACTCATTTTTAAATATGTCTTTATCTCTCTCAAAAACAATATATCCCAAAGCTTGATTGGATGATGATAAATGCCCTTTTGCATCATTGTTCCAATCGCGCGCTTTTTCATCGAATAGTTCATGATGAAATTTTTTATACAGAATCCGGCTAAAAATTGTATTTGTGGGTTCTATCATTAGTATTACGCCATTTTTTTTCAAACAGCGATTTGCTTCAGAAAGAAACTTTTTTGGGTTTTTTAGGTGATGAAAAACATCAAGCATAAAGAAACTGTCCACCGAGTTGTTTTCCAAATCAAGAGTTTCCGCATTTAATGTTAAGTCTACCAATCCATTTTCTTTATCGCTTTTAAGAATTGAGGATGTTTTTATAAGTGGAGTTGTTTCTTTAAGAAATCCTCCTCCAGCGCCAAGTTCTATATGCAAGCCGTTTGTATTGTCGGCAATAAGGGTTTTGTACTTATTATATTGTTTCAAATACCAATATTTTAAAAAGGGATTTGTTTTTATTATTTCCGCGTGCAAAATGGTGGTATCGGAATGATCTAGGTCTATGTTTTTAAATCGTTTTTTTAATAATTTCATAAAAACTCGACAATATTTTTGTTATAAATTCAGTTTAAATTTTTTAAAGGCGATAAAGGACATTTTAAGGAGAAGTAATCCATGTTTGAATCTGCTTATTTTTGTAATGCCGTATTTTCTTTCTTTATAGCTTATCGGCAGCTCAACGATTTTGAAATTTAATTTGCTGGCTCCAAATAAAAGGTCAAAATCTCCAAATGGATCGAAATCTCCGAAATATTTCCGTCCTTCTTTTATTTTAAGATAATTTTTTCTCAATAGAACTTTTGTTCCGCAAAGAGTGTCTTTTATCCTTTGTTCTAGGGTCCAGGTAAATACCATGGAAAATAATTTATTTCCCAGGATATTTAATGGCCGCATCGCCTCTTTTTCCATAGGATAAACAAGGCGGGAGCCGTTTATAAATTCTCCCTTACTTTCGGCCATGGTTAAATAGAATTTTTGCAAGTCTTCGGGCATTACAGTCATATCGGCGTCTAAAATCATTAATATGTCGCATTTGGCAATATCAAACCCTTTTCTAACCGCGTCAGCTTTTCCAAAAGCTCCGCCTTGAAGGATAAGTTTTATATCCTTTTGGGGATATTTTTTTATCATTTCGTTTATTGTATCGGCGGTGCCATCATCAGAATTTCCGTCAACAAATATTATCTCGGTGTGATTGCCCAAAGAGGGCGTTCTTTTTATAAGACTTTCTATGTTTCCTTTTTCATTCCTTGCCGGAATTAGGACGGAAACGGACAGGTTTTTCTTTTTCTCCGGAGAGGATGTTTCTTTTGCTACTATAAATTGCACCATGCAGAGATTTTTTATCAAGGGAAGATTGGTGGCGCATTTGTTTATAAAGGCGGATACAAATGGAATATGAAACGGCATTAAAAATCTGTGACCTTTTTTTATTACTTCATAATCGTTTAAATAGAGCAAATTTTCAATATCAGCCAGAGAAAGCCAGTTTTGATGAAGCAGTTTTTTCTTAAGGCCTAAAAATTCAGCCAGTAAAATTAAGGGTTCCCATAAGTGATTGTAATAGCTGATTATTATCCTTGTTTCGGGTTTGGTCAGTTTTTTTAAATTTCTAAAGGCTTGCCAAACATCGGTCAAATCTCCCAATAGGTCCTGCATTATCACATAGTCGAACTTTATATTAAGTTTGAGATTTTCAATGTCGTCTACTAGAAAATCCAGATGGGGAAATTTATTTTTTGATAATTCTATGGCTTTTGAACTTATATCTATGCCTAAGCCTCTTGCGGGCTTAAGTTTGTTTAAAAGTTCTCCCGTTGCGCAGCCAATTTCAATTATGCTGGAGTTTTCAGAAATATTGAAAGAAAATAGATTTAACAGGTCTTTATGATAGTAGTGATTTTTCTTAAGCCAACTATCTCGAGTTTCCACCCACTCATCAAAAAAATTTTTAATTTTAATTTTATCCATAATGAATTATCGGAGAGAGCAATGCTCTCTATCCTCCGGTTTTATAGAAAATATTTAAAGCCCCTGCTTTGCTTAAAGATGTTTTTTTATTTTGTGGTGGCGGCTATTTGAACTCCTTCCCTTATACAATCTGTAATTATTTTTATATGTTCATCGGGGAGTTCGGGATACATTGGCAAAGAGAGAACGGTATCCTGAGTGTTTTCACTTACGGGAAGGGCTTCTGTCTTAAGATGAGCATAAGCTTTTTGGCGATGAAGAGCTATGGGGTAATATATATTATTTGCGATGCCATTATCTGAGAGGTGCTTTTGGACTTTATCGCGAGTTTCCTTATCTTCAAATTTTATTGTGTAATAATTGAAAGAATGTTTGCAATTTTCATTTAAAACAGGAACTTTGGCGATATCCTTTAAGGCCCCGGCGTATTTCTCAGCGACTTTATTGCGCATTTCCGTCCATTTTTCAATATGCTTAAGTTTGATGGAAAGTATGGCAGCTTGCACCGTGTCCAATCTTGAATTAAAGCCTTCCATATCATGTATATAACGGGCCTTGCTGCCATGATTTCTAAGGGCTTTAAGTTCATTGTAAATATTTTCATTATTGGTAATTATCATACCGCCATCACCGAAGGCGCCCAGGTTTTTTGCGGGAAAAAAGCTAAAGGTTCCGCAGTCTCCCATAGTTCCGGCATATTTCCAGTCAGTTTGTTTGAATTTATATTTAGCGGTAAAAGATTGAGCTGAGTCTTCTATTACTTTAAGATTATGTTTTTTGGCTAAATCCATTATTTTGTCCATTTCAGCGGGATAGCCGTAAAGATGAACCGGTAATATGGCTTTTGTTTTGCTTGTTATTTTTTTCTCTACATCTTTATAATTCAGATTATAAGTTTCGGGGTCAATATCGGCAAAAACAGGAATAGCTCCGGCTTGGCTTATGGTTTCGCTGGTGGATATAAATGTAAATGGGCTGGTTATAATTTCATCACCTTTTTTTATGCCGCAGGCGATTATTGCAAGTCTTAAGGCATCTGTACCATTGGCAACTCCAACCGCATATTTAGCGCCATTGAAAGCGGCAAATTCTTTTTCAAATTGAGCTACTTCTTCTCCAAGTATAAAATTAGCTTTATTGAAAACATTTTTAACGGAATTTTCAACTTCATCTTTTATTTCAGGATAGCCGGCAAGCATATTAACCATAGGTATTTTCATGTTTTTTATTCTCCAGTGTTAAGGTTTTATACCATAATTAATTCACAATTTGGCTGTTTGATTTTTGGCCGTCTGAAAGGCATAGCCTCTGATACGGCACTGACATTGCCTTGAGCGAAACGAGGAACGAAGAGCGCGCAGACTCCTGTGGTCTGTAAGTGATAAGTGACGAAGTTGCAGCTAAAAATCGGCCAGCCTTTTTTGGAAAGCTCATCTTTTATTGATTTCTTCGTTGTTCCTTATTCACAGGCAATAAAGCCTTCTCATTCGTTGCGCCTTGAACTCAATTTAAATCTGAGCTTCCAAATAGTAAAGTAATTATGGTACAAAACCTCAGTCTTTACTAAAAGTAAATTGTATAAAATTAAAGGTATAACTAACAAACCAATTTGGTATAATTTTCTCTGTATCATAGCAGGTAAATTTTATGAAACTATCTATTCTTATTCCTTCATATAATGAGCTGAAAACTTTACCGGAAATCTTAAGCAAAATTTCCTTAATTAAACTTGAAAAAGAAATAATAATTATTGACGATGGTTCTACTGACGGGACCTTTGATTGGCTTAAGAAAGCGGTTGAAGGCAAGGCTTATCCCTATGAAATAAGACTTTTTAAACATGAGTGCAATAAAGGCAAGGGCAGCGCTCTTATAACAGGCATAGAAAAAGCTGAGGGAGATATAATTGTTGTTCAGGATGCTGACTTAGAATATAATCCCAAGCATATAGAGCCTTTGGTGAAACCTATTATTGAAGATGGTTTTGAAGTTGTTTATGGTTCAAGGCGTCTTAGTAAAGAATCGGAAACCTATAATATGGTGTATTTATGGGGAAATCAGTTCCTTACGACATTGAATAATGTTTTGTGCGGTTCTCATATGACGGATTCTTATACCTGTTATAAGGCTTTTAAGGCTCCCATAATAAAAAATCTAAACCTTTCTTCTCCCGGTTTTGAAATTGAAGCTGAGATATCGGCTAAAATTTCTCTTGCCAAATATAAATTTACGGAAATACCTGTTGCATATATTTCCAGAGGCCGCCAAGAGGGAAAGAAAATAAATTATAAAGATGCGATAAAAGGCATATTAAAAATTTTAGAAATACGATTGGGAAAATGAAAATTTTAATTATAGGCGCCGACGGTCAAGTTGGAAAACATTTGTATTCTTCCGCTTTAAAAACCGGTAATTTCAGCGTTGCCGGCACTTATAGGAATCCTGATAATAATACCTCCCCTGATTTTTTATATCTTGATTTAACAAAGCCGGAAACCATAAAAGAAGTTTTCAACTTGATTAAGCCTGAAGTGGTTGTTTTATGTTCGGCTATGACGCATGTGGATAATTGCGAGAGATACAAAGAAGAGGCTTGGAATATTAATGTGGAAGGCGCGCGTCTTATTTCGGAGTATTGTAAAACTTATAATTCTCGCCTGGTATTTTTTTCAACCGAATATGTTTTTGACGGAACAAGCGGGCCTTATGCCGAGACTGATGCCACTAATCCTATAAGCGAGTATGGCAAAACAAAACTTGAAGGTGAAAAAATCGTTTCAGCTTTAAATGAGGCCCTTATAATCAGAACTACGGTTGTTTATAGTTATGAGTCGGAAAGTAAAAACTTTCTTATGCAGGTTTTGCGTAAGGGAGCATTAAATGAAAAGATGAATGTTGTTAGTGATCAGTACTCAAATCCCACCAATGCCGCGGAACTTGCGGATTTTACTTTAGAACTTATCAAATTAAAGAAGTCTGGAATATATAATGTGGTTGGAAAAGATGTGATGAACAGATATGAATTTGCTTTAAAAATATGTGAAATTTTTAATTTAAGCTCTGATTTAATCGCGCCGGAATTGACGGCCAATCTTAATCAGATGGCAAAGCGTCCATTAAAAGCGGGCCTGAAAACGGATAAGATATTTTCCGAATTAAATAAAGCGCCCAATGGAGCTGAGAGTTCTTTGAAAGCAATTAAGAACTCCCTTTAAAGTTTATGGAAATACTTTTTATTAATTCAAAATTATATTTGATTGCATTTTTAATGCCCTTAGCGCTTTCTTTATTGTTAAACCCTTTATTCAGATTTATATCCGTTAAAATGGGTTTTTTTGATGTGCCATCTTCCATAAAAGATCATAAGACGCCTACTCCGCATATAGGCGGCCTTGCTATAGCCGCTTCTTTCGCCATTACCTTAATTTTTCTAAGATTTTACACCTCCTTTCCAACGGGCACATTGAGAAATTTAAGAATCATGTTTATCGGAGCCAGTGTTTTATTTGTGCTTGGGTTTTTGGATGATATTTATAAACCTAAGGGTTTAAGCGTTAAATTTAAATTTTTTATTCAATTTTTAACAGCAGTATTTGTTGTTTTTTACGGCATTAAAATAAACTTCATAGAACCCGGCTATTTAGCGTTTATCATAAGTGTTTTATGGCTAGTGGGCATATCAAATGCGATAAATATAATAGATATTATGGATGGTCTTTCGGGAAGTCAGATTGTTATAGCGAGTTTTGGTTTTTTGTTGATAGCTCTGCCATCTGAAGCGATTTATGTTAATTTTGCCTCCGCCGCTTTGGCAGGAGCCGTACTGGGATTTTTGCCTTATAATTTTTCTAAAAAACTAAAAATATTTATGGGTGATTCCGGCAGTTTATTTTGCGGTTTTTTGCTCGCTTTTATTGCCATGGGCACTAATTATTCGGACATTAATCTTTTGGGTGTTTATGCGCCGCTTTTCATCCTTTCGATTCCCATTTATGACACTATTTTTGTTTCAATTATGAGAATGAGCCGAGGCCAGTCTCCATTCATCGGAAGCAGAGACCATTTTGCCATAAGGCTTGAGACGGCGGGTTTTTCAAGACATAAAGTGGTTTTAGCGGCAACTTTATTTTCTCTTTTGCTTTCATTTACCGCTTTTTTAATTACGCAAGTTTCGCTTGCTTGGGGTATTTTGCTTTATTTTGTGGTAGGTGGTGAATTTCTACTTATAACTATCGCCATAGCCAAAATAGAAGTTTACCCCGTTAGAGATAAATAAGTAAAAGTTTTAAAATTTTACCGCCTTAATGGCCATAGGCCTTGATGCGGTATAACATAGTCTTATGTGTACTTTGCGATTAGTTGTTTCCGCGTATTTTGCGTATTAGGAGAAAGTTTTGAAAATAAACCTTATTTATCCTCCCGCTAATATAAGAAATTCAGAAGCCTTTTCTCTGCCCAGTCTTTCCATTGCCGTTTTGGCCAAAGCTTTGAATTCTGCCGGTCATAAGTCTTTTCAATCTGATATTGAAATGCTTTGGCAGAAAGATTTAAAACGCCTTTTTAACAGTAGTGAATTAAAATTAATTTCCGACAAAAAAGCTGTAATCGCATATATAAGGGGGAAAAAGAAGGAGGCTTTGTTTAAAAGACTATCTTTGCTTTTACTTAAGGAGGCTATTATTCCTCAAGCCGATTTATATGCCATTACATTTGCGGATATGGATGCTGATCCTTTGATGCTTAATATATGCGCTCTTCTGGCGCATGCTATAAAGAAATTAAGAAAAAAACCCACTGTTGTGGGTTATCGCACCATTCCCAAAGAAGCATATAAACAAATTATGGATGAATATCCCGTCTTTGATTATGCGGTATATTCTCAAGATGGGGAGAAAGCTCTTTTGGCGATTGTGAATAAACTTGCGGGAGCTGATATTCCACTTATAGAAACCTTCGAGAGAAAGAAAAAAATTATTATAGATCATCAAAAAGTTCCTTCTTTTGCTTTTACGCCATCGCCGTTTTTTCAAAAGGATGTCATTAAAAAATATATTGTCAGTGATAGTGAAATATTTTCCAGATATAATTCCGATTATCCCGCAATTAAAAAACTTTTAAAAAAAGAAGAGCGTAATTTGGTTTTGCCTTATTCTTTTGAAACCACTTGTCCCGGCGCTTGCGCCTTTTGTTCAAATAATAATAGTCAGCCTTCAAATGCCAAATCGGTGTCTCAGGTGCTTGAAGAATTATCCGGGCTTAAAAAAAAGGGGGCCACCGGAATTTATTTTATTAATACGGCTTTTAATAATAATTATAAATATGCTCAAAATTTATGTGATGGCATGATAAAGGAAAAATTTAATTTTCTCTGGAGTGATTGCGCCAATATGCGCGAGATAGATAAAAATCTTTTGGATAAAATGAAACGCGCGGGCGCTGTGAAATTAACTTTTGGTATGGAAACGGCAAGCCCAAGGCTTCTTAAATATATAAGGAAAGGCGCTACCATCGGGAAGATTAAAAAACATCTTGCTTATTCTCATAGTATAGGGATTTGGAATCATATGGAATTTATTGGCGGCATGCCCACAGAAACTGAATTTGATATGCGCGCCAGCATGAAATTTATTAAAGAAAATTTGGATAATATAAATGTCTATTCTCTTAATCCCTTTTCACTTTATTCCGGTTCTCCGTTTTATAGAGACAGTAAAAAATTCGGTCTTATTTTGCATTCTGAAGAAAGTGATGTGGATTATTTAAAATCCGATGAGAAAGTGGGTAATTTTTCAGAACGTTTTGATGAAGTTAATGGAATGAAATGGAATGAAAAAACCGTTCAGATAATGACTTCCACCGCGGCTATTGCCAAAGTTATAAGTCTTGAGGCGGGAGATAAATGGATAGATTTTGAACATATTCATTTGCTTATGAGTCTTTACAGAAAGCTTGGGCACTCACAAAAACCTCTTATTAAAAAAATCATAGATATCATGACTTATAAATTTAAGCCTTATCATTCTGATTCTTTTTTAGCCAATATTAATTACAATAAGCATAATTATCGTCGTGTTTTAGAAAAGAAATAGCGATTGGTGATTAGATAGTAGAAAGCCGCGAACAGGTATTTTCCTTTTTAAACCTATCCTTTATATATATCTATATCTTAATTGGTTTTTATTTCAATTTGAATAATGCTTTTGAGATGTCTTTTTACAGAACAGAGTCCGGCGCTTTTAATGATGGCCTTTTCATATTTTGGCGGGAAATCTTTTGGAAGTTGTATATTGAGGATAATTTTCGTCACCATATGTAAATCTTCGTCATATTGGGAATCTAAGGTCATTGAAAGACCGGCAGTTGAAAGTTTCCTGTTTTGAATAAAATTTAAAACATAAACACCCGCGCAAGTTCCAATGGAAGCTAAAAATAAATCAAAGGGTTCGGGGGCTGAACCTTGGCCGCCGGATGATTTATCTTGATCTGTTTCAATGATAAAATCATTATATAAAGCATTTACTTTTTTGCCTTCGGGAAAGACTATTTTCATCCTACCACCCCTTTAGTCCCGCCATAGGCGAGACTCAAAGAAATATTAATCAAAGAGTGGACTATGCTTTCAAAGGACAACTGTGGACATCCCCAAGTGTTCAATTGGTGAGTAGGTGGTAGAGTTATTTCTGACATAAGTTTTTGTCTTCTGGAAAATTTTAATGGTGGGTTTTGTGGTTAGGTTTATGCATTCCAGGAATGATAGTTGTTCTGCCGTCCAGGGTGTCATGAACTTTAAGTATTTCAGTTTCTTTTTTAAGAAAAGCCTCTACTACTGCGGGATCAAAAGATTTACCACTTTCTTCTTTTATATAGTCGATGGCTTTTTCAGTTGACCATTCGGGTTTATAAACACGGGGCATGCATAAAGCGTCAAAAACATCCGCTACGGAAACAATTCTCGCATGCAAGGGTATCTTTTCTCCCTTTAGGCCATCTGGATAGCCCTTGCCGTTAAATTTTTCATGATGAAACGCGGCTATTTTACAGGCTACTCTAAGTAAATGACTTTCAGCATTGGAAAGTATTTTAGAGCCGTAAAGAGTATGCTTTTTCATTTCTTTAAACTCTTCTGTGGTTAATTTTCCGGGTTTAAGGAGAATCGCGTCAGGTATTCCCACTTTCCCGATATCGTGAAGAGGACTCGCATATTTAATTTCTTCAATTTCTTTTTCAGATAAATTCATGCCTTCGGCTATAATGCCGGAATATTCGCTGATATGCCGAAGATGAATAGCCGTGTCCTGCTGGTCTCTATATTCAGCGGTTACAGCTAAGCGATATATTGTTTCCAATTGAGATTTTGATAAATTCTCATATAGTTGAGCGTTTTCAATAGCGGAAGAAGCGAGAGAGCCCATAAGCATCAATATGCCTTCATCGTCTTTATCAAAGTAGGTTGTGATTTTATTTATGACTTCAAAAACACCAATTATTTTTCCGTTTATATTTGTTAAAGGAACCGCAAGAATGGTTCTGGTTTTATAGCCGGTTAATTTGTCCAGTTCATTATTAAAGCGATTATCGGCATAAGTGTTTTTAATATTTGTAATTTCTCCGGTTTCAGCCACATGACCCGCAATGCCTTTCCCGTAGGGAATTCTTATTTCGGTATTGTCCATGCCTTGAGCTATTGTCGACCAAAGTTCATTGGTTTGATTGTCCAACAAAAATACCGTACATCTATCGCAATCAAGCATATGTTTCACTTGATTTGTAATAAGTTCAAGTAATTTAGGGAGATGTGTTTCGGTGGATATAATGCCGCCGAATTTAACAAGGAGATTTAGTCTTTTTTCAAGCTCTTCGGTTCTGGTCATCACCAATAGTTTATCATTATTTAAGGGGGCTTATCTATAAAAACGCTAAAGTGTTGGATTTTAGCTGAGGGATTTCGAAGTCCGTCTTCCTAACAGATATATTGTGACTTCTCGCTGGGAAGTCGGACTTCATTATATTGTTCAATCTATTTCGTGAGTTTGTCTATAAAAACGCTAAAGTGTTGGATTTTGGCTGAGGGATAATGTTTTTTTAACCCCGTATTTATTTGCATTAAACAAGAGGTGGCGCCGGCAATTACGGTTTTAGCTTGCGTTGAAGCAATATTCTTTATTTTTCTAAGAAGTATTTTTTCGGAAAGTATTTTTTGAGTAAAAGCGAAAGCGCCTGCGCCGCCACAGCACCAATCACTTTCATTTAGTTTCACCAGATTCTCGCCAAGGAGTTTTTTTAAGATATCTCGGGGCTCTTGTCGTATGTTTTGACCATGACAGGCTCTGCAAGAGTCATGATATGTAACTTTTCCCAATTTCAGTTTTTTTTTAGTCTCATCGGAAAGTTCTTTCACGGAAAATTTTGGCGCTAATTCCAGAATATCTTTTATGTTTTGAGCAAAATCTTTGGCTCGAAGTCTCCATTGAGTGTCATCTGTAAAAAGTTGTTCATAAGTTTTCATGAAAGCGATGCAGGAGGAACAGTCTCCCACTATAATAAAATTTCCAAATTTCTTTTTATATTTCTCAAAAATAAGAATGTTTTTTTTGGCAAATTTTTTGGCATCTTCAAGTCTGCCATAATTATAAGCCATAAGCCCACAACAGAAATTATTCAAAAATATGCCTTTGCCGAGAAATCTTTTTAGCAGATTTACTGTTGAAAGCCCAACTTCCGGATAAATGTAATTAGGCCCGCATGGCGCAAAATAAGCCCAAATCGGTTTTTTCTCTTCATTTGCGGAGGTTTCAGGATTTAAGTTTGAATCTTCCCGCAAGTAATCCGTTAAAAATTTGAGAGGTGGGTTATCAATAGCTTCTTGCGCTTCTTTTATGGCCGGCATGCCAAGGATAGTATAAACTCCAAGTTTTCCGGTAAGCCAAGCGAAACCCAGCTTTTTCATAAGAAAGCCCATTTTCATCCAGAAAGCTAAAATATTCGGTTTTTCCAATAGCATTTTCATCCCGAATCTTATGGGAAAAGTATCTGAATAATTTTCAATACCCCGTCTTGCCTCAAGAACATGCTCGGATGTTTGTACTTTAGCATAGCAGGCTGATTCGCAGGCCCCGCATAAAAGGCAGGTAAAAACAGATTCTTCAATGGCTTCCTTATTTTTTATTTTCCCGGTCATAGCCATTTTTATTATTTGATTTCGGCCTCGCGCTGAAATACTTTCTCTGCCAGTTAGCATATAAGTCGGACAGACGGTCTCACAATAGCCGCAGCGATTGCATTGGGAAAGTGAATCATAAAGTTTTTTTTCACCCAAATCCGTAATTAATAAAGGAAGATGGCAATTGATATCTTTATGGCTGTAAAGATGATTATAATCGTATTGAGCTCCGGAACGGTCTTCTGGAAAATCCGAAATAGTTTCTACTTCAGAGGTTTCTTTTTTTTCTTTATAGTCTTTATTTTCCATATTTAGTCTTATTCTTTTTTAAGTTTAAAAAGATCGTTTTGCTTATGAAGTTTGCCGAGGGCATAGTTCTTGAGAGAGGTTACATTTTTTCCGGTAATTGCCGGCCCGTCACTTTTATTTTCATAGAGCCAGTAATTAAATAAATTCTTTGGATCAAAAACTTTCTTTAAACGTCTGGAATATTTTCCGGGGGCAAAATTGGCCGTCTGA
>CAZHQC010000023.1:12506-23294 GCA_964534135.1 uncultured Elusimicrobiaceae bacterium | reverse complement strand
TTAAAAATACTTCACAAAACTCCCGCTTTATGGAGTTATACTTATGACAACCAAACCATAGCCATTGCGGCGAAAAAAATCAAAACGGCTTTTATGCCTTTTTATTCCAGAACACTTAAAAATCATCTTCTTAAAAAAAAGATAAATGCCGTAATATCCACTCACGCCTTAAGCAGTATGATGCTATCAAAACGAAAAGGCGAACTTAAAAATATGCCGCACTTTGGAGTTATAACGGATATGAATATTCACTCTTATTGGCCGGATGAAGGCGTGAATCTTTATTTCACTCCCGACCATTCAATTGGAAAAGAAGGCATTCTACCGGAAAATATAATTGCCTCGGGCATTCCCATTAGAAAAGAATTTCTGGAAACAATTCCGATAGAAAAAGCTAAAAAAGCCATCGGATTAAACTCCAATATTTTCACCGTTCTTCTAACAGGGGGAACAAAAGGGTTGGGCGATATTGAAAATGCGGTTAAAATCTTAAAAAAATATCTGGGCAAAATACAATTGATAGTTTTTTGTGGCGGGAACAGAACCCTTTATCATAAACTTCAAAAGGAAAACATCAGTAAAAAACATATCCTGATTTTAAATTTTACAAACACGCCCGCAAAATATTATATGGCAAGTGATTTAGTAATCGGCAAACCCGGAGGCATTACAATAAGCGAAGCCTTAGCCCTAAAAAAACCTCTTGCAATATTTTCACCCTTGCCGGGACAAGAAGAACGAAACACTGATTTTTTATTAAAACATCATCTGGCCACTTTCATAAAAACACCTCAAGATATTGAAAAACTAATTTTGAAAATTTTAAACGGAGAAAAACCTTTTGAACTTTATAAAACGCATGTGAATAAATTTTCAAAACCTTATGCGGCCAAAACCATAACAACTTCAATTATGCAGGAACTTTTATACTTAAACTCCAATTAAAACGCTCTTAAGACATCAAGGAAAATCAAAAATGACAAATCAAGTAAAACCAATAAATACAAAAACAAAAGGGAAAATTTATTTAATATCCATAGCGCATTTTATGCATGATGCTTATACAAGTTTTCTTTCGCCCATTCTTCCTTTATTAATTGAGAATCTATCTTTATCCTATACCTCGGCAAGTTTTTTAAGAGTAATGCTCAGGATTCCAAGCTTGTTGAATCCTTTAATAGGAACTCTGGCCGATAATATGGGTGTAAAATATTTTATAGCTCTATCACCGCTAATTACAGCAATTGCAATGTGCTTAATAGGCAATGCGCCAAATTATTTAAGCATTCTGATTCTTCTTTTTATCGCGGGAATAAGCTCTTCTTTTTTTCATGTGCCGGCGCCGGTAGTTTTAAAAAGAATTTCAAAAAAGGGCTTGGGCTTAAGTATGAGTTATTTTCAAATAGGCGGAGAACTTTCGAGATCTCTAGGTCCGATTATAATCGTAGCGGCAATTAGTTTATGGGGACTTTCAGGAATATACCGTTTAATTCCCTTCGGCGCTTTTATATCGCTTATCTTGATTTTAAAATTAAAAGATGAAACCATGCCTCCCAAAAGAGCTCAAAAGCTATCTATAAGGAATAGCATTATTGAAACGATACTCCATGGCAAAATATTATTTGTTTTTTTAATGGGGTTAATGCTGGTTAAATCATTCACCGCCTCGATTTTAGTCACCTTCCTTCCCACTTATCTAACAGAAAAAGGTTATAGCTTATGGATAGCCGGTGGCGCGCTTGCTTTATTACAGGCAGCCGCGGTAATAGGTGTTTTTCTAATGGGAACCTTATCGGATAAAATAGGGCGACGCCCTCTTTTAATTTTTTCAACTATCGCCGCTCCAATCTCCATGATTCTTTTTGTCCTTTCAAATAAATGGACCATTATTCCCGCGCTTATATTATTGGGCCTCCTCGCGCTTTCAAGCACCCCTGTAATATTGGCCCTAATCCAGGAAAAAGATTTTAAATTTCCTTCAGTAGCTAATGGCTTATATATGACAATAAGCTTCATGATGACATCTGTTATCGTTTTAGCCTTTGGAAAAATCTCAGATATGGTGGGTCTTGAAAAAGCTTTTTATTTAGCCATCATATGTTCTTTTATCGGCTTACCAGTTCTTTTCTTAAATCCTGAAAAAAAATAAATACCTTAAAGGCTAAGTCTTATATTTTGTATACTTGATTATTATCGGGGCGTGGCTCAGTTGGTAGAGCGTGGCGCTTTTAGTGCCAAGACCGCTGCTAACATAAACCCTCGATTGAAAAACCCGTAAGATTTTGTTTCATCGGGGCGTGGCTCAGTTGGTAGAGCGCTCGGTTCGGGGCCGAGAGACCGCTGGTTCGAATCCAGTCGCCCCGATGCTACAACACTAACGATACCTCAAACATCTATTCCCATACAATTTTAGCCGCTGTTTGCCCCATTAAAGAGAGGGCCCTTTAAGTGCCCCTCCACTCTAATTATTGCCTAATAAACACTCACATCTATCAAGATTATTAACACATGTGCATAAGCCATACACCGTTATATCTTTAACGGGGCTAGCGCTGTCAAGTGTTACCTTGCCTTAATAAGACGGTTTTTAGTATTATACTTTTGGACAATGAAAGCAGAACGCATTTACTTTAAAGTTTCAGGAAAAGTGCAAGGTGTGGGATTTAGATGGTTTTTGCAAGATACTGCGAGGGAATTACTTTTAACCGGTTGGACAAGAAACACTATCACCGGTTCGGTTGAAGGGGAAATACAAGGAACTACAAGTAAAATCGCTTTATTTTTAGCGGATATAAAAATAAAGCATAGTTGGGCACGCGTAGACAATATTGAAACTGAAGCACGAAAAATTTTAAAAGAAGAAGAATTTACAATCAGACCTACGGTCTAAAATAGGAGCGAATAATGGCAACCAAAGGACATAGCATGGATTCAACAAAGCAATATATTAAAGCTATTAGTCAAATAGATGACCATACACGAACCACAAAAGAAGAAATGCAGGAATTGTGGAAAAGAGTAAAACGCGGTGACCGCAGAGCCAAAGAAAGAATTATGGAAATGAATCTTAAATTGGTTATTCCAACCGCCAAAAGATTTTTGTATCCCGGCGCCGACCTCATGGATTTGGTGGAAGAAGGAAATCTCGGTTTATTACATGCCATAGATAAATTTGAACCCTCCAAAGGCTTTAGATTCTCAACTTATGCCTCTTATTGGATAGAGCAATATATACGCAGATCAGTGGAAGAACATTCCAAAACCATACGCATCCCACCACATGCTTGGACCGCTTTAAGAAAATGGCTGAAGCAATGGGATAATATGCATGGCAAATTGGGGAGAAACCCCACCTTAGCTGAAATGGCTAAAAAGATGCATTGGAACGCAAATCAAGTGCGCACCGCTTTAAATGCTTCTGAAATAATGATGGGTATAACTTCTTTGGAATCTCCCTTGAACGCATCTGAAAGTGAAGATACTTTAGGCGATATACTTCATGAAGATGATTCTAATGCACCGGAAAATTTAATTTCCGTTTTGCATTTACATGACGAACTAAAACTGGCTCTTAAGGAAATAGGAGATAGAGAAAGAATGATAGTTGAATACCGCTATGGTCTTGCGGGACAAACCCCGATGACTTTGCATGATATCGGCAAAAAATTATCTCTTTCAAGAGAGAGAGTCCGTCAAATAGAAGAAAGAGCTCTTTTGCGTCTTAGAAGGGTAGCGGCAAAAATGGGCTTGATTGAAATTTCCAAAAGACCGGATCATACAAATATTCAACCGGGCTGGCAGCAACCGAAAATCAAGACTAATCTTCTTGGCGATTCAATTCCTTCAAAACCTTATACGCCAAGAAAATTGGCTAAAAAAACTCCGGCAAAGAAAACCGCTGCAAAAAAACCGGTGGCTAAAAAAACTTCAAAACGGAAGAAAAAATAAAAATCAATGGAAAATAAAATTATGAACGAAATAACTTTAGATGAAATTTCTCAAGCGGCGCAAGCTGTTATACGGGATATTCCCGACTTTCCAAAAAAAGGCATTGTCTTTAAAGATATTATGCCTTTACTGGCAAACCATGATGTTTTCAGTAAGACTATAAAATTCATGGCTGACCATTATAGAGGAAGGGGAATAACAAAAGTAATAGGCATTGAAGCCAGAGGTTTTATACTTGCGGCCCCAATCGCCCTTGAACTTCAAGCCGGCATGGTGCCCGTAAGAAAAAAAGGGAAACTTCCTTATAAAACGATTTCAAAAACTTATGACCTTGAATACGGACAAGACACTCTTGAAATACATGAAGATGCCGTAAAACCGGGTGAAAAAGTCTTAATCGTTGACGATGTTCTTGCCACAGGCGGCACAGTAAAAGCCGTATGTGATTTGGTTGAACAATTGAATGCTAAAGTTGAATCTGTTGCTATGTTGATAGAATTAGACTTTCTTAAAGGCAGAGAAAAAATAGACGGCTATGATTTGCTCTCTTTAATTAAGTATTAGTACAGCTGGACAGCTGGGCGGCTAGACAGCTTTGAACAGCAATTAGAAGCAAAATTTACGAGGCAAGATTTACCTAGGAACTCCGTAAAATTCTAATCTCTGCTCGCTACTTTCTGCTCTCTAAAAAACGCAAGCGTTTTTTGTGCCCCTGTAGCTCAATTGGATAGAGCAGTTCCCTCCTAAGGAAAAGGTTGGTGGTTCAACTCCGCCCGGGGGCACCAGTTTTAAGCTTAAATATTTTTACATTAAAAAAAGGAGATTTAAAATGGGTAACGATTGGATAGAAAGTGGCATAATAAGAAAAGCGACAAGATCAGAAGAAGTATTAATATGGATTAAAAAAAATAGAGAAACCGTTATCGGTAGCGCAGTAATTATACTTGTCGCCATTATTTTGGGTTCGTTTTTTACTTTAAGATATTCTCAAATAAATAAAGCCGCGTGGAAAGAACTTTTCATGGCCAAGCAACAAGCAAGAATGGGGAAACTGGAATTGGCCAATAAATCTTTAGCAAAAATTGAAACAGGTTTTTCAAATACGACTGCGGCCGGCTATGCTTTTTTACTTAAAGGAGACATATTGTTTTCAACCAAAAAATATGAAGAGGCTGTTGCGGCATATCAAAAAGCTTCCGATTTGGCAAAGCCTGAAACAATTGTTCCCGTTGCCTTATCCAATATCGGAAAAGCGCAAGAAGCTAAAAAAGATTTTAATAAAGCCATAGTTTCCTATAAAGGTTTTCTTGAAAGATATCCTGAACATTTCTTAGCTCCCGAAGCTCATTTTTCCATAGTGAATATTTATGCGCTTCAAAATAAAAAAGATGAAGCCACATCAGCTTATGAAAAAATAGCGATTCTTTATCCTCAAACTTTATGGGCTGAAAGCGCAAAAACTATCTTAGGTGTTAAGAAAAAGAAAAGCTGAAAATAAAAAAATTATTTTAATATTTAAAAACGCGGCATATATAAATGCCGCGTTTTTTTTAATTTATTTTTTTGTTATCTGTTCCCTAATTTCTAATTACAGATTTCTTTCCGTTTTGCCATATAAGTATATACTTGTCATATAACTTAAAAAAGTATTGACATAACTAAGGCTTTGTTGTAACATACTATTGCTCAGTAAAGGAGCCTTCCATGTAGCGGGAGTTCTTTGGAAGGTCCGCAAATTACTTGCGGAACGCCACAAAAAAGTTTGAGGCGTTTCTCTTAGGGAACGTAGGCCTCGGTAACGGGGTTGCCCTGTCCGCTGTTGTATCAGTGGCGGCGGAAAGAGCGGAAAGCCCGACCGACGTTTGAAAAAGCTATGGCGGACAAGCCCCGAAGGGAAGATGTTTATAACCGGCGGGGGCCGACGAAAATAAGAGGAGGAGTATAAATGAAGAAACTCGTAGGAATAATAACAGTTCTTGCGCTTTTCACTTCAGTTGCAAGTGCGGAGCTTCTTAAGAACTTCAAAGCAGAAGGTAGTTTAGAAATATTAAGCCTTACATCGGACAATCAGGACTTTAGCAAAAAGTCTCTTACTGATGATAAATACAGCGAAACAAAAGCCAGAGTTATAGTCGGAGCGACCTTTGACCTCAATGATGATGTTGATGCCAAAATAACCGCAATAAAATCAGACAGATACTATGGTGACACAACAGCAACAAATAGAGATGCCAATAGTGTTTTGACTAACTTCGTATTCGAAGAAGCCTATATCAACTTGAAAGGCGTCCTCGGTATGGACCATAGACTTGGAAGACAAGAGTACGGCACACCCGGCGACTTGGTCATTTATTATGGCCCCGCAGGTTGGTATGTCGAAGGTCTTGGAGCAGGCGTAAGATTAGACGGCTGGACAGCAACTTACAAAAAAGACAAATTGACCGTTGGAGCCGTATCAGCCAAAACATTTGAAGCAGCCGCTTCAAATGCAAGCATGATAGATACGGACCTCTACGGTATTACAGCCGCTTATGATTTAGGCTATGAATACTTGAATCCTAGTTTCTACTTCTATCAAGAAGATGACGGAACTCCAGGTGTAGGCAACCACGTGAAGGGCAATGTCCTAGGCGTAAAAGCCAATGGTAAATTCATGGGCTTTAACTATGGCGCAGAATATGCCATGAACAGCGGTGGCGATAACGCCAATGCCGGAACTGGCACAGATGAAGAATATGCCGGTACTTTGATGGCCTTAAATGCCGATTACGACTTAGATGCCGAATTTGGTAAATTCAATTTCATGGGAAGATATGTCATGGGTTCAGGTGACAAAAACATAACCGACAAAAAAGACAAAGAATTCCATGATATCAATGCCAACTTCAGACCAGGCTTAATCCTTGGCGGAAGCGGTGTTTCTGGAGCATTAGGTACCGTAACAAGCCCTAGCAACCTTACAGTTATGATTCTTGGCGCCAACTTTACCCCCAATAAATGGGACGGTAAACTTAATTTGGATGCCAAAATGTATAACACCAAGTACACCGAAGCCACAAATGATGGCATCGGTTCTGAATTGGACTTAGTTGCTTCATGGATGCATTCAGATGATGTCTGTTTGAAACTTGCTTACGCAATGTTTAACCCCGACCAAGATTATGCAGGTGTCGGAGCCAAAACAGATGCAAGCACTCTTATGAACTTCTATGTCAACGTAAAGTTCTAAATTTTCTTCTATAGTTTTCGGACTATAACAAGAAAAAATGAAAACCCCGCATCTTCGGATGCGGGGTTTTTCATTTGCCATTTTTTTTCTTGAAATCTATCTGTCAAACCGCCTAAGAGCATAGCCCCAAAAACTCTCAGACTCTAAGACCCCAAGACTCTGCGACTCTTCCATAAATTATGTATAATTATTTATCAATGAAACAGTTTTCCTTATATATTATTATCTTACTTATGGGTTTTGCTTCTTCAGCTAATGCCACTAAACTGGATCTATTTTCCAATCTGGAAATAAAAGCCGCCAAATATTCCAATCTCATAAATAATTCCATTCAACAAAAACAATCATATTATTCGGAAAACGCGGAACTTGGATTTGTAATAAAAGGAATAACTCTTGAAAAGACACAAAAATCGTCAATGGATATAGGTATAGTTTTACAAACCATCGGCACAGGCGCCAGCACAAATACAGTTCATGGACAGCAATTTTCAGACGCTTTTGAACGCTATCCCGAAAACAATGGTTCTCCGTTTTTGAGCAGAACCTATATTAAAATTTATAAATTTTTAGATAAAGATATAACCGCCACATTTGGAAGACAGGAGTTTAAGCTCGGTCAAGGCATAACCCTTTCAGACGATAATCTGGGTTTTCCCGGCGCGAGACTTGAATTCAATACGCTGTATAATTCTTTAAAAGGCGACTTTTTTATATTTAGACTTTGGGATGAAACAAGATTTACCAAGGTATTTGGAGCCAGCTTTTATTTGCCTTCAGATGAAGGTTTGTGGCAATTTTATTATTTTAAAAACACAGACGGTTCTACCGCTAAAGAAAGCGGTTTTAATTTAAACGATAGAACCAAAAATTATACCGGTATAAGATATTTTTTGTCCCGCGGCAATTTGAACTTTGATGGAGAATTTGTTAAACAAACCGGTAAAGCGGTAAAAACAGCCGGGGGGAGTATAAATTATAATGGCCATGCCTTTATGATGAAAGGCTCCTGGCGACAAAAAATGGGCTTCCTTGGTAAAGTTAAAGCCAGACTTACCTATGGCAAATCATCGGGAAATTCATCTACCGTAGCCGATACGGATAAAATGTTCCTACCTACATTCGGCCATAAATACAAAGGCTTTGAAAGAGATGGTTATGGTGCCATAATGGGCGCAAGTCTCTATGACACAATAAAGACCTCAAATACGATAAATGGCTTGCCTGATGGCGTAAGCGGCCTTAATATAATAAGCTTTGGCATAGATTTCCCCTATAAGAAATTTATTCTTTCAATTGATTTCATGAAATTTAGAGCTGCCCAGAATATCTCCGGAGACTCTCTGCAGATAGGTAGTGAAATGGATTTAAACATAGTTTACCCTATGAGCGAAAATCTTTCCTTAAAGGCCGTTTATGCGACCTTTACGCCCCAAGGGGTATATGCGCCCCTAACCGAAAAAACCAAACTGGCATCCTTCTCCATAGTTGGAAAATTCTAAATATAAACAGTTGGACAGCTGGAACCGCTACTTAACAGAATAACCCGCCAGATTCAAATATAAAAACTTATTTACCCTATAATTCCACACAATTTACCCATAAAAACTACAACTAATGAGGCGAATGGTAATTCGCCAGCTACAAGTAGGAATAGAACAAATACTAAGCGAATGGTATAATCGCCCAGTACATGGCGGGATAGTAATCCCGCGGCTACGTGGTAAAATAACAATTTCGCGGGCTGCCACCATTCAGCATTTTATTACCTGTAGCTGCCGCATTACTATGCGGACTGTTTCAATGAATGCCCATGTGGCGGGATAGTAATCCCGCGGCTACATGGTGAAATAACAATTTCGCAGGCTGCCACCATTCAGTATTTTATTACCTGTAGCTGCCGCATTACTCTATGCGGCCTGTTTAAATGAATGCCCATGGCGGGATAGTAATCTCGCGGCTACGTGGTAGAATAACAATTTCGCAACTACATATAAAAATAAAACAACCTACAAACCCTAAACTCCAATAAAAAGAGACAAAAAACCAAGGGAAAAGGGGGGAACAAAAATATACTCCCATTCCATTTAATAAGCCCACACTTCATAGGTGAAATCAGGATTTTCAAGGGGTAAACCATCCTTATTTTCAGATTTAAATCTTTGCCTCATCTCTTGCAAAAACAAATATCAAAAATTATCCACAGACTTACCAACAGCACTTGCCATATAGCTAACATAAGAGTGGCATATCTTGACATATAGTAGATTATAGGCTATACTATTGCCATATAGATATCAACAGGATATTAACATGGATAAATATAGATTAAGAATAAAACATCCTTCAGGAGCTGAATTCGAGGCGGAAGGTTCCCAAGAGTTTATATTAAGCGAAAAACGTGAATTTCTAGGTAATTTTAGCCAGGAACCAGCCCAAAATCAAGTCCATGATATGCCCCAGAATAGAGATAAAGCCCATGCTTTCTGGCAAGATATAGTAGAAAATAGAGATAACCTATATATATTAAAGGCCAAATCTCCGGAAGTAAACCCTATTGAAGCCGCCATAATCATCATCTCAGCAGACCAAGTTAATGGCCAAAATGGCAAAATAAGCGCCATAAATCTATCAAAATCCCTTAAAACATCAGGATATGAACCGGAAAGATTAGACAGATTACTATCAAAAAAGATAAAACAAGGTGAAATTATAGCATCAGGAACCAAGAGAAATAGACTCTATAAGCTAAACCAAAAGGGCATTCAGAGCGCCTACACAGCCATACAAAAGCTCAAAAAGACCATAGAAAGCTGAACTAGCGGCAGCTCAATAGAGCCTTACAGCGCGCAATAGAAACACAGAAAGACCATCGAAAATACCCTAAAACCAGGCAAACAAGGCGAGAGTCTGATCCCAAAAAGACCGCACAAAACCAAGAAACGTCAATGAAAACAAGAGACACCAACCAAGCAGAACGCCGAAATACCTGGCAAGCCAAAGCCCGGAAACAGCCAAATCGAAAAATCGCATATAAACAGTTGCTTAAATCTCAATATTGAAAAGCCAATTTCTTATAATAGGCAACTCACGATAATATATATTATGTTAACTTATGCTTTCACCCGAATTGACTTGAAGAACTTAAATTCCTTATTACCATTTCTTAAATTCCCCTTGTTTTTTAAGGATAATTTTAATAAACCTAACATGAATTTTAAGTATTTATAATTAGCAGTCTCTTTCAAGTAAGGAACCTGCTCTTTTTTAGTTTTTTGAATTTTAAAAGTCGAAAAAGTTGCCAACTTTTTGAGAAAATCAGATCCGCAAAATTTAAAATTCCTTCTTTTCACGTACAATCAAAATACCAGCAAAGGCATCCAAATATCCAGATAGCCCATTTAGAATTTGGAGGCAGTAAACCATGCCAACTTTCCAATTTGAAAAAGCCTAAAAATACCTTAAAATCAATCCCCCTCAAAACCCGACTAAAATCGATTGAATAAAAATATAATCAAATATAGCCAAAACACACCTTAATCAAATTAGGATTTCCAGGCAGTAAACCATGCCAACTTTCCAATTTGAAAAAGCCTAAAAATACCTTAAAA
>CAZHQC010000023.1:0-12406 GCA_964534135.1 uncultured Elusimicrobiaceae bacterium | reverse complement strand
TTTCCAATTTGAAAAAGCCTAAAAATACCTTAAAATCAATCCCCCTCAAAACCCGGCTAAAATCGATTGAATAAAAATATAATCAAATATAGCCAAAACACACCTTAACCAAATTAGGATTTCCAGGCAGTAAACCATGCCAACTTTCCAATTTGAACAGAACAAAAAAAATACCATGAAAACTCTAAATTATAAAAATCTAATAAAATTCATCCAAAGCTAAATAAACAAATACTATCAAAAGTTATTCTCAACAAAAATGCCAAGTCAAAAAAAAACCATCAAAAGGCAAAAGCGGCCAAACATATATAGACGCTTCTATATTAGGGTATATGCTGTAAGAAAAAATTACTTAAAATGATATACAAAAACACCATTAAGCATGAAATTTTGGAATCTAACAATCAAAAGACCTAAAAACAATGAAATCATAATTTTTTGGAAGTTCTTGGATATTATTTCTTAAAAAAACCACTAATGGCACTTTTGCCAATGAAAATAATAGATTAGAAAGAAAAAAAGCAAGCAAAAAGCCCTAATACCGGGGATTTCCAATAAATAGCCAGTATATATGATATGAATATTAAATATAATTGTCTTTACTTGCCCCGTTAGAAATCATGAGGGGTTGGCACAACAATCTAAACACCTTATACTAAATTTCTAACGGGGTTTAGAGTTATAAGAAGTATTTGAAGTATATAGGAACCCCAAGGCTACCATTATATATCCGCTTATAAGAAAAACCGATGCCAAAAAACTATATATGTTTTTTCCAATAGAATCACTATTGGCCAATAGTATATAGCCCATTATTACTATGGTTATTGCTGTAAATATTAGTTTCCAGGATATATCTCGAGTGATATGAACGAATAAAGGACTTTGGGAGTTTTTTCCCGCTATCTCTAAACACTTATTAGTTGAAAATCTTTTTTTAAAGTTTCTCTTAGGCATTGACCGCTAAAATTTATTTCTTTTTCTCTAACTTCAGACGAGATACAAGCCTACTTCTTGAAAAATCTATAAAAGATTTAATACTTGAGTTTTTCTCAGCCTTATAAACAGTATCAAGAATTTTTAGGCTATTTTCATCACCGACGAGAGCCATTATTGATGAGGAACTTTGTTTTATTAGTCTATTATCAGACTTTATAAACTTATGCGCCATAAGCAAGCCACTATTATCTTTCATTTTAGCAAGGGCATAAGCCGCTTCGATCTGAATGGTTTCATCATCATCTTTAAGCATTTTTTTAAGAGTGGGAATTCTTTTTTCATCTCTTATTTCACCCAGAGCGCTAGCTACTTCCCGACGGACATAAAGGTCTTTATCCTTATAATGTTCCGCTATGCTTTTTGCCGCTTCCAAAGAACGAATTTTTCCCAAAGTATTTATAACGGAACGGCGCATATTGATATCTTTCTTTTTTAAAAATTTTATCAGCTTCTCCTCAGCCTTCACATAATGCAATACGGCTAGTGTTCTTATAACGGCATAGCTAACGCCTGCGGACTTATCATCCATAGCTTTAATGAGAGATTCTCCTGCTTCTTTACCGCCTATATAAGATAAGGATATGGCCGCCGTATAGCGAACCCTCTCATCTTTATCTTTTAAAAGAAGGTTAGCTATTTCAGGAAGAGCTTTTTTGGCCCTTAAAAGCCCCAAGGCGTCAATAACCGCGGCTCTTACACTTGCATCCTTATCTGAAAGCAATTTAAATAAAGGATCTATGGCTTTTTTATCCCGAAGGCGCGCAAACTGAACAACTCCGAATCTTCTTGTAATGGGATCTTTCGATTTAATTTTTTCAAGCGCTGATTCAAAAAGAATTTTAGGCTTTACAATCTCCTTAGCAACACTTTTAACGACTGTTTTATCGGAAACAGTATTAAGTTTCTTTTTACTTGCCGCGAAAACATTGGCCGAAGTAAAAAGAATTACAGATACTATAAGATTTAAAATTATTTTTATTTTCATATACTAGAATTTTAGTATTTTGACTTATGGCTTGCAACAATAAAAAATCATTTTTTAAAACAAAGGGCCTAAATAAAAATAGAATACTTTTCCCCCATCACTGGCGCGCACCGCATAATCAAAACTTAAAACCATTTGAAAATTTTGAAGAACAAAAGTATGAATATTCAAACCAAGGCCAAATGAAGTATCCAAATTCGAAGCTCCAAAATTATTAATTTTAGAACTGTTTTCAAAACCGTAAGCTGAATCCGCAAATACTTTAAGATATACCGATTTAAAATAAAAATCGGGGAACATGTACCACATATAATAATTTAAATCGTCTATTATGGGGGTCCTTAACTCAAAATTACCCATTATTACATTCGGCGCTTCATTTGAAACGGAACTCCGCTGAAAGCCTCTTACTCCCCCTAAACCGCCAAAATTAAATGTACGCTTATCCCTGCCCGTGCTTATGCCTGTCAATATTCGAGCGACAATGGCGCTTCTTTTGGATAAAGAAAAATATTTAAGATTATCCATAAACCAAACATCATATTTTTCATTACCATCAAAAAATTCATCTGCCTTAACATAACTAAGTTCAAGACGATTACCGCTATTGGCGGTAAGATAAAGTCCGCTGATTGTATTCTTAATAAAAGAAGTTTGAAAAGCCCTTGTTTTTGAATTCATCCCATCACTAACATCTGTATAGTCATTTCTATTATTCTTGCGTATGCCGGAAAATTCCAACCTATTATATCTGTCAAAAGGATAAGCCACCCCTAAAACCTGCTTTGAATATCTTTTATCATATTCAAGATCCAAACTATCGGTTATACCATCCAAAGTAAAACCTGTAATATAAGCAAAAAATTGCGGCCTGAATTTTGTATAGGAATAGCTCATCTGATAATTAAGATAATTACTTCCTGAATTATAGGTAAGAAAAAGACCGATATTATTGTAGCCCATCATATCGGAAAGCTGCCAATAATTCATCCAGAATAATCCGCCGGGAGAAGAAAACATAAACGCGGGATAAAATAAATCGGTTGAGATATGTCTCTTAAACTCCTTATAAGTACCAGTGGACTCAATAATAGGCATGCTTACTAAACTTCCTACAGGTATTTCTTTTTTTAAATCACTGCTAAGATTTATTTCAGGTAAAACGCCAAATTCTTCATAAAGAAAATTCTTAATATCCGCTTTAAAAATATTCATATTCCCATGCCTGAATGATGAAAAATAAATAAATAAGCCATCACCTGAATATGCGGGAGCAAAGTTTCCTCCTCTCGTTCTTGTCAGGCGGTAAATTTTCTTAGTTTCCAAATCCTTTTTATAAAGTTCAAATATCTTATCAGCGTCATTTATAAAAACGAAGCTTTTACCGTCAGGAGAAAAGATGGGATCATATTGATCGGCTTTAATATCAACTTCACGGGATATATTCCCTTTCATATCAACCATACAAATATCGCGTTCAAACAAACCTTCTCTTTCAACTTCGCAAGAATATGCCACCTTCTCACCATTAGGCGAATAGGACGGAGAAGACTCATCATCATTATTATCCGTAAGACGCCTAATGTCACTTAAAGAAATATCACGATTAAAAAAAGAGTCATCAAACTTAATTTCATAAATATCATTAAAGCCTTCCCTCATTCCAATAAAAACTATTTTAGAAGAATCTAAAGAAAAAGATGGCTGACGCATTTCCATTAATTCGGGGACCCGGACAGAATAGTTTTTTCCGTTTTTTATATTATAAAAATGTAAAGCTTCCCGGTGATTTTTTTGGCCTGAAAAAACAAGCCATTCTCCATTCTGTGACATTGAAAGACTTTTTAATGTTTTTGAAAATCGTCCCGACGGAATATTTTCAATACCCAAAGACATGGCCTTTATTACTTTTTCTTTTCCGGTTACAAGATTTTTTATACACAATGATAGGGGATGACCTTTTTTAGTGGAAAAATAGGCCAAAATTTCCCCTTTAAAATCTATCTGCGCGCTTGTATTGAACTCCGGAATAGCATCTTTTTGTTCGGTTATTTTTTCACCATAACGAGTAGGTTCATCAAGACTTTCATCTTCCAACTGTATATTATATTTGATACGGGTATATTCCCTGAATTTCTTATCAAACTCAAAAACATTCAAACCTATCAATTCTCTTAAAACCGAGCTCGCGTCATAACGTGTTTTATAAAGTTCAAGTATTTGCGGCAATTTTTCTTTTCCGTATTGTGAAGCCAGAAAATGTATTATCTCGGAACTTTGTTTATAGGCCAAAGTCATCTGATGCGGCTTTAAATGGCCAAAATGGTTCATATAAAGTAATTTTATAAGCTTATTATCTATGGAAGCATCACGCACATACATTTGCTGAATAGCCATATCTCTTTGACCGGTTTCATATTCGGCCAAGCCTTCCATCATCCATAAAGGATAAATGAATGTTTTTAAAATTCTGGCCGATTTCCAAAAACCGTCTATCAATACACTGAATTGAACCTCATGGGTAAACTCATGGTCTATTAAATTATCCATCCAAGCCTTTGACCCATCACCCCACATCATAAATCTATCTTTTAAAGGCTCTGTGATTCCACCTGTGCCATCTGAGATATACGCAATGCTTGTCTGCTGCATATCATTCTGACTGGCATATAGGAAAAAAGGCATTCTTTTATTTAAAGAAGGATTTAAATCTGATGAAACTTTTAGGTAAGCTCTTTTAAGAGAGGAACTCGCATATTTGAGCCAGCCCTCGCTGTCATTATAATAATAGATGTCAAAATGTTCAGTGGAATGAATGCGCCAATCGAATTTTTTTACAATAACTCTATTGCCGGCAAAAAGAAAGCCGGCATTAAATAAAAATAAAATTGATATGAGAAGACCCTTCATATAATTCATGACACGGCTTCAGCCATAGGCTTATTGGCTGTCATATTGAGGGTAACCTTATTAATCGGATTCTTTGGCGTTTTCTAAAATCTGACCGAGAGAAAAAGACGGAGTTTCTTTCATATAGCCCTGCATTCTCTTTCTATCTTCCATTCCCTCAAATTTTCTTATTGATAAGGTAAGTTGTAAAGTGGCGGAATCAACACCCACTATAACGCTTTTTATCATTTCATTTTCTTTGGGAGAACTTTTAAAACCATATTCCACTACGGGAACAAAACCAGTTGTCTTTTCATTAACCTCAATTTTTGCTCCTGCCTCGGTTAAAGAAATAACTTTTCCCTTTATAACGGATTTAT
Source organism: uncultured Elusimicrobiaceae bacterium (assembly GCA_964534135.1). Classification (GTDB taxonomy): domain Bacteria; phylum Elusimicrobiota; class Elusimicrobia; order Elusimicrobiales; family UBA9959; genus JAKLQJ01. Next base: position 7,153 of record CAZHQC010000023.1, on the reverse strand, counting down.
AAGGAAATTTTCTTTTAATGGCATCCACGGGATTTTGAGTAAGCTGTTTTATGCCAAATGAAATCCTTTCAGTATCATGATCAATACGAATGATTTTGCATTTTATTCTTTGGCCTCTTTTATAAGTTACCATAGCTTCTTTAGGATTGGTCCATGAAATATCTGAAAGTCTGACAAAGCCTTCTATCCCCTGAAACCTAACAAACAAACCTTCTTCAATACTTTTTGAAACAACGGTTCTTACCACTCTACCGGGATTTATTTCAGTAAAAATTTTCTTCTTTCTTTCTTTTTCATCTTCCTCAAGAACTTGTCTGCGCGAAATAATGCATTTCTTATCTCTTATGGAAAAATCAGTTATATAAAATTTTATCTTCGCGCTTTTGGGAAGATAATGTTTATGAGCGCCGTTTATCTCAGATAAAGACATAGGCATAAAAGCGTCAAGATCCAAGACTTCCACCAAATAACCGCCTTTAATAAGATCTTTTATCCTGCCTTTAACTCTTTCCTTAGCTTTGAAAGACGCTTCACAAACTACCCAGGAAAGATTTTCTTTAGCTTTTTTATGAGAGAGAATGGTATGTCTGGTTTCTCCGCCCTTCCTCTCTAAAATTGCTTCAACCGTATCTCCAACTTGAGGTTTATTTTTTTCATTTTTAAAATCCTCAAGGGGAATAATAGCTTCTTTTTTCTCGCTTATATCAACAAAAACATTTTCTTCGGTAACCTGAACGACTTTTACTTTCACAATTTCTCTTTTATAAAGTTTTTCAGAAAACTCCTTCTCACCCTTAAGAAGCTCTTCCATGCTCATCTCTTCTTCCGGCTCAACAGCCTCGGGATTATCCACCTTATTTAAATCTTTTGTAGTTTCATTATCTTCTATCATCACTTATACGCTCCTTAGTAGTTTCATGGCGCCAAAACGCGCCATGGCCGAAACAAGAGCTCCGGTCAAGTATTGTCTTTTTTTATTGAATATATATCCTTCATTAAATCTTCGGAAAAATCGGAATATGCTTTTTTAATATTACTACCCTTTTCAGGCTTAAACGTTTTCAGATTACCAAACTTCATTACTATTTTACCTAATTTTAAAGAATTTTCAGAGTTAAATATTCTTACCGGTAGAACAGCCGCTCTCGTTTTATGCGCAATGAGCGATATTCCGCTCTTAGGCTTCAATATCCGCCCCTTCAATCTGCTGCCCTCAGGAAACATGACAAGACAACCATTTCCCTTCAAAACGGCTATGGATTTCCTGAAAGCGGCTATATCTCCACCGGCTTTTTTCCTATCCACCGGCAAACCTCCCATCATACTAACGAAAGCTGCAAGCGGAGGAAAATCAAAAAGTTCTCTTTTGGCAAGCACATTGGTTTTTCTAATTAAGCTCGCATAGGCCACAAGAGCAAGAGGATCGGCATTGGAGAGGTGATTGGCGGCAATTATCAAAGGTCCGCGCGCAGGAATTTTCTCAAGGCCACGCATCTCTATTCTGTTATACAATTTATAAAGAGTTCTGACTGAAATTAAAACTATTTTCTCAAGCATATATAATTTTTATATTTTTTATACAAAAACGAGGCTGGGCCTCATAAAGTGTCGCTAATTTTGTGATCGACCAATTGAAAAATTTTATTTACAACTTCTTCTTTATTTATTTTTGTGCTATCCACATAATGATAGCTATCATCTTTTTTAAGAGGGTTATATTTTCTTTCAGCATCCTGCTTATCCCGCTTTAAAATCAATGAAAATATTTGTTCATAATCAGCCTCAAGCTTCTGTTCTTTAAGCTGTTTGACGCGTCTTCTTGCGCGTTCATCGGGGGAAGCGTCTAAATAAATTTTAATTTCAGCATCAGGAAAAACATTGCTGCCAATATCTCTGCCTTCCAGAATAATACCGCCATCCACACCTAACTCTCTTTGAGCGGCGCACATAAATTTTCTAACTTCCTGCAATTTCGCAATAGCGCTGGTAGCTTTTCCCACCTTTTCACAGGTTATTTGATTACCTATAACAATTCCATCTATAATTATTTTTATCACAGGATTTTCATCTTTTTTAAATTCCCATTTAATGCTATTGGCCAAAGCCATAATTTTAGTTTCATCTGACAAATCCAAGCCAATACCCTCCGCTTTCCAGGCAAGCGCTCTATACATTTTCCCCGTGCTGATAAATTTATAATTAAGTTTTAACGCAAGCATTTCCCCTATACTTGATTTACCCACACCTGCGGGGCCGTCAATCGCAATTATGATTCCTTTTTCTCTCATAAATTTATCTTTACTAAATTTTAGTGATTATTTTTTCCGGCGTAATAATTTTCTTGGGATAATTCTCACTTTCGGGAGCACGCCTTAAAGGCCTTACCCATTTGGTGAAATTTGAGGGTTTAAGCGAATATTCATGAACCAATCTTACAACCTCACTCATAGGCTGAAAACTTTCCCAATTAAGTCTTAAGATTCTAACACCCGCAGTTTCCATTTCTTCAACAAATTGATAATAATTTTCTTGAAGATGCTTGAGATATTCTATGCTGATGGTTTTTTCCATATTTCTTCCGCGGGAACATATCCTCTGCATTGAGGTCTCAACTGTACAATCTAAAAATATCAAAAGCTGAGGAAAAACAAGCTCTCTTAAAACCATATTGTCAAAAAGATCCAAATAGGTATTATAATCCATATCGCTGATTATTTTGTCAGGATGACGATTAAGCATGCGCGCAAATATTGTATCTTCCCAAATAGTTCTATCTTGCACTACGCCACGAATTTTCCCCAAACTTATCCTGGCAACAAATTCTCTATGTTGACGAAATCTATGATTTAAAAGCCAAATTTGCATCATAGTTCCGTATTCACTCATATCATCATAAAATTTTTCAAGATAAGGATTCCCTGCAACTTCTTCAAGCACAGGCTCAAAATTAAGAGCCTTAGAAAGTTCTATTGTAAGGCTGGATTTTCCCACCCCGATAATTCCGGCTACTCCTATATATCCTTCTGCAAACATAATATTCTCCTTGTAAAAGCCAGACAGCTCTCAATATGAAAGCTCAACAGCTTACAAATAAATTATTTTAAGTCTTTAACTTTTTGTTTCCACATCTTGTTCAATACCTTTTATGGCAAGCAAGACATCATCAGGATTTGAAGCGGAAGCTAAAATATCCTCAAGACTGGCCATTCCGGCCTTGTGAATATTAACAAGCGCCTGATTAAAACTTTGCATGCCATAAAAAGAACCTTTAGCAATAGCTTGATTTATCATATCTATGTTATTATCAGCAATCATTTTCTTTATATGCGCCGTCACCATCATAATTTCGACAGCCGGTATTCTTCCGCCTTTAGTGCTAGGAAGTAATCTTTGTGAAATTATTCCCTTCAAAGCTTCCGAGAGCTGTGTTCGCACTTGCGCCTGTTGATGAGGAGGAAAAAGATCCACTATCCTTGAAATTGTCTGAACTGTATTCTGAGTATGCACTGTGGCAAAAACAAGATGGCCTGTTTCAGCGGCTGTAATGGCCGCCTTAGTGGTTTCAATATCTCTCATTTCTCCTACAAGAATAATATCCGGATCTTGACGCAGAGCCGCTCTTAAAGCATCCACAAAATTATTAGTATCCGTACCAACTTCTCTTTGACTTATTATGCTCTTTTTATCCTGAAAAACAAATTCTATGGGATCTTCTATGGTCAGAATATGCCCTTCATTCTTTTGATTCAGATACTCAATCATGGAAGCCAATGTTGAAGTTTTACCGGCGCCGGTTATTCCGGTAACAAGAATAAGGCCTCTTTCATTTTGCAAAAGCCGCTTAATTGAATCCGCAGGTAACTTTAATTCATCAAATGTAGGAATATTCAAAGGAATATGTCTTATGGCCACACAAATTTTTACTTTCTGAATAAAAATATTAAATCTAAATCTTCCCAATTCTTTGCCATCAACGGAAAAATCAACTTCATGTTTTTCATTAAAGATTGATTTAAGACGCTGATTCATTAAAGGAAAAACCATATCTTCAACTTCTTTTAAAGTCATCTTTGAATCTTTTATCTGAGTAATTAAGCCATTGATTCTCAAATAAACAGGAGCATCTCCTCTTATATGAGTATCACTCGCTTTATTTTGAACCATAATTTTTAAAAGAAGGTTTAAGTTTATAGCCATTAAAAATCTCCTTAACTTTCAGCTGCGTTCTATCCGGTATTTCTTTATTTAAGTATTCTGCCTCTTCGCCTTCTTAAATAAGCCGGTGTTTCCAAATCCGCAATATTATCCGAAACAGATGAAGCGCCGGATGGATGAACATTTAAATCATCCCAATCCCTTAATCTGTCTTCTTTGCGCCGTACTTGTTTATTTGAAAATATCTCACTTTTAAAATTACTCTTTGTGGGAAACCCCGTCGCTATTACCGTTATTTTCAAAGTATCACCTAAATTATCATCTTCAAACTGTCCATATTTTATAAAAGCATCGGCGCTTACGGTTTTTTTTATAAACTCCATAGATGCCTCTAAATCATGCATGGAAAAATTACGCGAACTGGTAAAAATAGCAAGAATTCCTTTGGCGCCGTCTATTATAGCGCTTTCAAGAAGTGGAGAATCAATAGCTTTTCTTGCAGCCTCTATATGCCTATTCGATCCCTCGGCTGTTCCTATGCCAATAAGCGCCTCTCCGGATTTTGCCATAATTTTTTTTACATCGGCAAAATCAACATTAACAAGACCTACATTTGTTATAACATTACTAATGCCTTGTATAGCTTGCTTTAAAACATCATCCACCATTCTATAAGCTTCGGCTGAATCGGCATCTTTAGAAACAATATCAAGCACGCGATCATTTGGGATAATTAACATTGAATCGGCATATTTCCGCATTTCCGCTATGCCGGCATAAGCATTCTCAGCTCTCTTAGCTCCTTCAAAACCAAATGGCCTGGTTACAACGCCCACCACAAGAGCCGTAGTATTTTCTTTGGCAATTTGCGCTACAATGGGAGAAGCACCCGTTCCCGTTCCGCCTCCCATGCCGGTGGTTACAAAAATAAGGTCGCAATCGTTTACAATTTCTTTAATTTGCTCCGTTGATTCCAATGCCGCCTGTTTGCCTTTTTCAGGATCGCCGCCAACACCAAGACCTTTTGTTATATCTTCGCCAATTTGAAGTCTGGCGGGAGCTAAATTCCTTTGTAAGGCCTGTGCGTCGGTATTTACAGCTACAAATTCAACATCTCTTATATCGGCTTCCAACATTCTATTAATGGCATTTCCACCACCACCGCCAACACCGATAACTTTTATGCGCGCTTCCTTACCCTTAAAATCATCCACACAAACCAGTCTTACCATAATAATACCCCTAAGAAATTAAAAACTAAAAAGATCTTTAACCCATCTTGTAACGGACGGCAATATAGCGCCTTTTCCAACTATATTCCTATTGGACGAGCAAGATTTAAGATAAGGATAACAAACAAGTCCCATAGCCGTAATATAGGTTTGATTCAAATATTCTTCCGGAGAATCAATATTTTCCGCATTTGGAAAGCCAAGCCTAGTCTGCTTCAATTCTAAATATTGTTGACAAGCGTCCGGCATACCTTTAAGCAAGGAGGAGCCTCCGACAAGAACAGCTCCGCTTCTGCATAAATCCGAAAGTCCTGAAGTTTGCAAAGCATGGTCTATTTTTGAAAATATTTCTTCAGCCCTAGGTTGAATATATTCAAGCAAATCACTGGGCTTTATTTCTTTTTTTGTTCTACCGTCAAGAGCTGTCACCGTTATTGTATCTTCATCATCAACCGCGGCTACTAAAACAGCGCCGTATTTTTCTTTTATTTCTTTGGCAGCGCGAATCGTAGTGCCAAGACCATAAGCTATATCTCTGGTAATATAATCTCCACCCAAGGGAATTTCTCTAGAAAATTGAAGACTTCCGTCATAATAAATGCCAATGGAAGTTGTTTGACCGCCAATATCAACAAGAAGGCAGCCTAAATCTTTTTCTTCGGGAGTTATTACAATTTCACCGACACCAAGTAAATTATAAACAGATTCCGCCACCCTAAAACCGGATTGCGCAACAGACTTTATAAGATTGTTTACATGAGAAACAGCCGCTGTTACAATATGAACATTAACTTCCAGTAAAGAACCTTCCATGCCCACCGGATTAGGCACACCCTTTTGCTTATCTAAAGAAAATCCCTGCGGGACAATATGCAATATTTCCCTATCCGGAGTTATCTTTATAGCTCTGGCATTCTCAATAACACTTTCCACATCTTCCGCACTTATTTCTTTATCTGTCCTTGCAATATTATAAGCGCCTCTATTGTTAAAAGACTCTATATGATAGCCTCTTATTCCCAGAAAAACCTCACCAACAGTATCTCCAATCTTTTCTTCAGCTTGCTCCATAACATCAGCTATAACATTGGCTGTTTCAGGAATATCCACAACCACCCCACCTTTAAGCCCCTTGCAGGGAAGCGTAGCTCCTGATAAAACTTTGATACTATCTGTTTTTTGATCATGAACGGCTAAAATACAAGTTACCCGGCCACTGCCCATATCAATACTGGCAATAATATCGGATTTAGTCATGGTGAGAATCCTCTCTTAATATTTTAAACGGTTTGTGTTCCAAGGCATAGCCTCGTTGCTCGAAAACCAATTTTAGCATTTATAATTTACTTATAAAAATCTTACCCATAGCAAAATGGTTTAAGTCTATTTTATGCGGCGCCGGAATTTTTCCCGCCGCATCACCTAAAACTCTGTTTAATCTTAATATTTTTAAGTCAGTCAGTTCAAACCCCCCCCAATTTACAAGGGAATTATCTTCCAAAACAAGGCTACAAACCTTTCCATCGGGATTATATTTAACAAGCATAGGTTTAAGTTTAAATATTTTTTTTGATAAATTTATTTCATTGATAAATTTGGCAAAAGGTTTCAATTTTGCTTTTTTTTCTGAGAAAATTTCAGCCCGGATAAATTTTTGGCTGACCGCTTCCTCATAAGCCAATGAAAAAATTCTACCACTAAGCGCCAAATAATATTCCTTATTATTAAGAGTTTTCAGTTTATTCAACAGAGTGGCGAGAATTGCG
>CAZHQC010000022.1:0-23843 GCA_964534135.1 uncultured Elusimicrobiaceae bacterium | reverse complement strand
AGAATATTATATTTATAGCCAAATGTAAAGCTATTTACGAAGCACTACACTAGCTATTAAGAAGATTGGTCGTACACATAGTTTCCGACACTTTATGAAGTATAACTTCGTTTATTGTAACATATTATTTTCAGGGAAGTCTTTCTCTTATAATACGCTAAGCTGACTTATATTTAACAGTGAAAAAATAAGATTTATTCCGGTATTTCGGCAAGTTCTTTGTTTACCATTTCAATTATTTCAGGGGGCAGATTTTTTTGCTTTGTGATTTTCAAATAATGCGCCCGCGCAAAATTTTTATTGTTTGATAGAAGATACAGGTTGGCAAGATTAAGCCTTGCCTGATAAAAAAGCGGATTTACTATAAGAGCTTTTTTAAAATCTTCAATAGCCAAATCTTGTTTTTCCAAAAACCTAAAAATAACACCTCTGGCATTATAAAGCTTTGGATTGTTTGCTTGCTTTTTGATTGTTTTATCCAATATTGAAAGGGCTTCTTTATATTCTCCCAATTGCTGTAAAATAAGACATATTTCCAATGTTTCATTGACGGTTTTGGCTTTTATTTTTTTCGCAAATTTAAGAAGCTTCTTTGCTTTTTCCGGCTTATTTTGGGTGGTAAAATGCCACGAGCCTTTCAGGAGAGCATGAATATTTTTTGATATTTTATTATTAGCGGTTTTAATTGTTTTTCTTTGTTGTTTTTTTGAAAGAGTATCGGTGGTTAATCTGTATTTTATGAAGTCGTATAAAACATTATCGGGATAGAGGGCGGATATTTTTTTTGCTTGTTTAAATAAAGAGGCATCATCGGAGATGTTTTCGATAAATGCAATTGTTTCTTGTAATTCAGCGGTTTTTATGCGGCTAATATCGGGATGAAAGGTGTTTATCAGCGATATCGCGGCATCTGTTTTAATATTGTCGGATATTATATCGTCGATTAGAGACAATGGTTTTAAATTTGAGTGAAAAGATTTTCTATTTGCCAATTTAAGTATTACACTTAGATGTTTTATTAATAAATCATTGTTTGCAATATGGAGGAAAGGTTCATCTTGTTTAAGTAAAAGATGATCGGGAATTGAGGTTATTTTTCCAAGGTTTGAAATTATTTTGATTCTTTCCTGTTTTGGCCACCAATAAGGAGCTTTCTGGAGGTTTAAGTTCTTATATAAATCTATACCTACTTTCTGTATTCTCTTTGACATTTTAAAATCTTTTTCGGAAGTGGGGTTCAGAAGAAAGTTTCCTTTATTCCATTGAGTATAGGCCGCAAACAGGCTTTTTTTCGCGGTATTTATTTCTCCCAGTTGGAGCTCTTTGGCTATTTTGATTAAAAAGAGCTCATAAGCATTGAGGCTTTCCGGCGGGATTGAGATTTCATCTGTATTTTTCGCTTTCAGGGTAGATAAAATATAACCTAAATCTTTTTCCCTTTGCGGATTTATTTTGTATGCGGTTTCAAGTAATTGTAAACCTTCTTTTTGTTTATCTTCCTTGAATAATAAAACTTTTCCTTTCTTTTTAAGTAGCCAACGGTCATGTGGATGTTTTTGGAGACTGTTGTTAATGGCCAAAAGTTCTTGTTTTGCGCGAAAGGGATAAGCAATTAATACAATTTCCATCATAATTATTATTGTAAGCATTGCGTAAAAAATAATATGAGGCAATGCGCACGATGCGGAGACTTTCTCTTTTTTTTCAAATAAAAAATAAAAGGCGCATGCCGCGGGAAAAGCAAGTAAATACTTTAGAGGAAAAAAGTATCTTTCTCCAATAGGAAAGAGGCTGTGAATAGCAATAAAATAACCCGCCATTATTGAAATTAACAGAACATTTTTATCTTTCCGTCCAAGAATAACTCCGATTAATCCCAGAAGAATAAGAAATGGATGCATATGAAAAATTTCCAATAGGCGTTTGGGCACCGCGCTTAAAGCCGGCATGGGATTTTTTAATAATTCTTTTGCCGCCCATTTATAAACTGAATCTGTTTTCTTTAAATTAGCTAAAAATCTCGCATCCCCTTCCATTGTAAATGTTAAACCTTTAACACTGGTGATTATATTGGCCGAGCCCCGTTCCGCTTCAAAGGGTATAAATTTATTAAATAAAAAGTGATTTACTCTAACCCAGGGCAAAAGAAGAATGAAGGATGCGGAAAGGAAAATAATGGAATTAATGATATATTTTTTAAAATTCTTGGAATGATGAAAATAGTCAAAAATTACCATTAAAAATGGAAATAAAAAAAGCACTGGCCGGACAAAGAAGGTGAAGCCGATGGCTAAACCAGCCATTATACTTGTCTTTCTGTTATAGTTTTTACTTCGTAAAATCAGTATTTCAGCTGACAGTATAATCAAGAAAGAATAAATTACTTGTTCAAAGTCATTATCATACATCCCGGCAATTAAAAGTGTGATAAGGGCGGTTATTCTGCCTTTTGAATTTAAGCCTATCATGTACGACAAGATATAAGTTCCCACAATAGTAAGAGAGAAAATTAGTTTCAATAATATTTGAGGATTTATATTCGAATGGTATTCCGTGAGGGCGCCCAAAAGATTTATAAAGGGCATACTATAGCTTATAGAGGTGCTTTTAATGCCATGCAATAACATCTTGCCTCTATCGGCATAGGAAAGAATTTCAGAAAATTCATAAGCCGGTCTTCGGATAACAAAAGCCGTGGCCAGGATAATTATAGTTCCTAAAAAATATTTTGAAGATAATATTTTTTCCAAAACGCGTTTAAAATCATTAAATTTTTTTATATTTATAATTTTCTTAAATAGGGGCATTGGGTTTTTAGCTGGTTTTAATTAAATACCGGGCTTTTAAATCGCCTATGAGATTATGAAGATTGGCTTTTTGCAATATTGTTTTTCTTGCTTGCGCGGAAATATCCGCTCTGCTTTTTTTAGAAAGTTTGGCTATGCGGTCTATTTGTTTTAAAAGATTTGAAGTCGAAAGTGTTTTGTAGAAAAACCCGTTTTTTCCGTCTTTTATAAAATTTGCCATATAGGGAGTTTCTTTGCATAAAACTAATTTTCCCGTTGCCATTGATAGAAAAGCTATGGAGTTTCCCGCCGCTGAATTTATGTAATCTGTTTTTAAAGGAAGAAGCACAAAAAAAGATTTTGAAATAATTTCTTTGAAATTCCGTAGATTTTTTGAAAATCCAATCCAATCTATTTTATCAGAGGTTTTAATTTCTTTAGGTTTTGGAGAATCTGAGAAGACTTTAAGCTTGAATTTAGTTTTTTGAGTTGCTTGCAAAAGTTTCAAAAAATCTCTGCCGGTGCTGCCGGCCGTCAAAATATAATTTTCCGGGTTTATGTTTTCCGGTTTATAAAAATCGCAATCTACGGCATAGTCCCTTTTGATTATGGCGTTTTGCGGCACCCCAAACTCGGGCCAGGAAAATCTATCATCATATTCAAACATGTGAAAATAATTTAAGTTTGAAAATAATTTAAGTTTTCTGGTTATATCTGCGGTGCTATTATGTCCATCCATGGGAATAAGGTGATTTAAAATAAATATTTTTCTTTTAGCTTTAAATTTCGTCAAAAGCCATATAAAAGTCGCTGAACATTTTTCCCTCTTGGGAAAGTCCAGAATAATGAGATTATCATAGTCGGATGAAATATCTTTTTTAAAGGTAGTAAGATTTGAAAAGCTTTTTCGCCATCCAAAGGAGTTCTTTATTTGTCTTATAAAATCATAATCATATTGGAAGTCGTGAACTATATCAAAATGTATTTTTTCGCCTTTTTTAAAAGATTTTAAAAAGGTCTGTTCAAAATGTAGGTTTTCGGGGCATTCGCCAAAATTTATAAAAAGGGTTTTCATGTGATTTAGGAAGCTGTTTTGTTTTGTAAAATACTATCATATAAAAGGGATATATGAAAAAAGAGACTAATAAGAAAGAACCGATAATATGCATCACGGATTTATGTAATCAGAATTGTCTTTATTGTTCGAGGGGCAATGCCAAACCTAAAATTAGCAAGAAGTCCATTGAAGAAAAAATAAATTTTTTTAAAGATTCAATTTGTATTGAAGGCGGAGAGCCGATGCTTTCAAGGAAAGTGTATAAATGGACGGCTTATGCTAAAGAAAAGAAAGTAAAGGACATCATACTGGTAACTAATGGTTTTAATCTTGAAAAACCGAAAATTGTTCAAAAGCTTCTGGCTTCCGGCATTACAATGTTTAATGTTCATTTTCCTGCGCATAATGAAAAACTTTTTGATTTATTAACCGGAACTAAAGGAAATTTTTCCCGCCGTATTGAAGCGATTAAAAATCTTATGGCTATTGCCGGAGCCAATAGGGTAAGGCTTACCATGGTTGTTAATTCCGTCATTTATAAATATATGCCGGAATATGCGAAGTTTATAGCGGATAATTTTCCCGATATCTTATATATTGAGATAAATATGATAAAAGTTTTGGGGTATGTTGAGGAAAGGTTATGGCTTGTGCCTAAACTTAAGGTTATTAAGCCTCACCTTCTTAAGATGTTTAAGGTTTTAGATAAAAATCAAATAAAATTTTTAACAGATGGCTTTCCTTTATGTTATTTAAATGGCTATGAACATATGTCTATAGATGTTTTTAAACTTGCCCATAGTAAAAGCGCTTTATATTTAGGTGAAAAAAATATGGCTCCACCCTGCGCCAAGTGTTCTCTTAGAAAATTATGTCCCGGGCTTAGGACCGATTATTTTAATCTATACGGATATTCTGAACTAAAACCTTCAATTAAAAGCCCCTCTCCCATTATTAAAGGCAGTCGTAATCAATTAAGAAAAAATAAATAATAAAGTTTCCTTATTTAGGTTGAGGGCTATTCGGCTTTATTATAATTGGGGTGGGACACCCGATACAAAGGAATACTGGGAGTTTGCTAGGGAGCGATTTCTGAGGTTTAGTCTTGTGAGCAAGGTTTATGAGGGGATTTCACTGAAACGGCGAGGATGTTTGAGATTAAAAGCATTGTCTTTTAATTGAGTTCCGTAGCCGCCGAATAAATCGAAGCGAGCAACGGCGTTATCAAACTATGTTATACCGCATCAAAACCTATGGTTATTACGGCGGTAAAAATCTCTTCATGAGCGAATCTGTAAACTCACAGTATTTAATTACTTCTATAGATGCTTTAAAACGGAGATTTTTTATAAGGTTTTAATTCTTTAAGGCCATAGATATCCGCGTAAAACTTCCATATTCCCCCACAAAAATCATTTACCGCGCATTCCTTGCATTTCGGCGACTTTATTTTATTTTCTTTATTGAATATTTCGCTGAAGAAAGGGAATTTATCTGTTGTGGAGGTATCACAGGTAATGCTTTCTATATTATCTTCTTTATGAGTTTTTTTTAGAAGGTGTTCCACTCCTTTCATTAAACAAGGTGGGATTATACCGCAACTGCTAAGTCTCACCTCCGTATCACTTTTCTCCAATATTTCAACCGCTTTTTTTAAATATGGCCTTACCGGCAGAAGTTTTGGGTAGATATCTTTAAGAGTGTCGAATTTATGGGAAACGGGATATATATAGGAGAATGTTATATTGTCTACATCGGGAAATTTTTTCAAAATGAATTTAGCGAAAGCTGGCAGGTCCTTATAATTTTGAGAAGTTATTACATGATATATGGAAACTGTAAAGCCATAGTCTAAAATATTTTTTATGCCATTTAAAGTTTTTTGAAAAGTGTTTTTAGATGCGGTTAAATAATCTGAAACTTCTTCTTTATGGGAGTGAAGGGATACGCTGAAAGAAACTTTCTTTGCCTCATATTTTTTTATCCGGTTTAGAATTTTTAAATCCGAGAGCAATACGGCATTTGTCAAAACTCCCACTTCTTTATAGCCGCATTTTATGGCAAAAGCTATAAGCTTGGGCAAATCTTTTATTAGAGTGGGTTCGCCCCCGTCAAAAGATATGGAATCAAAACCTTCTTTTCTTTTTTTAAATATTGTTTTTATGGCTTCATCGGTTGAAAAGCGGGATGCGACGCCCGGCGGAACATGGCCCTTGGCGCAAAAGAGGCAATCTTCATTGCAGTCCCATAAAAGTGAGAAATTAAATTTTTTCATAGCTAATGAATTTACCTGCTTCTATTTTAAAATCAAGAGTGTAAACGTTGCCATTTGGCAATGTTATTTTTAACCCTTTATTGTTCCAAACTTGGCAGAGCAGATCTTCATGCTCCCAAAGCACACTATTTAATCCATCGGCGGCTTTTCGATCGATAGTTCGATTGGCGTACCAAATTATCTCAAAAATTAAGGCAAGTAATATTAGCCAAGTGGCTTGGCTAATGATTCCCCATGCAAGACCAAGTATCACTAGAGCACGTATCCACGGCATAAAAAGAAGAGTGGAAGGTGCACTCCAGAAAAATGGTAGAGCAAGGAACAAAAACCAATTTCTAGTTGTGATTGCGTAAATAATGAACCCAATCATAGAGAGAATTGGTAGCGCAATTAAAAATGTTATCTTATTGCTCAGCTGTGTTGGCGAGTAAATTCCGTTTCGTGTCCAAAGTACAGCAAGCGTGGAATCAACAGAGGCTTTGGTGTTTCCCTCGGCTATGGCCTTATTAAGTTCAGTAAAATTATGGAACGGAAAGTTTTGTAATTCCTCGACTTTTTTGATTTTTTCAACTGTTGTATTTTGCATAATCACTTCCCCCTTTCCTCCTTAGTATTTCTTTTCCTATTATAACAAAAGGGGATAGTACTTTATTAGGATTTACCTTATGTCGGCCCTGTGGGTTATTCAAGTTATAGTTAGGGTGGGACACTCTTAATAGAAAAATAAGGCAAAATAAAAAAGACTGTGAATTTGATAGAGAGCGATTTCTGAGGTTTAGCCTTAAGAGCAAGATTTATGAGGGAATTTTACTAAAACGACGAGGATGGCTGAAGGAGAAAACATTGTTTTCGACTGAGTTCCGCAGTCGCCGAATAAACCGAAGCGAAGAACGGCGTGAAAAACCTCTGTATGAGCGAGTCTGTAAACTCACAGGATTTAATCACACTAATTATTAGTGTAAAAACTTTGCTGAAATTTATAAATTATCCTTGAAAGAAATTTTTCTGCCTCTCTCTTAAACGATATCCCTATTTATGCTAATATTTAATTGGAATATTTATATTATGAATAGAATAAAATCGCATATGATTCTTCCCGTTAAAACGGGCAGAAAAATCAAATTTACATTTGACGGTAAATACTTTTCCGCTTATGAAGACGAAATAATATCAAGCGCCTTATTTGCCAATGGTATAAAGATATTTAGCCATCATCACAAAGATAAAAGTCCGCAGGGGATATTTTGCGCCAATGGTCAGTGTTCTCAATGCACAGTTATGGTTGATGGTTTAGCTATGAAGGCTTGTGTGACCAAATTAAAGGAGGGCATGCGTATAGAAACACTTAACGGTTTGCCGGAACTTTTAGCGTCAAAAAAGAAAGGAGCATTTGGAGAAGTTGAAGAAATTGAAACGGACGTTCTTATTGTTGGCGGCGGACCAAGCGGTCTTAGCGCCGCGGCGGAACTCGGCAAGCTGAATATTTCAACTCTTATCATAGATGATAAACATAAACTTGGTGGCAAACTTGTTCTCCAAACACATAAATTTTTTGGTTCCGTTGAAGATTGTTTTGCCGGCACAAGAGGTATAGATATAGCTGATAAACTTGAAGAACAGGTAAGAAATTATCCGGCTATAAAGGTGTGGCTGAATTGTGAATGTATCGGAGTTTTTTCAGATAAAAAAGTCGGGCTGCTTTATGATGGAAAATATTTTTTAATAAAGCCTAAAGCTTTGATTATTGCCGCCGGCGCCAGAGAAAAATCTCTGCCTTTTAGTGGTAATGATTTGCCGGGAGTTTATGGAGCCGGAGCTTTTCAAACTCTCGTTAATAGGGATTTAATAAAACCTTCCAAAAGACTCTTTATTCTTGGTGCGGGAAATGTGGGTTTGATAGCGGCATACCATGCCCTTCAAGCCGGCATTGAAGTTGTGGGCATTGCCGAAGCTATGAGTTCGGTTGGTGGTTATAAAGTTCATCTGGATAAAATAAAAAGACTTGGAGTGCCTGTTTACACTTCACATACAATTCTTGCTGCGGAAGGAAAAAAAGAACTTAAAAGTATTATTGTAGTGAAAGTTGATGATAAATTTAAGCCTATTGCCGGCAGTGAAAAAGTTTTTGAAGCTGATACTCTTTTAGTTGCGGTAGGGCTTAATTCCGTAAATGAATTTTATAAGCAGGCTGAAACGGCGCAAATGAAAGTTTTTATTTGCGGAGACGCGCAAGAAATAGCGGAAGCCTCAGCGGCGATGTTTAGCGGTAAAATTGTCGCGCATAAAGTTCTTAAAAACTTGGGTTTAATGACTGAGGATGTGCCAAAATTCTGGGCGG
Organism: uncultured Elusimicrobiaceae bacterium; assembly: GCA_964534135.1. Taxonomy (GTDB): domain Bacteria; phylum Elusimicrobiota; class Elusimicrobia; order Elusimicrobiales; family UBA9959; genus JAKLQJ01. Next base: position 15,387 of record CAZHQC010000022.1, on the reverse strand, counting down.
AAAAACTTAATATTTTAAAATCCAAACCGGGTAAAATATATCCCAATAAAAAGAAACACGGAAGAAACAGTGTTTATCCCATTATTCGTTGTAGTCAAGAAATTCCTTGTAATCCTTGTGTTACGGTATGCCCTAAAAAATCCATTAAATTATCAGGCCCGTCTATAATGCAGAACCCTGAATTTGATGGCGAATGTATAGGCTGTCTTAAATGTCTGCTTATTTGCCCGGGGCTTGCTATTACAATTGTGGATAAGCGAAAAGATAAAGAGAATCCTCTTGTTTATCTTCCTTTTGAAATTGAAAGAGGCGGTATTAAGGTTGAGGATAAAGTCCGTATTGTGGATGGCGCCGGAAAATACTTGGGAGTGGCCGAAGTGGCTGATATAAAAGATTTTAAAGCTGAAAATACATTGGTGATAGCGGTTAAAGTTCCCGCTGATATAGCGGATATTGTGGCTTCAATAAAGCTTTATGACGGAGAAACTCCGAAAAAGATTTCAGGCATTGAAGATGAACTGGAAGATTCTGCCATTGTTTGCCGTTGTGAGAAAGTTACGGTCGGAGAGATAAAAAAAGTTTTAAAATCCGGAGTGAGAGATATGAACCGTCTAAAGGCCATAACCAGAGCGGGTATGGGCGCTTGCGGTGGAAAGACATGTTCTTCCATTATATTGAACATTGTCATGAAGGAAGGTATTAATCTTGAGGAAATAACGGATTTTAGTCAAAGACCGCTTTTTGTTGAAGTTCCTTTCGGCTCCTTATGCAATTATGAAGTGATTGATAAATCATCTGAAAATGATGGTTGGAGTGATTTCTAAAATATGAATTCTTATGACATTATAATTATCGGTGCCGGTAGTGTGGGAACTCCTCTTGCTATGTTCCTTGCTGAAAAAAAGAAAAAAGTTTTAATTATTGACTCCTTAGCTTCTGCCGGGCAAGGACAAAATAAAGCGGCGATAGGCGGTATAAGAGCTACTCACTCCGACATTTCAAAAATAAAAATCGGTCTTGAGAGTATTAAAATTTTTTCAGATTGGAAAAAGAAAACCGGCATGGATATCGGTTGGATGAAAAATGGCTATTGTTTTCCCGTATATAGTGAAAGTGACGAGAGAATGCTTAAGGATATGCTTAAGGTTCAGCAATCTCATGGCCTGAATATAAAGTGGATAAATAATAAAGAAATAGCGGCGCTTGCGCCCGGTATAAATGAAAAAGATTTACGCGGTGGAACTTTCAGCCCTGATGACGGTAGTGCTTCGCCTCTTTTGGCTCAAAACGCTTTTTATGAATATGCTTTAAAAGCCGGCGCGGTCTTTAAATTTAAAGAAAAAGTTTCAACAATTTTAAAAAATAAAAATATCGTTAAAGGCGTAGTTACCGATAAGGGAGAATATTTTGCGCCTATCGTGGTTAATGCGGCGGGAGCTTATGCCAAAGAGATTTCAAAAACCGCGGGGATTGATGTTCCTGTTCGGCCGGATTGTCATGAAGCGGGAATAACCGAGCCTGTTCAAACAGGTATAAAGCCGATGATGGTGGATATAAATCCCGGTCAGAAATCAAAGAACTATTATTTTTATTCCAATAGTGAAAAACAGATAATTTTTTGTTTAACTCCCTCACCTACAATATGGGGAGACGATAGGCGTTCCACATCACAATTTTTACCTGAAATTTCAAAACGAATGATTCAATTAATTCCCAAACTCTCAAATATTAAAGTAAGACGCATATGGCGAGGACTTTATCCCATGACTCCCGATGGTTTCCCTATTGTGGATTTTCCTGAGCAATTAAAAGGCTATGTTTTAGCTGTTGGCATGTGCGGGCAAGGTTTTATGCTGGGGCCTGGTCTTGGGCGCGCTCTTTCAAATATTATTACGGGTGATAAATCTCAGGAAAATCGTGAGAGGATAAAAGGTTTTGAATTGAATCGTAAATTTGAAGGCCAAGAAAAACTTAAGTAAGGCTTTTTCGGAAAACAATTAAAATATGACTAATAAAAATTCACATGCTCTTGTTAGCAAAGAGCCGGAACTCCTTGAAAAAATAAAAGTTCTAAAGAAAAAAGTATTTGAAAAAGAAGCGTCTTTATTTGACGCTCTTGAAGAATTCGTGTCTATTCAGACGCGGATAAAAGATTTTTATTCCAAGATATATTTACCCAGACTTGGTAAATATATGGAAAAGATTGAAGACCTTAAAGAAAAAATGCTCGGACGGGCCCCTGAAATAAAAAAGAGTCTTCCGGAATTTTCTCTAACAAAAGAAATTGATGAAAATCCCGAAGTGCAAAAAGAACTTAAGACCATTTATAGAAAGCTTGCAAAGCTCTATCATCCGGATAGAATTAAGGATTTGGAAGAAAAAGATTTTTTAAACCGTAGGATGAGCGATATAAACGAGTCTTTTGAAAAAGGGGATATTGAGGGCCTTAGAAGATATCTTAAACGCGCTGATGCTGAAATGGGCCTTGGACTCTCGTCACTTGCGAGAATAGAATATCTTAAAGCGGATTTGATTGTTTTATCTGAAATGAAAGCTCTTTATGATAAGAAGATTGAGATTGTGCAAGAAAATCAAATGTGTAAGCTTATGAATAAGACAGACATTGAAAAAGAAGAAGTTTATAAAGAAACGGAAGAAAGATTGAAGTTTGATATAGCGCTTCACCAAAAGATATTAAAGAGTTTAAATAAAGATGCAATAAAATGAAGGAGGTTTGCGTTATATCTTATATGCCCATAAAACATATAGCATTATTGATTTTTGCAGTACTGGTTTTTCCCGGAATTGTATTTTCGCAAGATGCCTTGGATTTAAATTGGGAAAAATGCCAAAAAATAGCTTTTGAAAATAATTCCGCCCTTAAAATTAAAAAACTCACCATAGAGGAATACCGTTATAAATATTTGGTTGGTTTAAATGACTATTATCCTAAGATTAGCATTGGTCATTCAGCCGGCAGAAGCGGCAGTGAGACTTCTGATGCCTCTAACAGTTTCTCCACCAACTTAAGCGCGAGCGAGAAGATATTTAGTTTAAAAACATTATCTTCCATAAAGACCAGAAAAATATCTTATGAAAAGATGATTTTGAATTATTCCATAGAATCTTCAAATTTGCGCTATGAACTTGCCAATGCCTTTATGACTTTTCTTATAGCGGAAGAAAAAGTAAAGGTTGATGCTAAAAACATGGAAATGCGTAAAATGAACGCCAGGCTTTTAAAATTAAAATATGAAAGCGGACGGGAGAGTCGTGGAGACTCCATGTATGCCAATGCTTTATATGAACTTGCTAAGACAAATCTTCAAGGTTCTAAAAGAGCTCTTTTATCCACGCAGAGAAAACTGGCGCAATATTTAAATTTACCTTTGAATACCGTTATAAACGCGCGGGAAGATTTTAAACTTCCGGTTGTAAATATAACTATTCAAGAAGCTTTGGCGAATATAGAAAAAACTCCAAAAATAATGGCGCTAAAAAAAGATATCGAAACCACTAAAGAGGCAGTCTTTTCAGCTAAATATGATCTTTATCCCACTCTTTCAGCTTCTCAATCTTTAAGGTGGAGCGGTGATACTGAATTGCCGTCTTCAAGAAGTTGGAGTTTGGGCCTTAGTTTAAGCTTGCCTTTGTTTTCCGGTGGCATAACTCACTATAGAAATAATACTCGGGCTTTAAAGGTTAATTTGGAAAGTTCAAATGAAAATTTGAAAAATGAAATCAGCTTGATTAGGTTAAATCTTGCCACGGCCTATGAAGATTTTTTAAATGCCATTGATGCCGCGCGTACGCAAGTTATTATGCTTCAGGCGAATGAAGAAAGATATAAAGAAACCCAAGTAAAATATATGGCGGGAAAGGTTAGTTTTATTGACCTTGAAAATATTGAACAAAACCTTATAGATGCCAGATTAAATCATCTGGAATATCTCAAGAACGCGAATTTAAAAAAGAATTACTTGAATAAGCTTCTTGGTATTGAACTCAATGCTAAAGAATAAAAGAAAGTACTAAGATTTATTTTTGTTATTTTAAATGGAGAAAATATGAAGAAAATTATATCGCTTATAATTATTTTGGTCTTGGCCGGTTTTGGTATATATTATTTTAAGTCTAAGAAAGGACAGGAGGAAGTGAAATATCTTCAGACTGAAGTTATAAGTAAAAACATGAGTGAAACAATTGATACTACGGGCGAAGTAGAACCTTTGAATAGAGTAGAGATAACACCTTCTTCTGCTGGCAGAATAGAAGACTTACTTGTTAAAGAGGGTGATAAAATTTCAGCGGGTCAAACGCTTGCTTTAATGAGTTCTCAGGATAGAGTTGCCATAATGGATGCGGCGCGTTCCATGAGTGAAAAAGAATACGATTATTGGTTGAATGCTTATAAGCCTATAAAAATAATCTCTCCTCTGGATGGCACTATAATTTTGAAAAATGTTGTTAAAGGCCAAACGGTTGGAGCCAGTACTGTTTTATTTGCCATTTCCGATAAGCTTATTATAACCGCAAGTGTGGATGAATCCGATGTAGGCAGAGTTAAGGTGGGTCAGAGCGCTGAAATAATTTTGGATGCTTATCCAAATAATATTGTCCGCGGCAAAATTTCTCAAATTTTGGATGAAGGAACAAATGTCAGCAATGTAATTACATACAAAGTCAAAATAATGTCCCGCAAATTGCCCAAATTTTTCAAATCGCAAATGACAGCTAATATAAATATCTATTTATCCAGGAAAAAAAATATTATCGCAGTTCTTTCCAAAAGTCTTGTGGTTGATAAAGATGGAGATACATCTGTTATAACCGGGTTTAAAGATAAAGAACCGATATTTACAAAGGTAAAAACAGGCAATGAATTTAACGGAAATATAGAAATCATTTCCGGCATTGAGGATGGTCAAATTATTTGGTATGAAAATAAAAAATATACTCCTCAAAAATCAAAAACTGCGGAAAAAAATCCTTTTATGCCTACCAAAATGGGTAGGGGAGGCAAAAAGGCTTCTTCCGGTAAAGCCTCGAAAGCCGCTAGAGGCAAGTAGAACTAAAATATGATAGAGATTAAAGGAATAAAAAAAGTATATAAAATGGGCAAGCAATCCCTTGAAGTTTTAAAGGGAGTTGACTTAACTATTAAAGAAGGTGAATTTGTCGCCATTATGGGCGCGTCCGGTTCCGGAAAATCCACCCTAATGCATATACTCGGCCTTTTGGATAAATTGTCTTCAGGTACATATTCCATTTACGGACGGGATATAAGCAAGCTTAATGATTTTGAACTTGCGCAATTAAGGGCCAGGTTTATAGGTTTTGTCTTTCAGCAGTTTAATCTTTTATCTAGAATTAGCGCGCATGATAATGTGGCTCTTCCTCAAATATACCTTGGTGAAAAAAAACAAAGTAATCTTGCCCAACAGTTTTTGAAAACTGTGGGCCTTGAAGACAGGATGAGTCATAAGCCAAATGAACTTTCCGGTGGTCAACAGCAGCGAGTTGCTATAGCCAGAGCTTTGGTGAATAATCCAAAAATAATATTTGCTGATGAACCTACAGGTAATTTAGCTTCAGAACAATCGCATGAGATCATGGAAATACTTAAGAAGTTGAATGCCGATGGTATTACCATTGTTATAGTAACTCATGAAGAAGAAATAGCCAAATATGCCGATAGAGTTATAAAGATAAAAGATGGTTTGATAACCGATGATATTTCAAAAAAACCGGCAAAATCATATAAGAATAAATCTCAACAAATTCATATTAAGAAAAAATCTTTCCTCAATTTTTATGAGCTGGTTGAAAATTTAAATTCCGCCGTAAAATCTATTATTTCAAATAAAACGCGGGCTCTTTTAACTATGCTTGGAATAATAATAGGTGTTTCAGCTCTTATATCCATGTTGGCTGTGGGCTATGGAGCGCAGTTGGCTCTTAAAAAACAAATGTCTTCTTTGGGGACTAATCTTTTGATTGTTCATCCCGGCCGCCATAGGCGGGGAGGCGTTTCCAGCGGGGCTGTAAGCCGTTTGGATAAGGATGATGCTAAGGCAATTTTGAAGGAAATACCTTATGTCAGCAATATTGACTTAAATGTTAATGGTAATGTTCAAATGGTTTATGGTTCCAATAATCATTCTTCAAGTCTTTTAGGCACCACGGAAAAATACGCTAAAATGCGCGCCGCTCAACCCGCTTTTGGAAGATTTTTTACCGCCGATGAAAATAAAAATTTAAAAAAAGTGGCGATTATAGGTCAGACAGTAGCTGATGAGCTTTTTGGAGAAGAAGATCCTTTGGGAAAGACAATAAAAATTAAAAGAAAAAACTTTAATATTATAGGTATTTTACCTTTAAAGGGGTCCAGCGGTTTTCAGAATCAAGATGATATGGTGATAATTCCTGTTAATACCGCCATGAGAATTATTCTTGGTAAAAAATATTTAAATTCTATATGGGTTGAAGTTTCTGAAGTTAAATTTATGCCCGGTGTTGAGCAAGGTATATTGGATTTAATGCGAAAACGGGATAATATTCCCGATTATAAAGAGGACGGTATTGAGGTGAGAAATCTGGAAGAGATACAGTCTATGCTATCGGGCATGACAAAAACTTTTTCAATGTTGCTTGGTATTATAGCCGGAATTTCGCTTGTTGTGGGAGGCATAGGCATTATGAATATAATGCTTGTCAGCGTAACTGAGAGGACCCGGGAAATTGGTCTTAGAAAAGCCATAGGCGCCACTCCTTTTGCCATTCTTGCGCAGTTTCTTATAGAAGCTGTTTTAATTTCCGTGATAGGCGGGTTATTGGGGATACTTTTCGGCGCTTCCGCTTCCGTTATACTTTCAAAAATTTCCGGTTGGGCGGTTTATGTTTCCCCCGCTGCCGTAACTCTCGCCTTCACTTTTTCTGCCGGCATTGGCATAATTTTTGGGTTTTGGCCTGCCAGAAAAGCGTCACTTTTATCGCCTATAGATGCCTTAAGGTATGAATGAAGCTTTGCTGTTAATAAATTCCTAAAAAAGCGAAATCCTTCCGAAGCCTTCTTGTCCTTTCGTAGTTTTTTAGCGAAGAGGGAGGCGAAGGAGGATAAATGTCCCCGGAATTTGCTAAAATTTGGTATTGATTTAAAAGCTTAAGATTTTGACGGTGTAATTATTAATTACATAGCTGTTAACTGAGCTTCTTTGAAACGGAGGATGTATGATAAATATTCATGTTAAATGTCCACATTGTGGAAAATCCATGATGTCTACTAAGAAAAAAATGGGCGGAAAACCAGCTATAGAAGCAAAAGTTACTTATGCGGGTAAAAACGCCCCTCTGTATATGAGTTCTGTTTATGGCACATATGATATTGAGTTGGACCTTAAACTTCCTTTAGGCAAGATAGCGGGTTTTCGCTGTCATCACTGTAAAGCGGATCTTAAAAGCACAAGAAAATGTGATGTATGTTCCGCGCAAATGGTCGCTTTTGATCTTAAGGGTGGCGGACAAGTTCAGATATGTTCCAGAAGAGGATGTAAAAAACATATACTGGAATTTCAGGATCCCAAATCCGAATTACAGGCTTTTTATAAATCATATCTGAAAACTTTCAAATAAGCCGATTATTTATAGATATATAATGGTTTGACAAGTTGGATTTATCATGGAAGAACAGGATAAAAAAAGCCGAGCTTCACAAAAGATATTTATATTTTTACTCTTCATAGTATGTGGAGCTATTGTGCTATTTTTTGCCAATACATATCGCAATACCAGTCCCGAGTTCTCATCCGAAAAAAAAATTAACGCTGCCTTATATCCTGAAGATATAGAACCTTCCCTTATCACTAATCAAGTGGATTATAAATATGATTCCAAGCTTAAGATGACGGGTTCTTCCTATTTCAAGAGAGATATTACGCAGGCTTTACGTCTCATTTGGCTTTATGATAAGCCCGCTTTTAAATTTATAAGAAAAAATATTTATGAAATAAGAAGCGCTAATTCCACCAGTTTTATTCTTGAAAATGGAATTCCCATTCTTCTCATCTCTGATGCAAATACTTATAAATCATTAACATGGTGCGCGGGAATAATGGCGCATCACGCTTTTCATGCTTATACCAGTATCCTTAAGAAGCACAGTAAAAAAAGCAAAGCTGTTCCGCCTCTTCCGGGAGCGCAAGTGGAAAAAGAAAAAATAATTCCCAATCCTTTGGGTGTAAATTATACCGATCTTAATACTATTCTTGCGGTTGAAGATAAATGTTCTGATTTTCAAATGCGTGTTTTGGAAAAAATAGGCGCGCCAAAATCAGAGATAAGATATATAAGAAACAGAGATCCTAAAGATTTTTCCATAAGCCATGACGGTGCTTACTCGGTCAATCCATAATTTATTGGAAATACAATTGATAATAAAAAAAATTAAAATTGGAAGTCTTGAACTTAAAAATAATATTTTTTTAAGTCCAATGGCTGGCATAACAAACAGCGCTTTCAGGTGTTTTTGTCTTGAGGGTGGAGCGGGGCTTGTGGCAAGTGAAATGGTTTCCACCGAGAGTTTAAAGTATTCAAGTAAAAAATCATTTGAAATGCTTAAAGTCTTGCCGAGTGAACATCCTATTGCTGTTCAAATCTTTGGCTCAGATCCTGAAACTATGGCAAATGCCGCAGTTCATGCCGAGAGCGAGGGAGCTGATATAGTGGATATAAACGCGAGCTGTCCGGTTAAGAAAATTCTTCGTTCAGGCTCAGGCGCCATGTTGATGAAAAATCCTATTTTAATGGGAGATATTATCACAGCGGTAAAAAAGAAAGTTAAATGTCCCGTAACTATAAAATTTAGAGTCGGATTTACGGAAAAAGAAAATTTAAGTGTTGAACTTGCCAAGATAGCGGAAGCCTCGGGAGCGGATGCGATAAGTGTTCATGGAAGATCTGTTTCAAGAATGCATAATGGAGAAATTGATTTGGATTTTCTTCATAAAACGGCTGAGGGTGTTTCGGTGCCTGTGATAGGAAATGGAGGCATAGTCTCGGCAAAAACAGCTAAAGAAATGTTCATGGCGGGTTGTGACGCGGTATCTATCGGCAGGGCGGCTGTGGGAAATCCCCGCATATTTTCTGAAATAATATCTGAATTAAATGGAAAAGAACCGGAACATACATCTGATAGCGATAAAATAAAAATGCTTATTAGATTTATAACTTTAAATAGCGAGCTTTATGGGGAAGTTTATGGCGTGATAAGAGCGAGGAAGCTTGTCGGTTATTGGCTGAAGGGTCTTAAGAGCGGAGCTGAACTTAGAAAATATTTTATGGCGGCGGGAAATCTTAAAGAGGCCAAGGTTCTTTTGCTACAATATATACAGAAAGGCTAGTCCCGTTAAAGATATGCGGGCTTGTGGTTTATACGTATATGCCGAAAAGTTTTAAAGGTGACAATTATACATCGGTTGTAGTATAAAAAACGTCCCGTTAAAAATGAACTAGTATAGAGTTTTTAGCGAAGGATTATTAAAAACAAATAAAATCGTTGAAGTTTGTCCTAATAAATCGGGACTATCTTTAATGGGGTAAAACTATGATAGAAACCAAGAACTCTCCAACTCCCTTAATGCAACAATATAATTCGCTTAAGGCGGATTATCCACATGCGATTTTATTTTTTCGCCTCGGAGATTTTTATGAAATGTTTGATGATGATGCGCGCAAGGCAAGTTCTGTTCTCGGTCTTATTTTAACCGCTAGGCAAAGTGTGCCTATGTGCGGCTTCCCTCACCATTCCGCATCAAACCATATTTCAAAACTTTTATCCGCCGGTTATAAAGTAGCCATTTGTGAACAAGTGGCAAATCCCTCTGAAGATGATGGAAAAAAATCAAAACTTTTTAAAAGAGAAGTTGTTCGTCTTATTACTCCGGGAACTATTGTTGAAAATGAGCTCTTGGAAAGTAAAAATTCAAATTATCTTCTTGCTCTCAGTATGGATATTGTAGGTTGGGGCCTTGCTTATATAGATGTTTCAACCGGAGAATTTTATTCAACTCAAAATGTGAATGATCCTAATCTTTATCAGCTTGCTTCTCTTATAAGCAGGATAGCTCCCGTTGAAATAATAAGTAATGAAAAAACAAAAGAAAAGTTATTGAAGAGAAATATTGTTTCACCTAAAACTATTCTTACTCAAAGTAAAAAAGCCATTCAGATGGAAACTTGTAAATGGTCTGAAAGCGCCATATGGCAAAACAATAGAATAGCCTTTAAAGCGGCTGTGAGTGTAATAGACTATATTAAAGAAACTCAGCCAGGCCAGAAAAATACTTTCGAACCTGTTTTTTTTGATCCCAGCATTAAGCTTCAACTTGATGATGCGGCCATTAAAACGTTGGAATTGGTTTCAAATGAATATGATGATGAAAAGAATACTCTTTGGGGTGTCTTGGATAATTCCAAAACTTCCATGGGTTCCCGTCAGATTAGAAGATGGATACTTGAGCCTTTATGCGATTTAAGAGATATATTAAATAGGCAGAATTTTGTTTCTTTTTTATGCGATAAAACTGAAGAAAGAGAAGGGCTTTCCGAAATACTCACTCAAATTCCGGATATTGAAAGAATACTTGGACGAATAATAAATTTAAGCGCGACTCCCAGAGACGCGGCGGCAATAAGAAAAGCTTTAAATCAAATGCCCAGACTTAAAATTTTATTAAGTTCGGCGCAATTTTTTAATTCCGCCCCTGAAATAGCGGCGCGCATAGATTCCGTATCTCAAGTGCTTCAAGAATTAAGGGAGTTGCTGCATAAAGCGGTTTCAGATAATCCCCCCGTAAAATTATCTGATGGCGGAGTTATAAAATCGGAATATAGTGAAGAACTTGATGAACTTAGAGATGTGCGTAAAAACAGTCAAACCATTTTGATGAATTTGGAAGCGAAAGAAAGAGAAAAAACCAAAATATCTTCTCTTAAAGTGGGTTATAATTCCGTATTTGGTTATTATATTGAGGTTACAAAAACTCATTTGCCTAAAATTCCGCATTATTATCACAGAAAACAGACTCTTGTGAGCGCGGAAAGATTTATAATTCCGGAGCTTAAAGAGATTGAGTCCAAGATACTTGGCGCCGAGGAGAGAATACATAAATTGGAAGTTCATTTGTTTGGCAATATTCGTCAGGAACTTTTAAATAAAACAAAAGAATTAAGAATTTTATCCATGTGTCTTTGTGAATTGGACGCTTTTTATTCATTAAGCGTTAGCGCCCTTAAGTACGGTTATATCAAACCTGAAATTCTTGCGGATGGTAATATAATTATTGAAGAAGGCCGTCATCCTGTGGTTGAGAAGAACTTGCCGAGCGGAACTTTTGTAGGCAATGATTTGGATATAGGCGGAGATACTCAAATAGCTATATTAACGGGCCCGAATATGAGTGGTAAAAGTGTTTATCTCAGGCAAAATGCCTTAATAACCATTATGGCGCAGATAGGTAGTTTTGTTCCCGCTAAAGTCGCCAAGATTGCGATAGTGGATAGGATTATGACCAGAATAGGTTCGCAAGATAGAATGGCTAAAGGCGAGTCTACTTTTATGGTTGAGATGAGTGAGATGTCTTCTATATTAAAACTTGCCGGCCCAAGGAGTCTTGTGCTTTTAGATGAAGTGGGCAGAGGAACATCCACCTTTGACGGCATTTCAATTGCCTGGGCCATTGTTGAATATCTTTATAAGCCCGCTCCTAAAAATGATATGGAAAAGGCTGAGCCGGGACCTAAGGTTTTATTTGCGACACATTATTTTGAATTGACTGAGCTTCCTCAAACTTTTAATGGTATAAGAAATTTTAATGTTTCAGCCAAGGAATGGACCAACTCTTCAGGCAAGACGGAAGTGGTTTTTTTACATAAAATAGTTCCGGGGCCCGCGGATAAATCTTATGGCATACATGTGGCTCAACTTGCCGGACTTCCCGAGTCTTGCATAGAAAGATCAAAAGAAATATTGAGAGAACTTGAGTCCAAAAATTATATTGAAGTCAAACAGCCGGAAAAAGATGTAACTCCCATGCTGCCGATATTTTCTTCTCATCCCGTTATTGATGAGCTTAAAATGGCAGACCCCGATAATCTCACGCCTATAAAAGCCCTTTCTCTCATAGCTGAGTGGAAAAAAAGATTAAACGGGTAAATAGAGGGGTTCAATGATAAACCCGAACGACAATATATTTCCAATTAAAGACCTTGTAGTTTTGATTGCCTTTTTCAGCCAAACCGCTAATTTATTGCATTGCAATCCCAATATTCATAAAGGTAAGCATGATTAAAATTAAACCAAAGCTAAAAAGGTTACTTAAAAAAACGGATCAATTATTATCATCAAAGTATTTCCTACCTTTATTCTTAGTCGTGTTTGCGATGCTTATTTATTTGGCTTTTTCTGGAAAACCCATTTTAGAAGATATTTATTTTTTCACCGAAAACGGAGAAATGCTTATATATGGATTAAAGGACAAAGCATTGAGTTACAATATGCCTTTGACCAGTTTAATAATTGCTTTTTTTAGATATCATCTAAATGTTCCTATCTCTTTATCTTTAAATTTATTTTCTCAGCTTATGGTTTTCTTTTCTTGTCTTTTAGCCTGGAACACAGGTCTGATTCTAGGTGGAAAACGCGCAGGTTTTTTTTCTCTTTTGTTTGCCGCTTTTTTAACTTTAAATTCAAAAAACATTGAGTTTGAACAAATCTTATATACTTTTTCAGTGATGCTCGCGTTATACGCAATTATTTTAAAAAATAAATATTACAATTTTAAAACCGCTCTTCTCTCTGGATTAGCTATCGGTTTTACCTGTCTTATTCGTTCGCCACTCTTCTTATTGCCTCTCCTTATAGTTTTTATAGATTACTTTAAGCATTCAAGAAACTTAAGAAAATATATATTCAATTCCATGGTTTTTCTTTTGGCCGCATATATACTTCTTTTGCCCTGGGTTAGAGTAAATCACTTTTTATTTAATAAATTTATACCCTTTGAAGCGGAACGCTCCACCTGCAATATAATAACAAGCGTTAGGGGCGCTACTTTTACCATGGAAGGCGACTCAAGAAAATTAGCAGGCATAAACAATGATGAATCAATATATAAATGGGCAGCCCGAGAATTATTGAAAAATCCAATGTCTTTCTTAAATGCGGTGCCAAGACGTTTATTACAGGTTTTTTATATATATCCCTTTCTTATTTTAATGGCATTATTTGCTTTGATAAAACGAAAAGATGAAGAAATCACTTTAATTTCAATAGTCGCGGGATACTTTATTTTTATTCATTGCCTGCTTTCCATAGAAGAAAGGTATTTCTATCCCCTAAAATATATTCTAAGTATTCCTGCTGCGCTTTTTATCACAAGCTTCTTTAAACACTCTAAAGATGATAAATTTAACCATTTTAAGATTACAAAAATCATTTTTATCTTTGCTTCAATTTTGATTTTTGCAACCGAAGTTCTTCTAATTGCTTATCCTTTTAGAGCTAGAATTCTTTCTAATAGTTTAAATAATGATGAATATGGGGGAAGATGGCTCTTGAAAAAAAAAGGAGAAAGTCTTTTAAATAATAATAAAACTGAAAAAGGCATAGAATTCATGAGCTTGGCTTATAAAAAAGCTCCCAAACAAGAATTGGAGCTTAGTTATATTTTAAAAACGTTAAAAGCGAAAAAACACAGTAAATTGGAAAATCCTCCAGATAGTTTAATTTTTTATCAAGAAATGCGATTGATTAAAATGCTCAAAGAACTCCATATGGATGAGTTAGAAGCGGCTAAAAAAGACTTTGTTTTTATGACTATGGAGGAAAATCGGTTTAAAGTTTATCTTCGAAATCCAATTTCCAAGGTAGATTTTAAAATCTTCAAAGAAATAAAAAAAACAAATCAAATATCATGGCAGAAAAATATCAATAAAGTGCTTTATTGGTGGCCTGTAGGGGAAAGATTAAAAATAATTTTAAATTTTAACAAAATAATATCTCAGGATATTAATGCAAAAAAAGGGGTATTTCTTCTTTTGTGTCAAATGAACGAATATGAAAAAGCTTTAGCAATGATAACTGAATCAATAAAAGATATGCCTAATATTTCCGATTTTTATAATGATCGTGGCGTTCTTCTTAAGTCTTTGAATAAGCACAGAAGAGCCGAAAAGGATTTTGAAAATGCATTAAAACTGACTCCTTCAAATTATGAAGTTTTATTTAATCTAGCAGATATCAAAATAACTCTTAATAAAAGTTCTGAGGCAAGATTATTACTAAAGAAACTTCTAAAATCCGATCCTGAATTAAAATGGATGAATAAAATAAAAAATCAAAACTTTTGGGAATTGAACTGGAAAAATTCTATAAAATTTTATTTAAAAGAAATTTTAAAATATTCCAAAACTTTTCGTGTTAAGTGCTTTCCAGAACCTTTTGATTCCATAGCAAAGGCCTTGGATAATGACAAATCTGCGATTGATTTCTTTCATGTCTCCATGGGTTATATTGACTCGCCCGAACTTTCAAAAATAATACATCTTTATGAAAGCATTGGAAATAATAAAAAATTTAAAATCAATGCCCAAAAGCTTTTTAATTCTCATCCTGGAAATCCGGCTTATGCTGTTATTTATTTAGCCTGTGTGGAACAAAAAAATCTCCTAAAGGAAAATGAAAGACTTTTAAAAAATCCGGGCTATATATTCACTGCAATGAAATATTTTTCAAATAAAGACAAAGGTAAATCCATCGCTTTCTTGCCATTAATTTCAAGAAGAAGTTTGAATGACAAAAATTTTTTGCGACTGGCCATAGTGTATCAAAGCATGGGAGAATACGAAAAGGCCTTAAAAATTTTTAATAAACTTATTCTAAAAAATCCACACAATGCTTCTTTATATAATGATAGAGGAGTTCTCTTTAGATTTTTGAACGAGAATACAAAAGCCGAAAAGGATTTTGAGAACGGAATAAAACTTGCGCCTTCAAATTATGAAGTTTTATTTAATTTAGCAAGTGTAAAATCGGTTCTTGGCAAAAAGACTGATGCCAAAGCATTATTTGCTGAAATTATAAAATCCGCACCCAAATCCAAATGGGCCGATATAAGTCACATGGAAATTAAAAACTTGCATTGAATAAACTTATTCCACGAAGCAAAAATATCCGCCAGGATTAAAGCACATTCCTTTGAATGAATAGACTATTTTCTCAAATATGGGCAAATGTTTTGAATAAGTCAAAGCTATGCTGGGTTGGCTGTGCCATTGCCGCTGTTGCAAGTTTTTAGAAATGTCATAGTCTTAGTTTTTTAGAAATGTCAT
>CAZHQC010000021.1:0-25150 GCA_964534135.1 uncultured Elusimicrobiaceae bacterium | reverse complement strand
TTAAGAATCTTTTACATGTTTGGATTTGTTATTTTAAGTTATGTGAGCTTTTGGGAATTATAATACCTAATTTCTAATCCCTATATTTATTGTATAATGTAAAAGTCATAGAATTGAATTAAATTTAGAGGGGTTACTATTATGAAAAAAAGATTATTAATCGGCACTTTAGCTTTATTGGTTTGCGCTTGCGCTTCTGCGCCTGATAAAAGCACAGTTTCAGATAAAGGTGAAATAAACAGAGAATGGGTTGAAGAAGGTATAACAAAACATTATATTTTTGCCAGAGGCATTGGCGCTGCGGATCAAACACTTGAGAATAAAACTCAAAAAATGGCAACTTCCCGCAATGCGTCCATAATTAATGCTCAATACAATATGCTTTCCATGATTAAAGGAGTTCAACTTGAAGGTGGAATAATGGTGGAAAAAGCCATTGAAACAGATTCCGCTTTAGCCACTACAATAAATTCCCTCATAAAGGGCGCGCAAGTTGTAAAAACAGAATGGACCAGCGATGACGGTTGTGTTGTTGTCCTGAGACTTCCTAAGGCTGTTCTTAAAAATGCCGGAATTAAACTTCTGGATTAAATTTTTTAAAGAGAGATAATATATCATGACAAAATCTATTTCAATAGGTTTAGTATTGGTTTTTGCGGTATTTTTGGCGTCTTGTTCCTCAAGCAGGAAATCACTTAAAAATTCCGCTTATGATATTGAAATAGTTGAAGCGGAAGGAATGGCCCCCATTATTGATGGGGATATAACGGGTGCAAAAAAAACATCTTTACATGAGGCAATGAAAAACGCTTTGGCTCTTGTTGTCGGCGTTTACGTTTCACAGGAAGCCTTAGTTTCAAAAGCCATATTGATTGATGACAGTATCACTTCCCAAACTGAAGGTTATATTGAAAAATATGAAGTTATTAAAGAATGGAAGGATGCTGATTTCTATAAAACCAAAATAAAAGCTCATGTCCGACGCGAGGATTTGTCAGCTAAACTTAAAAATCTTGAAAATGAGCCTGCCAAGCTTGGCAATCCGGTAATCGCTTTTTCGATAGAAGAAACCGTGGATGGACAGCCTATTGAGAACAGTTATGCTGAACTTGAAATTAAAAATATCTTTGCTAAAGCGGGCTTTGCCGTATCCGATAAACCGGAGGGTGATATTTTAATTTCAGGAACCGGTTCTTCTGATTTCAATACTCGGGAAGGTCTTGGAGGCTTTACTTCTTATAGGGCGGCTTTATCCATCAAAGCGGTTAAAAAGGGTTCGAATGAAGTTCTTTTAACTGAGCAATCATCAGCGGGGGGCATCGACTTAAGTAAGAAAGGGGCGGCTCGAGCCGCGCTTATAAACGCTTCCAAAAAAGTAGCGGTTAAAGTTAAAGACGGAGTTTTGACGGCTTTGAGAAAAAAAACACTTATAAAGCTTACGGTCGAAAATGCCGAAACGATGAATAAGTTGAGCGAATTTATTAAAGCTTTAAGAAATATTCCTACCGTAAGAGATTGCTGGGTAAGAACTTTTAATGGCGGAAAAAATGCCGTCTTGGATATAAATTTAAGGCGTTCAAATGCTGCGGCTTTTTCTCAAGTTATCGGCAAAAATAAGCATTTTCAGGTTGAAATTATTAGCTCCACTTCTTATAGCCTTAATGTAAGAATACAGCCTAAGATGCAGAAATAAATTACTTTATGAGAATTTTATGAATTTTTTTAAGCTGAGAATTTTAAATACTTCCCTGATTTTTGTTATTGGGATTCTGCTCGGTTTTATAATTAAAGATAAAATATTCACTGTCCATATTAAACAAGAGCCTTCTTCTATTAATGTTCAAGCCAACTGGGCTACCGGCGTTAGCGCCATAGAATAAAAATCCAATACTACTAATCAAAAAACATGTCCTATTTTTTTATTATAAATCCTAAATCAGGAAAACAAATTGAAAATATTTCAGAGCGCATAAATACTTTGCTTTCGGGCAGCAAAGTTAATTATGAAATAGCTTTTACTACGCATAAAGGCCATGCCCGAGAACTTTCCAGATTAGCTATTATAAATGGCTTTTCCAATATTGTTGTGGCCGGGGGAGATGGCACTATAAAAGAAGCCGCGGAACCGCTTGTGGGTAAAGAGCAAAATCTTTGTATTTTACCTTGCGGCTCAGGCAACGGTTTAGCTCGAGCTCTTTATATTCCTCTTGATATAGACGAGACAATTAGAGGAGTTTTAAAATGGCAACCGAGAAAAATAGATGTTTGTCTAGCTAATGGTAAGCCATTTTTTTGTACTGCCGGCATAGGTTTTGACGCGCAAGTTGCGCAATTATTTAACAATAGAGAAGGCAAGCGAGGACTTTTTCCCTATTATTTTTTTGCTTTTAGATTATTTACAAAATATAAATCTCCGTTTATAACCACTTATTTTAACGGGGATAAAAAAGAATTTACTCCATTAATTATGGGGGTTTTCAATGCCAGAGGCTATGGCGGTGGAGTTAAGATAGCTCCCGATGCCTATATTGATGATGGTATGTTTAATATAGTTGTGGTGCATAAAACTTCTTTTTTTAAATCTTTAAAGGCTTTTCGGGATTTATTTAATGGGAAATTTTTACGACATAAAAATATCGTATCCCATTATACTTCAAGAGCGCTTGAAGTTATTTGCCCTCCTCAAACAGTTTTTCATCTTGACGGTGAAGACTTTGTTTCAAACGGTTCTCTAAAGTTTTCTATTCTTCCTAAATTATTAAATGTTAAAGCGCCAAAACCTTTCTAAAATTATGAACTTTAAACAAGAATTAGATAAGCGGGTTTCTTTATCTCCCTTATATCAAAAGCTTGATAACTTAAGCATAAGATGTTTGGCCTGCGCTCATAAATGTATAATCCATGAAGGCAAAAGGGGAATTTGTCAGATTAGATTTAATAAAAAAGGACAACTCTATGCGCCAAACGGTTATGTTTCTTCCTTGGGCCTTGATCCCATAGAGAAAAAACCCTTTTTTCATATTATGCCGGGAGCCGGAACGCTTTCTTATGGCATGCTTGGCTGTAATTTCAAATGCCCTTTTTGTCAAAATCACGCAATCAGTCAGATTTTTGATGACTCAGGGTCCACCGGGGATTTTCATGATATTGAACCCTCACAAATTATCGATCAGGCTGTAAATGAAAAGGCTAAAATAATTGTCTCCACCTATAATGAACCCACAATTACATCGGAATGGTCTTTTGAAATATTCAAACTTGCAAGTGAAAAGAAAATAAAAACCGCCTATGTTTCAAATGGTTATGCCTCTGAGGAAGTTTTGACTTTTCTTATGCCTCATTTGAATTTTATCAATATAGATTTAAAAACATTTAATCGAGAGAATTATTCTCAAGTTATAGGCGGAAAGCTGGAAAATGTTCTTTTTACAATTAAAAAAGCTTATGAAATGGGACTTTGGATTGAAATTGTAACATTGCTTATTGAAAATTTTAATACCGATGAAGCGCAGTTAAATTCCATGGCGGAATTTATAGCCAATATTTCACCGGATATACCTTGGCATATAAGCGCTTTTCATCCTTCTTATAAAATGATTGATAAACCCGCAACTCCTGAGACCATCATCAGAAAGGCTTTTAAAATAGGTAAAGAAAAAGGCCTTAAATATGTCTATGCCGGCAATATTCAAACCTCCGACATGGAAAATACTTATTGCCCTAAATGTGGCCAATTACTGGTTGAGAGAAATTATTATTCAATTGGGAAATTTAATATAAAACCTAAGGATAAAAAAAACGGCGAATGCCCTAAATGCGGGACTTCTATTCCCGGAATATGGTTTTAATAAAGCATCTACTTCAAATTAAAATCCATGCTTTATTTAAAGATTTGATATTTGGTTCCTTTCCAAGGATTATTCTGTATATCTTCATTTATTCCCATTACCGCGCCGAGAAAGAAGGATATAGTTAAAGGCATGGAAGCCAATATATAGGATTCAAATCCTGTTTTGGCCGCAAGTTTTATAAAAAACAAAGAGGCCACAAATGTTGAAACTCCTATTATTATATAAAGATGTTTTTTATTTCTCACATTAATAGACAAGAAACTTGCAAGATAATATTGAACTATTGAATTTAAAATTGTTATTAGAGCAAATCCCATAAAATCATAGACAATAAACTTAATTTTATAGGTTAATTGGAGGGTGGAAATATTTTTAAAGATATAAAAAGCGCCCCGAATAAAAACCGATGTTATCAAAAATTCCAAAGTTAAACAAAAGACGGACATACTGCAATATAAAGCGGTATAAATACTTAATATAAGTCGAGTTTCTTTCCTTTTAGTCATAAAAGCCGATATTTTTCAAGAAAACTCTGTCATTTTGCCAATCTTTTGTTATCTTTACCGTTAATTCAAGCTTGATTTTTCTAGTTATAAATTTTTCCAGATTTCTCTCGGCATTCTCCCTGATTCTTTTTAAGCTACTGCCTCTATGTCCGATAATAATGGGCTTAACCGATTTTTTAGAAACATGAATATTCGCATGAATATAATCAGGAATATCGGTGTTTTCTTTAAATGTATCTATTTCAATTGCGGTAAGATAGGGGATTTCATTTTTAAATAGCTTAAAAATTTGCTCCCTGATAATTTCCGCCGCAAAAAATCGTTCCCATTTTGTAGTTATTTCATCAGGGGAATAAAAAGGGGGAGAAAGCGGCAATTCTTTCATTATGCCGGCCTTAAGTTCTTTTATGCCATTACCGTTAAGCGCTGAAATTTCAAAAACAGCTTTAGGTTTTAATAAATTGGCATAAGCTTTGCTTGCGGTGGCGATTTGCTCTTTCGTGGAAGCGTCAATTTTATTGATTATAAGAAAAAGAGGAAGCTCCGCTTTTGCTATTTTTTCATAAAAGAAAAGATTTTTTTCATTGGGAAGAATCGGCTCGGTTATTAAACAAATAAGGTCGCTGTCTTGAAAAGTAGCGACATTGATGGATTTCATCATGCTCTTTTCAAATAGATTATGAGGACTTAAGAAACCCGGCGTATCAAGAAAAATAGCCTGATAATTCTTGCCGTTCAGGATACCCGTTATTTTATTCCGGGTAGTTTGAGGTTTTGGCGATATTATGGCAAGCTTATAGCCGGTAAGGGCATTTAGTAATGTTGACTTACCGGCATTAGGCAAACCTAATATGGAAACAAATCCCGCCTTGAAATTAGAGTCATTAGCCACAAGACTATTTAAGACAGAGGGGGTTTGACCACAAGGGCAGCTGAGTGGCTTTTTCAACTTTTCTAACTTTTTCTTCTCCGGATAATTCTTGTATATGGAGTTCACAGCTAAAAACATTGGTGTCGGCCATTAAATGTCCGCCATAAGCTTTTCCTTCCAAGTCGGCGAACATGATATGAGCGTGAACCATGGGTTGATCGTCAAAAAGGCTTATATTGCCATTAAGTGAAAGTATTTCAAGATCTTGATTAAGATTTATTTTATTGTATTTTTTAGTTTTTTGATTATAAACGCCGAAAGTGGCTTTTTCAACCGCGCCTATACCGGTTATGGTAGCGCAACGAATTTGATTGTGGTGGCAGAAAAATTCTATTGATTGAAGTAAGTCTTGTCCTTTTTGTATTCCAAACATAAATGTTCTTCCGGTTAAATAAGGTTTTTCATTGATTTGCATAGTTCCTCCGATTAAGTTCTGTTACTTTGTTTCCATAAATTTTGCATATTCCGTAATTGCTTCTAATTGGCTTTTGGCATCCATCCCCGCTTCTTTTAAAACATCATCAGCTTTACCGCTCCCAAGATAATGACCTTTTTTAAATGAATGTATTGTTCTTTTTAAGCCTTCTTCGCTACGAATCCAATAATGCATTGTTGGTAAAGTAAAATCAGTCATTCCCATAGCCTCTTGAGCCAAATGTGGGGGGAATATCTCATTTTTTTCTTCTTCTTTAAGCATATTGAAAAGTTCCATACTTGTCACATAAAAAACATTCATATTAAGTTCAAGATTTTTGATTTCACCAAGAACTTCATTTACAAATATGGAAGCTACCGCATTTCCTTGAATAACTATTGTGCCATGATAAGGTTTTTGATCTTTATTGGCTTTCATTATTGGATAAATCCCTTTAATGGCAGCTTTAGCTTCAGGTAAAGCGATTTTTGATCTGTTGATGAGTGTTTCAGCAGGTCTTGAAACAAAAGGACATAAAACAGCCGGCCTTTTGCTTAGGGCTTCAATCATCAGCGGCCATATTTCATCCGGTGACCAAGGAGTAAGAGTTATGGAAGCGCCTTTTGGAAAATTATCCTGCAGAATCTGTAAGGGTTGAGGATCGGCATGAGTGGGACCGTCTTCTCCGGTTTTAGCGCCGGCATGAGCATTTATCATTATGAAAGTATCGTTGGGTTTGCCCGTCAACTCATGTTTTGCCTGTTGTCCTATTGCGTGAACACGGGCTGAGATATGTTCAAGGGGAGCCACAAAGGCGGCATAAGAAGATGCAACACCTATATGATTTGAAAAAGCGCTAACGCCGGTCATCATGGCGCCTATACCGTCTTCACAAATTCCTCCTCCCGCAAATAATCTGGATTCAGGATTTGAATCAGCATTGTAAAAACCTTCGGCAAAGCCTTCACCTACAAATTTAACACTGGTTGACCCGTATAAATCGGCGGAGGAAGCTAAAATAGCACCTTTGCTTTCTTTATTGAGGTGATTTAAGGTCTTGGATAAAACCTCTCTTAATGTTATTTTTTGACCTTCTTTTAAATCAAGTCCCGTAGGAATATTTGTTGAATCATAATTATAAATTTTATCCACTTGACCGGCATCTTTATGGGGTTTACGGTCAATAGTGTTCAATCTTTCTTTTATAAAAGAAATTTTTTCCAAAGCCATTTTAGCTATATCCGGATTTTCCTCAAGAACTTTCCGTATTACCATTAATGTATCGTAGAAACATTTTTCAATAGTTTCGGGCGTGGGTTTTTCCTCGTTAAATATTGGCAATTTAACTTTGAATTTTTCTTCAAATTCTTTTAAGGTTGAACAATAACCCTCTGAACAGAATTTATGTCCGGCCCCATGAGAAACTTTCCCTTCTATGCCGTATTTTCTACCCTTTGTGGTTCTATAAACTATAAGGGTGGGTTGTTTATTGATTTTATTATTGCAAGCAAACTTTTGCGCGGTAAGAACTTTCTTAAAATCAAAACCGTCATCCACATATATTACATTCCAATCGTTTATATAGCCCAATTCCGCCGGCGTCCATTGTACATAATCACCGGGAACACTATTCTCTGAGCAAACTTTATTGGAATCTATGGAAGCCTGATTCCAATCCAAATGCATAATTACATTACTAAGCTGAGCTGTTGCTGCCGCAGCCATAGATTCGGCAACTCTTCCGGGAGTCATGCCGCCTTCACCTTCCAGGATATTTATAATGGGAGATTTTTCTCTGAATAGATCCATTGAACTTAAAGCCATTCCAATTGCGGCGCCCACTCCGATACCGCTTGGTCCCGTAGCTATTTTGACGAAAGGGACAAAAGGAGTAGGATGGCCATCAAGGGGCTTTGAATTAAATTTTTTAAAGAGGGGAGTATCATTTGAGGGGTTGCGCCTAAAGCCAAGTAAATCCTCTAAACGAAGTTGAAATTTTTCTTCAGGCAAAAGTTTTGGGTCCGCAATACGCAGAAGTTCATTTCTAAGAGCCCATATTGAATATAATCCCAAAGCCTTATGACCGGCCGCATAAACTATTAAATCATTTTCTTTTTTTTCAGGATTGGAAATATCATAATTCATTGTGTCAAACAAAAGAGAACTTACTATTCTTCCGGAGGAGATACTACCGCCTGGATGACCACTCATTGGAACAAAATTGTAGAGAACAGAGCAAAGCATTCTGTATATAAGATCTATATTCTCATAGAAGACGATATCTTCATCTTCAACGCTATATCTGGAATCTTTAATAATATCGGAGATTTGATAGTAAGCCGCTCTTTTTGGGGATAATGTAAAATCTGATGACTTGACATCTTGAAAAAGCACTTTTGTGTGCATGGAGTTCCTCCGAGTATCTGTGGTCCTTAATGTAATTTTATCAAAATACGAGGTAAATTGAAAGAAAACAAAACCTTTGTCGCATTAATAGCGTAAACTGTTTTTGCCAAATAATAGTTTGCAAGCTTGTTTGACATTAAGCCTGAATTTAAACCTGACTTTTAATTTGATTGCATTAAGTTTAAAAAGTAATATAATAACTATATTACAATTAATTACTTTAACGGAGGCTCAAATGTCTATAACAGCAGAAATAGTTTCATATAAGGAATTAGGTTTTGTTAATACGAAAGAAATGTTTGAAAAAGCGAATAAGGAAGGTTACGCCATTCCCGCTTATAATTTTAATAATATGGAGCAAATTCAAGCTATAATAACTGCCTGCGTAAAAACTAAGTCACCGGTTATAATTCAGGTTTCCAAAGGCGCCAGAAATTATGCCAATGCCACACTTTTAAGATATATGGCTTTAGGTGTTATAGAAATGATGAAAGAAATGGAATGCACTGTTCCTGTCGCTTTACATCTTGATCATGGCGATTCTTTTGAGATTTGTAAATCCTGCATAGACAGCGGTTTTTCATCCGTTATGTATGATGGCTCAGCTCTTCCTTATGATGAGAATGTGCGTATTTCAAAACAGGTTGTGGAATATGCCCATGCCAGAGATGTTACGGTTGAAGCGGAACTTGGTGTTTTAGCCGGCATAGAAGATGATGTTTCTTCTGAAGTTTCTCACTACACGGATCCTGAAGATGTTGAAGATTTTGTTAAAAAAACCGGAGTTGATTCTTTGGCCATATCTATCGGCACCAGCCATGGCGCTTATAAATTTAAACTTAAACCGGGTGAATCAGTTCCTCCTTTAAGATTTGATATCTTGGAAGAAATTGAAAAAAGAATTCCCGGTTTTCCGATTGTTCTTCATGGTTCCTCTTCCGTTCCTCAGGAATATATAGCTCTTATAAATAAATATGGCGGTAAGATGGATAATGCCGTAGGCGTGCCTGCCGAACAACTTAGAAAAGCGGCGAAAAGCGCTGTTTGTAAAATAAATATAGATTCCGACGGACGGCTTGTGATGACAGCCGCAATACGCCAGATATTTAATGATAAGCCGGGAGAATTTGATCCCCGTAAATATCTTGGCCCCGCCAGAGATGAATTAATTAAAATGTACGCGGACAAAAATGAAAATGTTCTTGGTTCAGCAAACAGAGTATAAAGAAAACGACTAGGCAGCCAGACTGTCTGACAGCAAAAAACTATGTAAAAATCAGAGGTCAGAAGTCAGATATCTAAGGATTATCCTTACAATCTTATTCTGGCCTCTTTTTATTATTATGAAAGAAAACAGAATTATAATTATTGGAGCAGGAGCATCAGGAATTATTGCCGCTATAAAAGCCGCGCAAGGCTCATCTAGAGTAATATTATTTGAAAAGAATTCTATTCTCGGCCGTAAAATACTTTCTAGCGGCTCGGGAAAATGTAATTTATCAAATCAAAATATTTCTCCGGGTAATTATAATTTAAATGCCAAATCTTTTCTTAAAAAAGCATTTTTGAAAGTTAATCCCAAAGAAATATTAAATCTTTTCACGGATAAGGGTTTATGTTTAAAAACAGAGGATGATGGCAGGATATTTCCAAGATGCATGAATGCTCAGGAAGTTGTCAATGCGCTTAGCCATGAATTGGAAAAGCCAAATATTGAAATCCATAAGCTTACAGAGATTGTGGAAATAATAAAAAAAGAACATGGATTTACCGTAAAAACCCAAACCGTTAAACCTCAATGGAGTAAAGATTCCTTTGAACCGGAAATAAAAACCTTAGACTGTGAAAAAGTAATTATTGCTTGCGGCAGTAAAAGTTATCCTCGTATTGGCGGGGGAGATGCCGGGTATAAATTAATACATTCTCTTGGTTTAAAAATCAGCAATCTTTCTTGCGCTATTGTTCCTCTTGTGGCAGAGGGGAAATGGCCCGAGGACTTAAGCGGCACAAGATGTGATGTTTTGCTTTCCGCTTTTCTTAAAGGTAAAAAAATAGCCGAATCTTTAGGAGAAATATTATTTACGGAGTATGGCATATCGGGCCCCGCAACTTTAGATATAAGCCGGGATATTATTCAAGTGCTAAAAACCGGAAAAGTTGATTGCCATGTTAATTTTCTTCCCGAATTGTCTTTAAAAGAAATAGAAATATTTTTAAAAGTTCGTCTTAAAAAAATGGGGCTTATGGGAACTAATAAAGCCGGAACTTTTCTGGATGGAGTTTTTGGAGATAAAATTTCCAAACTAATATTAACCAGAGCGGCTATTAAAAAAAATTTACTTTTATCGGAAGTGAAAGCGGATTTTGTAGAAAATCTTATTGCGGCCATAACCACTTTTAGTTTTGCAATAACAGAGGGAAAACCCTTTGAGCATGCTATGGCAACTAGCGGAGGCGTGGAACTTTCACAAATAAATCCTGAAACCTTTGAGGTCAAAGGACATGAGGGCTTATATATTACCGGAGAGCTTTTGGATATTGACGGTGATACCGGTGGTTATAATCTGCATTTCGCGTGGACATCGGGCTTTATAGCCGGAACAAACGCGGGTAAGAAAACAGTGTGGCAGTAATACGGCGCTATGCACATCAGACGACCATAGTGGGAAATTATAACCCTCTGGAAATTTTAAGGAGAACATAATGAACTTTAAAAAAGAACTTTACTCAAAATTTAAAAGGTATATAGTAATTGATACCAAAAGTGATACCGATTCAAAAACATATCCATCCACTAAAGGACAAAAAATACTTGGCGCCATTCTTGCCAAAGAAATGAAAGTTATCGGTCTTAAGAAAGTTCAAATGGATAAATTTGGTTATGTGACGGCTGAACTTCCCGCCAATATTAAAAAGAAAATGCCCGTAATAGCTTTTATGGCTCATATGGACACTTCTCCGGATGCTAGCGGAAAAAATGTTAAACCAAAAATTCATACAAAATATAAGGGTGGAAATATTATTATTAATTTGAAAAAAGGAATTATTCTCTCCCCGGCAGAATGCCCGAAGCTTTTATCTTGCAAAGGGGAAGATATAATAACCGCCTCGGGAGATACTCTTTTAGGCGCAGATAATAAAGCTGGTATAGCTATAATTCTTACAGCTATCGACTACCTCATTAAAAATCCTGAAATAAAGCATCCCACAATAAAAATTGCTTTTACTCCTGATGAAGAAATAGGAAAAGGCGTAAATTACTTTAATGTAAAAAAATTTGGCGCCGATATCGCTTATACGATTGACGGAGATGTTGCCGGAGCAATTGAAGATGAAACATTTAATGCCGACGGTTTTAAAATAAAAATTACCGGCAAAAGTGTTCATCCCGGAACGGCCAAAAACTCTTTGGCAAATGCCTCAAGAATTGCGGCGGATATAATGAGTTCATGGCCGGAAAACATATTGCCCGAAACAACATCGGGGCGAGAAGGCTTTATAATGTTTACATCCGTCAAGGGTGAAATAGAAAATGCTGAAATAAGCGGTATTGTCCGTGAACATGATATAAGAAAACTCAATATTCTCAAAACTCATTTAAAAGCAATCGTAAATGAAAAGATAATTAAATATCCTTTGGCTGATATACAAATTGATTTTACCGAACAATACCGGAATATGAAAAAAATAATTTCCAAATTTCCTGAAATTATGGATAAATTAATTCAAGCCGTAAAAGAGGCCGGAATTAAACCTATAATAAAACCGGTACGCGGAGGAACAGATGGCGCAAGACTCTCATTTATGGGCTTGCCTACGCCTAATGTTTTTACAGGCGGTTTTAATTTTCATGGCCGTTATGAATGGGTATCATTAGATGGGATGCAAAAATCAACTGAAGTTATGTTAAATATTGTAAAACAATGGACCAAATAATCACAAAGTATCGTCAATAAAAAATAGTTTTATATTTTGTATACTGATTTGGTAAAGAATAAAAATCAACAAAGGAGGGTGTATGCGAAAATTAGCATTAGCAATTGCATTAATGTTTAGCGGGGCGACAGTATTTGCGACCGGTTACGGAAGTGCAGGTTGCGGACTTGGAAGTTTAGCCTTTCCACAAGATGAA
This sequence comes from uncultured Elusimicrobiaceae bacterium, assembly GCA_964534135.1. Taxonomy (GTDB): domain Bacteria; phylum Elusimicrobiota; class Elusimicrobia; order Elusimicrobiales; family UBA9959; genus JAKLQJ01. Next base: position 12,909 of record CAZHQC010000021.1, on the reverse strand, counting down.
GCATTCCCGCAGATTCTTGCGGCAACAACCAATGGGACTTTCGGCAGCCAGACTTTCGGAATAACATTTGGAACATCAAATTGTTCCAGCGAAGGGTTAGTGAAACTCTCAATGGAAAGAGACGCGTTTATAGAAGCGAATTATAGAGATCTTTCAAAAGATGTTGCTATGGGAAAAGGACAGTTTGTTGAAAACCTTAGCAAGCTCTATGGTTATACATCTCAGAATTCAATTGTTTTTGTTTCAAAGCTTCAAAAAAGCTACACAAAAATATTTGGTTCAAACAATGTTAAAATAGCCATTGCTGAAATAAACAAAGTATCCTTGAATTAAAAATGAAATTAAGGGCGGAACAGAAAAGGAAAAAACTGTTCCGCCTTTTTCTTTTTTTTATCTGCCTTTCAATTTTCTCTCCCGGTTTTTCCTTAAATAAAGATTTAGCTGTAAAAAAAGCCATTTCCCAAAAATTATGGGAAGACAAAGAATGGCATAAATTGCTCTATTACAAGAAGAAGCTTTTTGGTCTTAAAACAATAAGCAGAAACATAAACAAATCCTTCTTTGTTTCCGCCAAGGGAAAAAAATCTCCAAAAGATGAGCTTCTGGCAAGCTTAAATCTTCTCTTTGAAAATCCGGAAACTGAGGCTAATAATTTCAGATGCGCCTTTCCGCAAAGATTTATTTACTTGCAAAAAAAATTAGAGCCTTTTTTGGAAGAATTGCCTTTAATAGATTGTTTAAAATTAAATAATTGGAAAAACCGCCTTAAACCTCGCTCCGTCAGCCTATTATTTGCCGGTGGGTACTTAAATAATCCGTCTACCCTCTACGGACATACATTTTTACGCCTTAAAAAAACCGACGCAACAAATGACCTGCTTGATTATACGATTAATTATGCGGCTGAAACTGACGATCAAAACGGCATCTTATTCGCCCTTCAAGGCCTTGCGGGTTTATATCCCGGGAAATTTTCAACCGTGCCGTATTATCTGAAAATTCAAGAATATCATAATCTTGAAAATAGGGATTTATGGGAATTTCCCTTAAATTTAAATGAAGAAGAAGTGGATAGATTATTAAATCACGCCTGGGAGCTTGGCAAAGCCAGCTTTCCATATTATTTTTTTACAAAGAATTGTTCGTGGCAATTAATACCGCTTTTAAATATTGCTAAACCCGAGTTTAATCTGGACGGTAAGTTCGCGACATGGGTTATCCCATCAGACACTATTTTATATTTCTTGAATAATTTCCCTGAAGCGCAAAAATTTTCATGGCATCCTTCTTTGTCCAAGTTCTTAAAATGGGAAGAAAGCAAACTTCCAGAAAATGAAAGGGGAATAGCACGCAAAATAAGCAAGTCACCCTCTATTAGCTTAAATTTAATCGATGATTTGCCCAAAAAAAGGCAGGCGTCAATTCTGGAAATTTCCGCGGATTATTTAAAATTTAAATTCTATTCCAAAAAAATAAAAAAACAGGAATGGGATGAAAAATCCAATCTTATTTTAAGCAAAAGAGCGGAACTAGGGCCTTTTGAAACATTTCAAGGCGCGCCTAAGCCACCCTCGTCCTTGCTGAACGCTCATAACAGTGGAAGAATATCCTTTGGCCAGACTTATTTTAAAAATCGGTTTTTACAGGATTTTACATGGCGCTTTGCCATACAGGATTTATTGGACAAAGAAGACGGTTATCTGCCCAATGCGGAATTAGAAATTGGCAAAATAAATCTTCTCTATGATAATAAATATAAAAAATTCCATCTCCGTGAATTTAAGTTGGCGAATGTATTGAGCCTTGCTCCTTTTACCAGTTTTGAAAAAAGAAAAAGTTGGCAAATGCAGGCGGCACTGAAAGAACCTGAAAATAAAATTAGAGCTAAAAACAGACAGCTTATCGCCGAGGCGGCTTTTAATTCCGGCATTTCATTTGCCTTGAATTCCAGCCTTAATACCATAGGCTATATTTTGCCTGAAATGAATATCGGTTTAGGGGGCGCATTAGAAGATAATCATAGAGCGGGACTTGGTTATAAAATGGGTTTTTATTCTAAAAGTTCAAAAAACTTTAGATTTTTATTTGAACAAAAATATATCACGTATCTTCTGGGAGATAAGAAGTATTTGTTTGTAAATAAATTTTCCGCAGCCCATGACATCAATAAAAACAATTCCTTCAGACTTTCAATATCCTTTTTCAATAAAGTTACGGAAATTAATTTGGAGTTTTATCGCTATTTATTCCCATTATGAGACAAAAGATTTTATTTATTTTAATTCCGTTAACGGCCTTTTTTATCACCGGCTGTACAAATGTTTTTTTTCAACCTTCAGGCAAGCTTCATTATGATCCGGTAAATTTATCTCAAAAATACGATGTTGTAAGGTTTAAATCTTATGACGGAACTGAACTCACCGGTATGTTTTTTCCCGCAAAGGAAAAAGCCAAGGGCACAATAATTCACTTTCACGGAAATGCCGGAAACATGACTTCTCACTTTTACTATTCTTCTTGGTTTATAGAGCATGGTTTGAATGTCTTTATTTTCGATTATAGAGGCTATGGCGCGTCTAAAGGCAAGCCCGATTTAGATAAAGTAATAGAAGACTGTAAATATGCTATAAATTCCATCATAAATGAAAAGAAATTAAACCGTAAAAAAATTATTATTTTCGGTCAAAGTCTGGGGGGAGCCTTGGCAATCGCTTCTTTATCGCAATTGAGCGACTTTCAGCCAGCATTGCTGATATTGGAAGGGACTTTTTCATCCTATAAAAGCGTAGCCTCCAAAGCTTTGCGACAAAGCTTTTTTACATTCCCTTTTTCCTGGCTGCCTTATCTGATAATAAGCGATAAATATAAGCCATCAAAACTGATTTCGAAGATAAAATGTCCGATTATATTTTTACATTCAGCTAAAGACAAAAAAGTTCCTTTTAATGAAGACCGAAAACTTTATAAACACGTCTTATCTGAAAAAGAAATTTGGACGATTCCTGATGGGCATATAGAGGCTTTCGGGAAATTCAGAAGCAAATATAAAAAGAAGATACTCGAAAAAATTAATAAATCCTTAGGTTATTAACCATTTATTGTAGCCGAGGGTATCTACTACTACTTTAGCCTCTGCTTTGTTAAGCCGAATTTAAAAATGTTATAATAGGTAGTGAATTTCAGTTATTATTACTTAAAAAATCCAAAACAACAATAAGGAGTTAATATATATGGCAAAGAAACTGATAGCAATGGACGGTAATAGCGCAACTACATATACGGCACATGCCACAAATGAAGTTATAGCAATTTATCCGATAACACCCTCTTCTGGTATGGGAGAAATAGCGGATGAAAAATCCACTAAAGGTGAAAAAAATATTTGGGGAACAATTCCCGTAGTAGCAGAAATGCAATCTGAAGGCGGCGCTTCCGGCGCTGTTCACGGAGCGCTTACAGCCGGAGCTTTAACAACTACTTTTACAGCCTCTCAGGGCCTTTTATTAATGATTCCCAATATGTATAAGATAGCGGGAGAATTAACTTCCGGCGTTTTTCACGTATCAGCCAGATCCGTAGCCACTCACGCACTCTCAATTTTCGGCGACCATAGTGATGTAATGGCTACAAGGCAAACAGGCTGGGGGCTTCTTGCCTCGGCTAATCCTCAAGAAGCCATGGATATGGCTCTTATAGCGCAAGCCGCAACCTTAAAATCAAGAGTTCCTTTTGTTCATTTCTTTGATGGCTTTAGAACTTCCCATGAACTTAATATGGTTGACCCCATTGAATTTGAAACAATGCGAAAAATGATAGACACAAAGCTTATAGCTGAGCATAAAGCCAGAGGCTTAAATCCCGAACATCCCGAATTGCGCGGCACAGCCCAAAACCCGGATGTCTTTTTTCAAAGCAGGGAAGCTGTAAATAACTTTTATACTGCCGTTCCTCAAATAGTTAAAGATGCCATGAAACAATTTGCCTCCTTAACCGGTAGAGAATATTCTCTTTTCGATTATGTCGGAGCAAAAGACGCAGAAAAAGTCATCGTGATTATGGCAGCTTCCGGCGCTGATACTGTTGAAGAGACTGTTAATTATCTTAATGCCAGAGGCGAAAAAGTCGGTATCGTTAAAGCCAGACTTTACAGGCCTTTCTCACGGGAAGATCTTTTGAATACTATTCCTAAAACCGTTAAATCAATAGCGGTCTTAGATAGAACCAAGGAACCGGGCTCACTTGGCGAACCTCTTTATCAAGATGTTATAACCTCTTTTGCTGTTGCGCATAAAGAAGGAAAAGTAGAATCTGTTCCAACTATCGTGGGTGGAAGATTTGGACTTGGTTCAAAAGAATTTACGCCTTCCATGGCTAAATCCGTTTTTGATAATCTTAATAACTCAAAGCCTAAAAACGGTTTTACCATCGGCATTAATGACGATGTATCCAATACCAGCCTTCCTTGGGATGCTTCTCTTAATATGGCAAGTAAAGATACTTTTAGAGCTGTCTTCTTTGGTTTAGGTTCCGATGGAACGGTAGGAGCGAATAAAAACACCATGAAAATTATTAGTGAAGAAACCGATAATTATGCTCAAGGCTATTTTGTTTATGATTCAAAAAAAGCCGGCTCCATGACAGTTTCACATATCCGTTTCGGTAAGAAACCGGTAAGAGCGCCTTTCTTGGTAAATAAAGCTAATTTTATAGGGTGTCATCAATATTCTTTTATTGATAAATATGAGATGTTGGATAAAGCGGAAGATGGTGGAATTTTCCTTTTAAACAGCCAATTTGCAGCTGATAAAGTTTGGGATACTCTTCCCATTGAAATGCAAAAACCCATTATTGATAAGAAAATTAAGTTTTATGTTATCAATGCCGCTGATATAGCCAATAAAACAGGTATGGGTTCCAGAATTAATGTCATCATGCAAACAGCATTTTTTGCTATCTCTAATGTTATCCCGAAAGAGCAAGCTATAGATGCCATTAAGAATGCCATTAAAAAAACCTATTCCTCCAAAGGTGAAGAAGTGGTGAAAAAGAATTATGCCGCAGTAGATGGTACGGTGGCGGAAATTAAAGAAGTAAAAATTCCTCAGACTGCAGACTCCAAGTTCACTCGTCCTGATATGGTTGCTTCAAATGCGCCTGACTTCGTTAAAAATGTTACCGGTAAATTAATGGCTTTACAGGGAGATGATTTGCCTGTTTCCGCCATGCCTATTGACGGAACATTTCCCACTGCAACCACTCAATATGAAAAAAGAAATGTTGCCTTAGAATCACCGGTATGGGATATTGACACATGTATCCAATGCGGATTTTGCTCATTGGTTTGTCCTCACGCTGCCATAAGAATTAAGGCTTATGACGGAGCAGAACTTTCAAAAGCTCCCGTCACATTTAAATCTGCCGATGCAAAAGGCAACGAATTAAAGGGGCTTAAATTTACGGTTCAAGTCGCGGTTGAAGATTGCACCGGTTGTGGCGCTTGCGTTTATAGCTGTCCTGCCCATGCAAAAGATGCTGACGGAAATAAAACTGACAAAAAAGCGATAAATCTTGAAACTCAATTACCCTTAAGAGAAAAGGAAAGAGATAATTTTAAATTCTTCCTTAACTTAAAAGATGAGGGTTCATTAAAAACAAATCGCAATACGGTTAAAGGAAGCCAATTGGTAAGACCCCTGTTTGAATTCTCCGGAGCTTGCGCGGGATGTGGTGAAACGCCTTATGTTAAGCTTTTAACTCAGCTTTTCGGTGACCATCTCACAGTAGCCAATGCCACGGGATGCTCTTCAATTTACGGAGCCAACCTTCCAACTACGCCATTTGCCAAAAGAGAAGATGGAAGAGGCCCGGCTTGGTCTAATTCCTTATTTGAAGATAATGCCGAATTCGGCATGGGCATGAGATTGGCCTATGATAAGATGAATGAATACGGTTTGGAACTCTTGGAATCTGCAAAATTATCAGTATTAAAGAACAAAGTAAGCTTGGTTGATGATATATTAAATGCCGATCAAAGCACTTGGAATACGCTGGAGCAACAAAGAGGCAGAGTTGCTGATTTAAAAAAGGAACTCTCCGGTTCTACCGATGAGGCTGCTCTTGCCATAATGAGCATCGCTGATTATCTTGTTAAAAAATCCACATGGATTTTGGGCGGAGACGGCTGGGCTTATGATATAGGCTATGGCGGTCTTGACCATGTCATGGCTTCAGGTAAAAATGTTAAGGCTTTAATTCTGGACACCGAAGTTTATTCTAATACCGGCGGTCAGATGTCAAAAGCCACTCCTACCGGCGCTATCGCTAAATTTGCGGCCGGCGGAAAACCTTTACCTAAAAAAGACTTAGGCATGATAAGCATGACTTACGGCAATATTTATGTAGCTCAAATTGCTATGGGCGCCAATTATCAGCAGACTGTTAAGGCTTTAGCTGAAGCTGAAGCTTATGACGGTCCGGCCTTGGTTATCGCTTATAGTCATTGTATCGCTCATGGTATTGATATGCGCACCGGTATGAATGAACAGAAAAAAGCCGTAGCTTGTGGCAGATGGCCATTATATAGATTCAATCCTGATTTAAGAAAAGAAGGAAAGAATCCTCTTACGCTCGATAGCGGTAAACCAACTATCTCGCTTGAAGATTATATGATGGGCGAAAACCGTTTCAAAGCTCTACATAAAATAAATCCTGAAGTAGCAAAGAAACTCATGAAAGATGCCGATGCGGAATATAAATGGCGTTTAAGCGTTTATGAGCAAATAGCTAAAATGAGTTGCGATACGGTTAATTCCGAGGAAAAAGTTAAAACTGCCGCTTAAGCAAAACTTAAGAAACAATATAAAAACGGGTGACAATTATTGTCACCCGTTTTTTAGTTATAGGCCTAAAGGCCTAATTTTTTTATAGGTCTTTGGTCCTTAAAATTGTTCCATTAGACACTTATGGTTTTTGCGCAATTGTTCTATACTTTAATTGGAAGCCAACAACACTGTGATTACTTCTCCTTCCAAATGTCAGAAAGTTCTGACGAATGCAGCATGTTTTATGTTCTTGGTAGGAACAACGGCTTTCTCTGAAAAGTTCTAAGGAATGAAATTAAGGAGAAAGAAAAAAATGAAAATACTAACTAGGATACTGGCTGTTTCTTTGATAGTTTCCTTGCCTGGTTTTATTAAAGCCCAAAGCACAAACATCAATACCAAATCTACACGTAATTTTACGCATGAAGAAATAAAAATTGCCCAAAGCGACCCTAAAGCTTACCAAATAGATCCTCTGTCAATTAAAATTGTAAAACTCAAAGAAGAAAGACTTGAGGATTACAACATTCAAACCACACTTGATAATTACACAAAAGAAGATGGTTTGGTTATGATTGATAAAATTGTCAATATAGCCATTAAAATATGGGGATTGATAAAAGACAATGCGCCAGTTGTTAATGTCAGTAGCAAATACGCCACTGCAGTTCCTCAAGGAATTGCAAGCTGGATAAATCTCACAAATTGGAAAGGCCCTAAAGCCTACACTTATGGTTTTTATGCCAATAACCTTTATGGAGTAGAGGTTATAAATGTTAGGTATAAAGTTATATATATGTATGGCGGAGATTATAAAGGTAAAGGCAACTATCTTACCGGTGTTAGCATTGTTCCGGAGATTGTTGACGTAGCCTGGGCATATAGGTTTGATCTTAATGCTGAAGTTCCCGATTCAACAATTGCCAATGTTGGCTCTTCAGAAAATCCAATGGCCTCAATGCAATTAAAGCTTTCATGGACAATAGCCACAATGATTAAGGAAAGCCAGGGCACAAGTATTTATTATATACAAGGTGACGGTCAAATGCAGGAGATAGCAAGCCCTTTTAAGGCTGAGGTAGAAGCCGTTAAAATGGAAGATGTTGAAGCCGCAAAAGTTTTAGTTGCAGATAATACGAACAAAATTTTTGAGTAAAAAAAATTCAGGAGGAAGCAAAGATGAAAAAAACAGCAATAATGATGATAGTAGCTTTAGCAGTAGCTGCTTTTGCAAGTAAAGCATCTGCAAATGAGTATGACGCAAAGTATTTCACCATCGATAAAAGCTCAGTTAAAGTAGAACTTTTGGAGACAAAAGGCGGAACTATTCCTTTAAATGGAGGATCAACCAATCAGTCTATTCCTAAACCCGGAGTCTTACCTAAACCTCCGAGCGGCCCCGTTATAAATCCTCCTGGCGTAAAACCTCCCACAGTTAATGATGCTGTCGGCACTATTGATAAAATTGTTAACTTGATGGATAAAATATTCAATATCATAGCGAAGAACAAACCTGTTGTTAATACAAATATCAGCTATGCAAACGCTGTTCCTTATGGCACAAGCCACTGGACACAATTGCAAGGTTGGTCAAAGCCCAGCACAAAAAAATATGCTTTCACCATGAAGAATCTTTATGGCAGTGAAGTGGTTAAAGTTGTTTATCAAGTTCATTGGACACATAGCGGAAATTTTGCAGGGAAAGGCAAGTTTCTCACAGGTGTTACCGTTGAACCTATCAGCATAACCGCTGGCTGGGGCTATACCGTTGACCTTACCGCTTTAGTGCCGGATTCAACAATAGCCAATATAGGAACTTCCGAAGATCCCATTGCTTCAATGCAGGTTCAACTTGAATGGAAAGTTTCAACTATCCTAAAAATTATAAATGAAAAAGCTATTTATTATATTCAGGGTGACGGACTTATGCAAGAGATAGCAAGCCCTTTTAGCAAAGAAGTAAATGAAGCTAAAGCAGCGAAACAAATCGAAGCAACTGAAAAATTACTTGATAGCACAACTGTAAACTGGTAATTGCAGAAATAAATAAGAAAAAAAACCGGCATAGGGGAAAAACTATGCCGGTTTTTTATTTTATCTTGCTAAGGCAAGATAAAATAACCTGGAACACGAACCCTTTGGTTCATCAGATGTCGCAAGTTTCGCCGTCTAATAGGCATAGCCTCTGATACAGCACTGCCAGAGGCTTGTGCGAACGACCTCCATAGTTATATTCTCAATACGCCGAATAGGCATGGTTGTTTTGAGAATATGCTTAGCGACGAAGGGTAATTATGTTCTTTCTTGTTTTTCTACTTTGAATTTTTAAGATTTTTTAGAAGTTTTGTTTGCTCTTGAGTAAGAGAATTGGGAATATCAATTGTAATCCTGGCATATAAATCGCCTTTAGTGCCGTTTTTTTTGGGTAAACCTCTTAAGCTAATGCGCAGCATTTTGCCGGTATGGGAATTTGCCGGCAACTTTATTTTCACATAACCGCTTAAAGTGGGCACCGAGATATCCGCGCCTAAAGCCGCATCCCAGGGCATTACTCTAATATTTGTTTCCAAGTCATCGCCCCTAACCATAAAATCAGGATTATTGCGTAAATGGATTTTTATATATAAATCTCCCGTTTTACCGTCGGACTCTTGTTTACCCTGGCCCTTCAGACGCATCTTACTATTATCCCTGATACCCTTAGGTATTTTAACTTGAATTCTTTTTTCAGCTATGGTTTCGCCCGAACCTCTGCATGTCGGACAGATGCCATTTCTTGTTTGCCCTTGCCCCGCGCAAACGGAACATGGATTTTTATAATTAAAATGTAATACCTTTTGGCCGCCGCTTATTAAATCTACAAGAGATAAATCTAATTCAGTTTCCATATCCAAATTAGATTGCATTATGTTTTGATTGAAGCCCTGGGGGGAATATCGGGAAGAAAAAACAGAATCCTGTCCACTCTGATTAAAATCATTAGTGCCAAAAATACTTTTGAAAAAATCGCTAAAATCTGCAGTTTGTTCGAAAGCTTGATTGCCAAAGCCACCACTACTCTGGTACTGATATTGCGGACGTCCTCTTTGTCTGCCTCCTGCATTGGGATTAAAATTCTGACCATCTTGCCAATTGGAACCTAATTGGTCATACATTTTCCGGTTTTGAGTATCAGAAAGAACATTGTTAGCTTCATTAATTTCTTTAAATTTACTTTCGGCTGTTTTTTTATTGCCTTTGTTTTTATCGGGATGATACTTGAGGGCTAGCTTTCTAAAAGCGGATTTAACTTCACCTTGAGTGGCGGTTTTTGAAATACCGAGCACGGCATAATAATCTTTATATTTTGGGTTCATCTTTTAAGGTGCGCAAAAAAAATCCTAAAAATATGGCAAAACCCAGTGTCAACCAACGTTCTATTGTGTATTCATGTGTATTAAATAATTTGGGAAGCGCCCAGCTAAGAAAAATAAGCAAAAGTATTATGGACCAAAACAAAAGAACTTTCATTCTACTTATATCCGGCTGAATAGTTTGCTCTTTTTCCGGGATAATGGTTTGAACTTCATTTTCCTGATTTTTATTATGCTTATGTTTTCCGTGATTTTTTTTCATTTTATTTTTTAACCGCTGAAACAAAAGATATATCTTGAAATATTACGGCTATTCCCAAGTCAGCTCCTTTGGTATTTTTAATCATCATTGTGCTATAACCTATGATTAGCGGAACATTGGCATGCATTATGGATATTTCAGCTCTACACATCGTTTTACCCGTCTCAATAGTTTCTTTGATTACTTTAGACAATGCTTCAAAATTTTCAAATGACTTGGTATAAGGCATATCCAAAACTTTATTAGAAGATTCGATATGCAATATTTTGTAGGCCATAGGGTTCATATAAACTACATTTCCCTTTATATCAATACTTACAAGTCCGCCGGTTAAATTATTTAATATGAATTTGTAAAATTCTTCGCAATTTTTAATCATATTTTTATTTTACAAAAAAAATAGCTATAATGTACTCAGTAAATTGTTCTTTATTAACAAAAGATTTTTATATTCCTCGGTAGCTCAATGGTGGAGCGATCGGCTGTTAACCGATAGGTTGTAGGTTCGAATCCTACCCGAGGAGTAAATAAAACAAGCCGCCTTTATGGTGGCTTTTTTTATTTACTCTTGAATGTAGGATGGAACCTCGCACTAGTGCTAGGTTCGGGTGGACTGGACTACTAGAGGACTGCTTGGGACATGGCCTGTAAGAGAGACTTCTAAGCGATACTTTAAGGCCCATCCGTGCCCGAGGAACAAAGAACTGTAATCTCCTTTTATATGATGGAATCCTATAAGTCTATAGACTCGCTCACGCAGAGGTTTTAAACGCCGTTGCTCACTTCGGTTTATTCGGTGACTGCGGAACTCGTAAAAAAAGCAATGTTTTTTAACTCAGACATCCTCGTCGTTTCAGTGAAATACCCTCATAAACCTTATGCACAAGGCTAAACCTCAGAAATCGCTCTCTTACAGACTTACAGAATTCTTATTTTTTCTAAAATCGGTCTGTTTTATTTTTAAGAGTGTCCCACTCTACAAGATAGCAACTCGAGAACTTGGCCGTCTGATGCGCATAGCGCTTGATACGGCAGTGGCGTAGCCTTCTGTCCGTAGCGGTCCTTCCGAAAGCCCAATCCACTTGATCATTGAGGGGTGTCCCCGTCACTACTACTTCGGCGGGCAGGTGCCGCAGTTCTTTGATAACCCAGTCCACTCTGAACTATCGTCTGTGATTTAGTTATTTCAGTTTTTTTAAGGAATAACTGGTACTGCGTCCGCCGCTGTTGTTTTTGTGCATAACGCCTTTATTTATGAGATCTTGTATATCGCGTTGAGCAGTGTCCTGCGAGCATTTAGCTATCGCCGCCCATTTTGTAGATGTCAATTTGCCTTTGAAACCGTCAAGTATTTTATTCAACATCAACCCCTGGCGCACATTGAATGAGATCCCGGCATAAGCCTTCCAGAATTGATCTTTTTGGAACACGGCGAAAAGCGATATTTCCGCGCCTTCAATAGCGCGGTCAAGGCAGGCTATAAACCATTTCAGCCAAGGAGTGATTTCAAGATTGCCCTTCTGCGTCTTCTCCAGCGTATCGTAGTACAATTTGCGTTCTTTGCGAATCTGCGCCGACATGCTGTAGAAACGCATAGAAGTGTTTTCAGACCGCGCCAGCGCCCAATCGGTGATCACCCGCGCGATGCGTCCGTTACCGTCATCAAAGGGATGTATAGTCACAAACCAGAGATGCGCCACTGCGGTGCGGAGCACAGGGTCAATACCCCCGGTTTGATTGACCCATTCCATGAATGCTGTCATTTCAGCGGGGACGCTATCCGCCGAGGGTGCCTCAAAATGCGCATATTCGCGTCCTATTGCGCCTGAAACGACCCGCATCGGTCCTTTGGAATCGTCACGCCATGTTCCTATTTTTAACCTATCTGCGCCGATCGCATCTCTGGGAAAAAGCAATGAATGCCAGTTGAAAAGACGTTTTGTGGTAAGTGGTTTGACATAATTTTGAGTCGCTTCCAGCGTCATGTCCACCATGCCGTCAACACGGCAGTCTGACGGGATTAAGCCTGCTATATCCATACCCAGCCGCCGAGCAATCGAAGAACGCGCTTGCGCCGCGTCTAAAAGTTCTCCTTCAATTTCGCTAGACTTCAAAACATCCGACATAAGAGTTTCTAAAATTGCCGCATTGCGTTGCGGAAACCCCAGATTTTCCATGCGTCCAAGCAGAAGCCCCTGCCGATGGCGTATAGCCGCAAGCGAGGCATCAATATCTTCGTGATTCCAAAAAAACTTGGGCCAATCCAGTTGCTGATAAATGTATTTAGCCATATTCCGCACCTTTTGCGGATATTATAATGCATATTCTCCGCATTGTCAATAGATAAAATCCGCAAATAATGCGGATATTATGGCGCTATTCTCCGCATTCTGACATAACAGTTGTGAAGATTGTAACACTTTCCCGAATCGGAAATTTGGTTTTAACCAAATTCTTATTCGGGAATGGATGA
>CAZHQC010000020.1:0-25741 GCA_964534135.1 uncultured Elusimicrobiaceae bacterium | reverse complement strand
AGAATATTATATTTATAGCCAAATGTAAAGCTATTTACGAAGCACTACACTAGCGTCAGTTTTAGATTTATTTTCGACATAAAATAAAGTGCGAATTTTGGTTTTTAAACCTTTTTTAAAAAAAAATTCATTAATTGCTCCAAAGCATCTTTAGCGTCATAGTCATACAAAATAACATGATTGCTTCGTTTGTATTTAATGAATTTTTTGTCCGTTAAAATCATTTGTTGAAAGGCTTGATAACTTTTGTCAAAATCCGCCACGGCATCGCCTTGTGAATGTAATACCAATACCGGAGATTTCACCAATGGCGCTATAGCGAACGATTTTTCTCCAAGTCTTTTAAGAATTTCAATGCTCTTTAGGGGAAGATGTTTATAGGCAACATATTTAGACAAACCACTACTATTATTTATTTGACCAATTTTAAACTTTCTTACAAAAGGAAGCACTTTATTAATTTTTCTGGCCCACCACTCAAGCGAGCCGAAACAATAATAATGGCTTTTAATCTTGAAATATGGGCTTATGAGAGCAAGCTTTTCAACAGGTCTCTTCACCGCCAATTTAAGAGCTAAGGCGCCACCCACTGAAAAACCTACCACATTTACTTTACCGTATTTTTCATGCAGATAATCATAAGCGTTTAAAACTTCCTTAAACCAATCGTCCTCATTTACTTTAAGTAAATCTTTGGGAGAAGTTCCATGACCCGATAACAAAATAGCGTATACCGCAATATTATTTTTAACTAACTCTTGCGTTAATGGTTTAACATCATGTGGGGACCCGCCAAAACCATGAATTAGCAAAACCGCCGGGTTTTTACCGGGATGTTCAAATGGAGAGAATTTTTCTTTCAACAAAAAATCAACTTTCAAACTTCTTTCTTCTTCTTGCAATGATTTATTAACTGAATACCTATATATACCAAATCCCGCCATAACAAATAATATACTTGAAATTATTATAAACTGAAAAATAGTTCGTAATTTTATATTAATTATTTTGCGCATTTTCTATCAGACTACTTTAATACTCCCCAAATACACAATACTTATACCGCTCATTTTAGGGAACATTGTTTTGTTTTTTAGACCGTTATATTTATTTCTTTAATGGGCTTTTTGGTTGATTTTTTGAATTCTGAAATGCCAAGATATTTGTTTATATCCCTAATTGCTATGGCACTATCAGTATCATAAGTGATATCAAGGACTTTTTGAAAAGAGTGCCGCGCTTCGTCGTAGAAAGAAAGTTTATAAGCGCTAGTTCCCAATAATTTGTGATATTCAAACAATTTATACGAACAAAATTTTTTCGTATCAACTTTTTTTAAACTTCTATAGGCATCTTCATACTTTTTCATAGCGCTATATATAACCCCAAAATTGAAATATAAATCCGGTTCATTAAATCCAAGATTTTTAACAATTTTAAAATCCATCAATGCTTTGGAATATTTTTTTCTTTTTAGGTTTATTTCGCCCTTAATCATGTAAAACGCGGGGTTTTTAGAACCGTTTTGAATTGAAATATTCACATACTTCAACGTTTCCTCATCCTTATTTAATTTAAAATTCAAGATTGCCAAGCCCTCATAAACTTTCCTCAGCTCTTCAACGGTTAAATCAACTTGCTTGCTTTCATTAAACTTAAGCAGAGCATTAAAATCCTTTATTCCCTTCCTATATGAGCCTATTGTTGAATATTGCCAAGCTCTCGTCATAAGAAACTCCGCTCGCCTTGAATCCGAGGGACTTAGCGTTATCAAAAAGGAACAAGCTTCTATAGCCTCGGGACCGGCATCTTTCCGGCAAGCCTTGGATTTACCTATAATGAAAAAACCAATCAGGAGAGCAATAACAAGAAGTCCGCCTAAGCCTACTGCAAAGTTAATTAATAATCTCTTCATTTCCCTCCACCGATTACATCTAAGAACAATATATCAAATTTAATCGGATATTTCCCATAAAAAAGAGAGCTCAGCTTTACCTTAATTTGTTTGAAGTGCGTAGATGGACGGTTCTTTCAGATGACGGCAGGCTTAATGATATCTACTCATACTTTTTAGGCTTGGATTTCAGTACTTGTTTAATATGCTTTCCAAATTTGTAATCTTTTTCTTTTTTTTTAAATTTGCTCATGGTATTGTATTCGTCTTCTTTTACCAGCTTAAGATAGTTCTGATACTTTTCTTCACTTAAATCACCCGATTTAATTGCAGCTAAAACAGCGCAACCCGGCTCATGCACATGAGTGCAATTTGAAAATTTGCAATTTTCCATCAGCTTATAAATTTCCAAGAAAATATTCTTTACACCCGCGCTTGAATCCACTAAACCTATTTCACGCATTCCGGGACTGTCTATCAGAATGCCTCCCTCTTTCAATACAAAGAGTTGCCTATGTGTTGTTACGTGTTTTCCCCTATCGGCATAAGCGCTGATTTCCCCTGTTTTAATTAAATCTTCACCCAAGAGCACATTAATAATTGAAGATTTCCCCACACCAGAGGAGCCTATAAAACAATATGTCAGCCTTTTTTTAATATCTTTCCTTAAATCCAAAATGCCTTTACCGCTTACCGCGCTTACGGTATAAATATCCGTATCCTTAAATCTTTCTTTTAATTCATTTATTATTCTTTCCAGTTCCGCTTCATCTATCAAATCGGTTTTATTTAAAATTATCACGGGTTTGATTCCCCCCGATTTAACTAATGAGATATACCTTTCAAATCTATTTAGACTATAATCCCTATCGGGCGATTGGACAATAAAAGCTATGTCAATATTTGAAGCAATTATCTGAGCGTCCGATTTCCCTACCAATTTTCTCTTTAGAATTGTCTGCCTAGGAAGTATTTCACGTATAACGGCTTGTTCTTCATTAGTTACGTTTATTAACACCCAATCGCCGACCGAGGGATAATCTTCTCTTGAAGAAGAATCAAACCTCATCTTCCCGGTTATTTTTGCCGAAAATTCAGATGCTTCATTTCTTAAAATATATCCGCCTTTATGCTCTGCTATTATTCTGGCCGGCATAAGACTATCATTTGAATTGGATTCTTTTTTAATTTTAAAAAAATCACTATATCCAATATCTTCCAATTTAATTCTATTATCATCCATATTCATATTTCCATATTACCAAGTTTAAAATACCTTAGCGGATACTGCTTAAATTTTTTAATTATTTATATTGCGGAATTACCCCGAGACCTACATAAAGAAAATTCAAACTAGACTCCATTCTCTTTATTCTTTTTTGCCTCATAATCGCGCACGCACAAATCCAATAGTCTTGCGATATCAATACCGGGTCCGTTTACATCTTCCATTGTCGGAACTTCACCTTTTAAACGCGACATAATCCAAACAGGAAGCGCAGAGGCGCGCTTATGGTCATCGTCTTTAATTTTGGACATAATGGCCGCGAAATTTTCAACAAATTTGTAAAGACCATCTATTTTTAATATCGATTCAATGATTTCATCATGCTCACCGGGATAAACTTCTTTTGCTGCTAAGGTATAGCCCGCCCCGGCGGCTGTCATCCAAAAAATTAATTTCTTTCTAGGATTTTCCTCTCCTTTTAAATAGTTCTTAAAAAACGGATATTTTGCAATCAGCGATTTATAAGAAAAGGCTGATATGCGCGCAATGGCTTCCAATAAACTTGTTGGCTCTTTTTCCATATCCATCTGGAATCCCTATTTTCGAGTCATACCGAAAATACCACCGGCAAACAAGAGGATGCTAAGAACGATCAATCCCATGGACGGAACATGCGCCACTGAAGAGGCAGGGCTAAAATAAAGGTACATTTCATAACTTATGCCAATGAGTCCCAGTATGGCTATGAACGCTGAGAAAATTTTTAACAGAGGAGATTTAACGGGTTCTCTATGCTCAATGACCGTAGACGGATCGGGCCTGTCTACTTTAACTTCGGAATCTTCCTCAGAAAGTCCGAGCATTTTCTTCACAAGCCTCAATTCGTTTGAATCCAGCCACACGCCACCGCAAGATTCGCACTTATCCACCAATAAGAGCGGATTTATCATGCCGCCGCGCGACATATTGTTTTTGCAGCGAGGACATACAAGGCCTTTGGGCTTGGGATTAATAAGAGCAAAATCAGAGGAATCCTGAGATTTTTTAAGCAAGGCTTCAAGTTCGCCTTTGTCAAACCAAATGCCGGAGCAGCCCGGGCATATGTCAAGCGGTATATTTCCAAGAGCAGGTGTTTCAACCAATGTCTCAGAAGAACATTTAGGACAATCCATCATATATTTCTCTCCAAGTTGGGGACTCGTTTTAATTTCTTGATATTTTTTATCCCCGATTTCTTCTATCAAAAAACAATATACTAAATTCTTTAGCTATTTGCGTTCTAACCATCCGGCAATAAAATCCTAAAGGATTTTATCCTCCTTCGCTAAAGCTACGGAAGAATTCCGCTTTGATACCTCAGCTTGCTAAGCCGAGGAGCTTTATTTTCGGTTCTTTTCCATTCTGGCCCAACTGTCTCTAAGCGTCGCGGTGCGATTAAATACGGGCGCGCCGGGTTTGGAATCTTTTGGATCCGCGAAAAAATATCCCATACGCTCAAACTGATATATCGAGCCGGAGGCCGCTTCCTTAAGACTGGGTTCAATATAAGCTTTAATTACTTCTTTTGAAGCAGTATTTAAATTTTCTTTATAGTCATGACCCTCTTCAACTTTTTCAGGCTCGCGATTTGTGAAAAGGGCATCATAAAGTCTGACCTGCGCAGGGCACGCATGCGGGACTGAAACCCAATGTATTGTGCCCTTTATCTTACGGCCATCGGGAGTATTCCCGCCACGTGTTTCAGGATCGTAAGTGCAATGAACTTCAACTACATTGCCAGCTTCATCTTTCACAGCTTTCTCACATTTGATTATATAAGCGTATCTCAAACGGACTTCCTTTCCCGGAGTCAGACGGAAAAATTTCTTCACCGGCTCTTCCATAAAATCAGCTCTTTCAATATAAATCTCTTTTGAAAACGGAACTTTTCGCGTTCCCGCGGACTCGTCATTGGGATTATTTATACCATCGAGCTCTTCCGTTTTATCTTCAGGGTAATTAGTTATAACAACTTTCAAAGGCTTAAGAACACCCATAGCGCGGGGAGCGGTTTTATTAAGTTCATTTCTTATAGCGTTTTCCAAAACCCAAATATCTATCACACCATTAAATTTGGAAACGCCTATCTCTTCGCAAAAGGCATGTATGGACGAGGAAGTATAACCGCGTCTTCTAAGTCCTGCAACCGTAGGCATGCGAGGGTCGTCCCAACCATCCACCAAACCTTCTTTTACAAGCTCAAGTAATTTTCTTTTACTCATAACCGTATTACCTAAATTAAGACGAGCAAATTCTATCTGTCTCGGATGATATACTCCAAGCTCATTTAAATACCAGTCATATAAAGGCCTATGGTCTTCAAATTCAAGGGTGCAAATCGAATGAGTTATTGACTCTATGGAATCTTCTATTCCGTGAGCCCAATCATAAGTAGGATAAACTTTCCATTTATCACCCTGTTTATGATGAGGCGAGCTCGATATTCTGTACATTATAGGATCGCGCATATTTAAATTATTATGAGCCATGTCTATTTTAGCTCTCAGAGTTTTCAAGCCATCTTCAAATTCTCCTTTCCTCATACGCTCGAAAAGGTCTATATTTTCATCAACCGAACGGTTTCTAAAAGGGCTGTCCTTACCGGGTTTACCGGGCATCCCTCGGCCGTTTCTAACTTCTTCAGGAGACAAATCGCAGACATAAGCTTTACCCTTCTTTATAAGTTCTATCGCTAGCTCATACATACGCTGGAAATAATCGGAAGCATAAAAAAGTCTATCCTCAAAATCCGCTCCCAACCATTTAACATCTTCTATGATGGAATTTACATATTCCTCTTCTTCTTTGGAGGGATTGGTATCGTCAAATCTTAAATTAAATTTGCCCTTATAGTCCAGGGCTAACCCCGAGTTGAGACAGATGGATTTCGCATGGCCTATATGCAGATAGCCATTGGGTTCGGGCGGAAAGCGGGTATGCACCTTGTTTTCATTTTTACCGGCTTCTAAATCAGCGTCTATTATTTCTCTTATAAAATTGTTTCTTATTGCTTTCTCTTCCGTCGTATTTTCCATGGGCAAATTATAGCAATTTTGAAATAGCGATTAAATTTAAGTAAAAAGGGATTAAAAGGCTGTGAAGATTAGAAACCTGAAAACAGCAATATTTAAAAAACATATTTTTTTGATTTTCATTTGTAACTATATTATAATAATGTCACATAATGAGAGATACTACTGACCGGATATTGGAATTAATACAAAATAAAGCAACCGCCAAGAAAATTAAGGTTGGCGTCTTCGCGGATATTAACAATACACCCGATAGCCGTATATTATTAAATGAAAATACAAATTTCCCCATAGCCAGTGCGTTTAAAATAGCGCTTCTTATGGATATTGAAAACAAAATTCATAACGGACATATTGCTGTAATTGACAAACTGAAACTGCATGAATATCACAAAGTTCCCGGAAGCGTGTTGCTAAAATTTCATGAAGGGTCCGAATTTTCCATTGATTTCCTATTAACAAAAATATTCAGCTATTCCGATAACGGCGCGACCGACATTCTTGGCGAGTATTTGGGATGGGACTCTATTGTCAAATCTTTGCCGCAAATTTCACCGTTGTTAATGCCTTATATAATGCCGACTAAACTTATGATGCTTGTAGAATGTAATTTGTGGGACGAATTTCGAAATAAATCGGTAGAGAAACAAATAGACTTATGGAATAATGCTGATACCAAACTTAAAATGGAAATTGTCCTAAACAATTATCATAAGTTAAAGAATCTTTCTCCCGATGAAATCCAAACGGCCTCCGACAATTATGATTCCCGGCTTACAATTATCAACAGAAAGTTACTGGTTCAAAACATTGGATGGCAGGGAACTCCGGGGAAATGGGGAGAATTAATATCCAAAATTGCAAACGATGATTTTTTAGACCCAGCGAGACTTAAATTTATCAGAAACTATTTAAAACTCGGCGGCAGCGGATTATTGTGGAGTTCAATAAATACTCCGGAACTTATTGAATGTGGACGCAAAGGCGGCTCCCACGAAGGAATTCGTTGTGATATGGGTTACGCTAAATTCAAAAACAAAAAAACCATTTCACTGGTTATCATGACTCAGGAACAAACCCCTATTGAAAACAAGCTTGATGAAATGGAAAATTTCATTGAGGACATAAGCCGATTAATCTTAAATCATTATGAGTTATGCAAATGACCAAAAAACAAGGAATTTAAAACTCTCAAAAAAATATATAGTATTACACCTATGGAAGCAAAAGAATTTAATATAGACAATATCCCTTCTCAAAAAGGCAGGCTTGCTATAGTCACAGGAGCCAATACGGGCTTGGGATTTGAAACCGCCTTGGTTCTTGCAAAAAAAGAAATGAAAGTTATATTGGCCTGCCGGAATATACATAAAGCCGAGAAAGCCAAGCACCATATACTAAGAAAATTTCCCAAAGCAAATTTGGAAATAATGAAGATTGATTTAAGCAGTCTTGCATCTGTCCGTGATTTTGCCAAAAACTTTTTATCTAAATACAGCCAACTGGATATATTAATAAACAATGCCGGAATAATGGTTCCGCCTTATACAAAAACGGAAGACGGTTTTGAAAGCACAATGGCCTCAAACTATTTCGGTCATTTTTTATTGACGGGTTTATTGCTTGAAACTATAAAAAAAACCAAAAATTCCAGAATTATATCGCTTGCAAGCATAGCCCATAAAAAAGGATATATAAATTTTGAGGATTTAAATTTTGAAAAGAAATATTCATCCACAACCGCTTACCGGCAAAGCAAATTGGCTTGCTTAATATTTGCCTATGAACTCCAAAGGCGTTTAGATAAAGCGAAACTTAAAACTTTATCAGTTGCGGCGCATCCTGGAGTTAGCATTACGGATATAGCAAGAAATATTCCTCGTTGGATGTATAATATAGCTCTGCCTTTTACGCCGCTTGTCACACATACTCCCGATAAAGGAGTCGAACCTATCGTCTATGCGGCGCTTGGCGAAAACGCGCATGGCGGAGATTATTTTGGGCCGAAAGGATTTTTGGAAATGTTTGGTAAAATCGGAAAAGCGGACTCAACTCCACTTTCAAAAGATAAAGAAATTGCAAAACGGCTTTGGGAAATATCAGAGAAACTGACAGATATAAAATATTCTTTTTAATTTTCAAAAAACTTCTATACACGGCAGAGAAAAGTTCTAAGGAGTTTTTCTTTGCCTTTTACCTTTATAAATTTTTCTTCGGCATTTTTAAAAACCTTTCCTGCTTTTTTATAAACTCCGGCTGAAACCAATACTTTTCCCGGTTCGCAATTAGCCTCAAGGCGCTGAGCGGTATTTACCGCATCGCCTATAAAAGTATATTCCCTACGATTGGCCGCTCCCACATTGGCGCGTACGGCGCGCCCATCATTAAGACCTATACGCACGCTAAAGGGATTTCCTTTAGCTTTTAATTTTCTAAATAATAATAAAATGGCTTTGGAAGCTAAGGCCGCTTTCTCTGAGGAAGTGAAAGAGGCGAAAATGCAATCGCCTATAAATTTATCCACATCACCGCCGTTCTTATATATGATGCCGGTGGCAGGATTGAAAATTTCATTTAAACCTTTTACCACTTCAGATGAACTGTGAGTTTCAGAATAAGTTGTAAAACCTTTAACATCCATAAACATAAATACGCCTTTAAATTCCGCGTCCTTCAATTCTTGACCGCCCGCAGACGCTAAGACCCCGACTTCCTTCCAAACGCCGTGAGGCGTATAAGCATGAATAATGTCATGATGGCGGCGCAAAGATTCGCCGTCTTTATAAGACTTGCGGCTTAAATTAGCCATGAAATTTTCAGTGATATCCAACATTTCTTCACTGCGCTCCAGCATTTTTTTTGTGTTTTGATTCTTCTGTGAACCGACATTCTTGGCCTTAGGCACTGAGACCTCAACTTTACCGCCCAAGTAGAAAGCCATAAGCGCCACTGTGGTGGTGTGGTAAAGAGAACCGCAACCTTTAGTAGGTGAACATTTATTTATAAAAGGAACTATCTCTCCGCCCGAGTAAAATCCGAATATGGGAACATTCTTGCCGAAAACAGAACGCACAGCATCCACTTCGTCATTTTCACGGCTGTGCAATATATGCGAGCGGGAACAACAACTCACCATGAAAACCAAATCCGGTTTTTTCCCACGATTAGCGGCAGCGCATTCTTTAGCAGCTGAGCGAGCGCCCTCAACAAGAGTCAAACGGCTAGCCTGTATCAGACGAACTTTTTTGCCTTTCATATTTTCAGCCGGAAAATAATTTATACAGCCTCTTTTAAAATCACAGGCAACAGGAAGCTTTATGCGGGTTTTTTTAATACCGGGAGCGGCCATGGAAAATCCATAGCGTTGCACCATCAATTCAAAAAATTTATCGCCGGAGTCCTGGCCGAGAAATTGCCTGTAAAATTCTATTATGGGCTGTCCGTTTAATTCGAAAACTTCAGGGCCCTCAGCGCGCGTTATTTCCAATTCCTCGCCGACAGGCTCCCAACCGTGGCCATAGCCGAAAGCAAATTTTGATTCGGCCGGAAATTCCGCCACCGCCAAACGAGCATTTGATGTCGAGAGTTTGGATCCGCAAAATTGATAGTTAGCCCAAAAGTCGGGATGGCTCATGCCCAAGTCATAATTTCCACAAGTTAAGCCGCCGAAAACGGGAGCGTCTAAATTTTCCGTAACCCCGTCTACCATAAGCTGTTCATAACCGTTTTTTATGGAGCCGAACAATAAGCCCAAGTTGCGGGTTTTTTTATTAAGGGAGGGCATTTCTTTGGCAAGATTAAGACCTGTTTTGCGGCAATTTTTAAAAACTTTTGAAACGCTAAATTTGGTTTGGAGTTTTTTTCCCGACATCAGTAAGACTGCCACGCTGCGCTTTGTAACGCCTACATTTGTTATTTCAGAATAAGAGGAACCGCCGGTGATTATATTTGGATTTAAATGATCGCAAAGGGCCTTATGAATCCTCTTTTGATTTAAATGTATTGAGGCAAAACAAACGGCTAAACCCGGCTCAGGCACGGTCTTAAGCGCCTCTTTTACAGCTTCTTCAACGGCTTTTTCCGGATTTTTACTTAGGCTTAAACCTATGGCTATTTTCATAATATCCTTTAGCTAAAACTTAATTCTTTTTTACCGATTTATATTCTTTATTTACATCCAAATTTTTAACATAAAGGCTATTCCAGGACATTTTAAACATATCATTTAAAACCTTGGCCGAATTCTTGCCTTTCATAATAATCGCCGCGCTACGGGTAGAATAGAAATAACTTTTGCCCCAGTTTGAAGTGCTTATAAAACTTATTTTATCGTCAACCAGCATATATTTACAATGGTCCACTCTGGCATAAGGGACAAAACCGCCTTTATCTTGCGGTATTGTGGATATCTTAATTGAAATATTTTTCACCTTTGATAAACTTTTAATATCAGCTTCGGTTTTGGGTTTCACCGTCCAATCGGCAAAAATAAGTTTTATTTTAATCCCTTTTTTAGCGGCTTTGCGCAAAGCTTTATCCAATTTTTTCCAACGGCTTTTGTCATAATCTGTAATGGCATAACTCATAATTTGAGCGGATATATTTTTCTTCGCATTCTTTATAAGAGTTAATAATTCATTTATTTCAACAGAAAAACCTTTAGGCAAAAGTTTCTTTGGGCCAAAGGCCAGATAATACTCTTCATTTCTTTCCAATACTTTTGCTGTTTCGGGATTTTCTTTTGTCACCGGCTTAAATTTGAGTTTAGCTCGAAAAATTTTCTTAATGGATTTTTTATCATCCGATTTTGCCATCTTCCAATCCGCGTTAAAAACCGTTTGAAAAGTTCTTGCGGCTCGCTTACTTGTTATTTTTACCCCAAGCTCATGAATATGTTTAATCGCCCTCCAATCAAAATTCTGGCTACCCATAAACACTTTTTTTCCATCAACAATAAAAAACTTTGTATGTTGAACTCCTCCACCGCTAACTTTCTTAAAATCAATAAATCTGATTTCTATATTCTTAAGGCCCTTAAAATCTCCAATAGACATCAAAGTATCTTTCTTCATCATTTTTCCGGCCAAAATTCTAATTTTAACGCCGCGCTCCGCCGCGTCCTTCATGGCATATAAAACATTTTCAAGAGGTTCATCTTTTTTATTTGATATATAAAACATCTCCAAATCAATATTATGCTCTGCGCCCATCATCATATCAACCCAGACATTTTCCGTTTTTAAAGTATAGGAGGAATCCAGACTAGTTCCAACGGGAACCGATTCAACAAATTCTATTTTAACCGCATGGGCTGAAACACAAAAAACCAAAAGTAGCAAAGATTTTAATAATATTTTCATTTTTATCCTCGTTTTAAAACTTAATTTTTACGGCTTTACTATCTGCCAGCCAGTATATCCATTATGCCAATCTCCTCGCGAAAAATAATAAATACAATAACCGTTATAATCAATAAGATTACTGTTGCTACAGCAGTCCAATCATAACTTTTATCTTGATTGGGAGGCTCGGGCAACATTAGGTTTTCATCGCATTCCCTGACATAATCGGCATAAATATCACAAGCCGAAATTATATATATCGGCCGCAAAAACAACATTACTACACCTACCGCTATCAAGATGGGCACACCTCCCCAAAAATAAAAATCATATATCCCCCCAGGCCCTCCAAAATTCACAAGTTTTGGGAACATGATAAAAAAACCTATCGATCCTATATAAGCCCCTATGCCCACTATCCAACATAAGGACGAATAACCGGCCCGCAATATAATTACATCTTTGAATTTTTTTATCACCATGCCCACAGACCTTTTACCTGAGTCTATAATACCTCTGCCGGTTACAAGCCCCGGCATTATACCTATGGTGGCAATTTTCCAGGCATAATATAGAGCTTCCGCCAAAAGCTTCTGGGCCGGGCTACGACGGTCATTTTTCGAAGGCAGACGTTCAAATATGCGACTGACCGTAATCCAACCATCTATCCAATGAAATATCCAAAGCGGCCAAGCCCTGGGCATAACCATCTTCATACAAGCGGGAATAGTAGATTCTTTTCCCTGCTTGTTTAAAAAATGTACAGCTCCCATAGCGCCTGTAAGTAAGCCCAACGGAAAAGCTACAAGACCAACACAAGCAAAAGACCATAAAAGAAAGATAATATTGATTATCTTATCATTAGACTCATTGCCAACCTCTCCAACCTTCGCCCACATTTCATCAGGTATCCAACCAATAACCTGCACCCACAAATAATAACCGATACCTATACATACCCATTGCAGAATAGCGAAGGTTATAAGTTCCTTCTCTAAAAATATAAGTTTGATGGCAAATTTTGTGCGTTTCCAAAAGCCGGACAAACCCTCGCCAAATGAAGGTTTTTCTTTATCTTTAAGTGTTTTATGTATTTCGTTCTTAACGGAATTCATCTCATCAATAGTTTGTTTAATACCCATTTTCACCTCCTGAATTAAAATAAAATTATAATTTAAACTTTTAAGACTTTATCATTATTAAAGCCATTTTAAACTTCTTAACGGCCATTAAGGCATGCGGCTTATTGGCAGGCATTATGATAAATTCGCCAGCTTTAACCTTATTGGGTTTGTTTGAAATTACCACCTTGGCCTCACCATCCAAAACATGCACCATAGCGTCAAAGGGAGCGGTATGCTCGCTTAAGCTCTCTCCTTTATCAAAAGCAAAAATAGTAACACTTCCGGTTTTCTTCTTTATTATTGTGCGGCTCACAACAGCATCTTTTCCATAAGCGACCAAGTTTTTAGCTTTCAAAACCCTTCCTATTATATCTTCTTCTTTTTCTTTAGCTTTCACAAAACCTCCTAAATTTTTACTCTTTCCTAACTAAAGACAATATATCAAATTTTCAGCCATAAGCTGTTTTGATAAGACCATTGTACCCAATTATAAATAGGCCCGAATTTTAATAATATAAGGCCTTTCGCCTCATTTGAGAATTTAAACTTAATGTTAAAATTACCTTAAGTATTTAGTTAAAAAATTAAATTATTGTACCTCAAAGTCATGCGCAATTTATACCCCCTAAATTCCACAGGAATTTAAGCAGGGGGTACAAGAGCAGGGGTACTCCGCAAAATCAAGAATGATTTTGCTACGGAGCTTAAAATGAAAAAAATTATGTTAATCTTAGTTTTATCCTTTATGTCTTTCTCCTCAGCAAGCGCATGTTTATTCGGGGACACTTTGGTTCAAATGGCAAGAATGAGCGACTTAGAAACAAGCACTGAAGTAACTTTAAAACCAAATACTAAATTAAATAAATTACAAATCGCCCAATTAACTCAAGCCTTCTCACAGGAATGGGAAGAAAATTTTTCAATACAAGATGTTTTTGAAGCTACTGACGACGGTCTGATTTATGAAAGAAAGGTCTATGACTCTTATAACCGAAAACATTACACTATGTATATTTATTCAGCCGGTGAGAATATGTGTGGATTTATTTTTGAAGCAAAAACACTCAAACAGGTTGCCCGAATAGGCGACGGTTCAATTTACAACTGTAAAGTGGACTTTGAGATGTATGACTTTCTGCCTTGGTTTTACACAAACTAAATAATTAAGAGCAAAGATTTTAATTAAAAAAGGCTTTCCATATGGAAAGCCTTTTTTTATTGAATAAGGGGTAAAAAACCACGCATAATGACAACCCCTCGAATTCAATACACTGGAATTCTATGAAATATTTGAAACTAAAAATACAGATTTTTTATCTTTGATATCATTTCAGAAACTTCTAAAATATAACTATCATGATGATTTTTATAATTCCAATAGCGGCTTTAGCTGCCTCTTTCCTTACTTTTTTCTCAGGCTTCGGTTTAGGCACTATTTTAATGCCGGTCTTTATAATATTTTTTCCAATCGATACCGCTATAGCTTTAACAGCCATAGTGCATTTTTTAAATAATATATTAAAAGTATCTCTCCTCTGGAAAGAAGCGAAATGGAAAGTGGTTATGAAATTTGGTTTGCCCGCTTTTCTAATGGCTTTTTTCGGCGCTAAACTCTTATTTTTTCTTGAAAAAATAGAGCCTTTATATATTTATCAAATCTTGGGAAAAACGATGGAAATAAGCGCCTTAAAAATTGTGATAGCGGTTTTACTTTTATTATTTCTGGTACTTGAAACATTTCCAAAATTCAAAGATATCAGTTTCCCGGAAAAGGTTTTACCTTTTGGAGGAGCTTTAAGCGGTTTTTTCGGAGGTTTATCCGGTCATCAAGGTGCGCTCAGAAGCATGTTCCTATTGAAAGCGGGCTTAAGCAAAGAAGGCTATATAGCCACTGGAGTTATAGTGGCGGCCATGGTTGATGTTTCCAGAATATCTGTTTATTGGAATAATATAATACAGTCCGATTATGAAAGCCATCTGCTTATTATGTTTCTGGCTGTTATCTTCGCTTTTGCCGGAGTTTTTATAGGCAGAAAAACACTTAAGAAAATTAAAATGCAAACGATTCAAACCATAATCGGCATTATGCTATTTGCCATAGCGGTATTACTTGGAACAGGCATCATATGAGGAAAACGCTACTTTTCTTTTTAATCATCACTATCCTGCCTTCAACACTTATTAAAGCCAAAGATGCTCCGGCTAAAAATCAAACTAAAACCTTTAGCTCAAAAACGGGTTTCTTTACTCTTGGCGCCGCTGCCATATGGTCTAAATCGATTTACAAAGGCGCGGATGATACTTTTTTTCCCATGCCTTTTATAACTTATGCCAATAAAAGATTTTCATTCATGGGCTTAGGGATGGCTTACAAGGTTTTCTTATCAGAAAATCTTGATATAACACTTGCTGCCAAAACAAGTATAGGCGGGTTCAATCCCGATAAAAGCGATTATTTACAAGGCATGAGAAAAAGGTCTTGGCAATTATCCGCAGGCCCTTCAGCAACATGGAAAGCCGGAAAAACCAAAGCGAGCCTAAGTTTTCTTACCGATATCTCTAATGAACATAATGGAAGCGAAATATCTTTTTCCCTAGGTAGAAGCGAAAGATTTGGAAAGTGGGGTTTTACTCCTTCAGTAAGCGCCCTTTGGCAAAACGCTAAAATGGCAAATTATTATTATGGCGTATATCCGAATGAAGCCAGAGCTTGGCGCCCGGCCTATAAACCTTCGGATATTTTTAAAACAGGAATATCTTTAAGCGTAAATTTTATGGCCAATAGAAATATTTTCTGGTTTTTGAATATGTCTTACAGAAAATTAAACTCCCAAATAACCGACAGCCCAATAATAAACTCTTCAAATGAATCATCTTTTATATTCGGCGTATCCACTAAATTATAACCATTTGTAGATTTAATTCCACGCGTCCCGCATAGCGCGATAATCGCGTGAAATAATAAAATCTCAGCACTGAGGATAAAAACCCACATAGTGGTTTTTTAAAGCTTTGAACAAATATCAGCTACATCTTTAAGATATTTTTTATCTACTTCGGAAAAATTGTTTGTTTCATAACTATCAATATCAATGACGGCTTTAACTTCTCCGTCTTTTAAAATGGGAATAACTATTTCAGATTTTGAATGAGGATCACAGGCAATATGACCGGAAAATTTTGACACATCTCGAGCTATCATGGCTTCTTTTTTAAGAGCGAATGTTCCGCATACGCCCAGCTACGGCAAAGGTAAGAACGGTATCATCCGTAAATGAGAACCTAAAAGTGAATAATTTAAAATCTTTTCTTTTAGTTCTGAAAATTTCATAAGCAGAACCTATTATATCTCCGGCTATAGCCCCAATCATATCTTCTCCTGCAGAAATTATATCTATTTTAAAACAGTAAAATTTATTATTTGCGTTTATAAATTTAAAGGGATAAAATTTGAGCATATGTTTAATTCTCTTAATAATAAAAATAATTTTTTTATCCATATAGCCCTACCAAGCATGCTTGCAATAATCCTTTTTATCTCAACTATATTTTTTATTGTTATTCCTTATTTTGAAAAAACCATGATGGATGGTAAAAGAGAAACCATCCGTGAGTTAAATGATTCAGCCTATAGTCTGATTGCCAAATTTCACACTGATGAAAAAAAAGGAATTTTAAGCAGGAAAATGGCTCAAAAAAAAGCCATTTCCGCTATTAAAAATTTGCGTTATGGAAATGAAGGGAAAGATTATTTTTGGATAACGGATCTCCATCCAAGAATGATAGCGCATCCTTATAGGCCTGAACTGGATGGAACAGATTTGTCTGATTTTAAAGATCCTACCGGAAAGAAACTATTTGTGGAATTTGTAAAAACAGTAAAAGCATCCACCAACAAACCAAAAGCCGGTTTTGTGGCTTATATGTGGCAGTGGAAAGATAACCCCGATAAGATAGTTCCCAAGCTTTCATATGTTCTTTTATTTGAACCCTGGGATTGGATAATAGGCACAGGTATTTATGTGGAAGATGTGGGCGCGGAAATAAACAAACTTAAAAACCATCTCACTAAATTTTCATTAAGCATCTTATTTATAATAATTCTTATTCTTTTCTATATCAATCGTCAAAGCCACCAAATAGAATTATCCCGCAGAAATGCTGAAAATAAAGTAAAAGAATCTGAAGAAAAACATAGAAAACTGATAGAAGCCTCGACTGAAGGAATAATGATGATTTTAGGCGGTAAGACAACTTATTGTAATAAAGTTCTTTTGGACATGCTTGGTTTTAGTGAAAGTGAATTTTCAGACTTAGAGTTGTCCGATATTGTTTTAGAAGAAAAGGATGATGATGATTTTAAAAATTTTAGCCAAGCGCTGAAAAAAGGCGATATTCCAAAACCGATTGAAACCCAAATAAAGCGAAAAAATAAAAAAACACTAGACGCCTTACTAACCGCGTCCAAAATTGTTTTTATGGGAAAGAATGGTTTTGTAATCATAATAAAGGATATCAGCCAACATAAAAAAATTCAAGGCGAACTAACTCGAAGCCGCGAAAAAATACTTGTGGAACTTCAGACTTCTCTTCTCTCTTTGACTCAAGAAGCTCAAAAGGCCGCTCAAAAAATAATTTCCTGCGAAAGCTCTCTGCCTATAAATAAAGCCGCGGAAATTATGACGGAACATAAGAATAGCGCCATACTTATTAAACGCGGTGACGATATTGTGGGCATAGTGACCGACCATGATTTAAGAAGACGCGTTCTCTCAGGAGAATTAAAATCAGATGAACCCATAAGTAAAATTATGAGTTCTCCTCTTATTTCTCTTTCGAAAAAGGCTCTTTCTTTTGAAGCTGTTTTATTAATGCAGGATAAAAACATAAGCCATCTCCCACTGAAAGATAATGAAGGTAAAATTGAAAGTATTATAGATAGCAAACAAATGCTCAAACTTAAATGGTATTCTCCCGATATTATGATACGGGAATTTTATAATGAAACCGATATTAAAAAAATAGGAGCGCGGCAAAGACGCTTGCCGGGCCTCATTAAAACATTGGTTGACAGCGGAGCGGCTCCGGCAAATATAAACCGCGTAATTACCGCCACTTCAGATGCTATAACGGAATCTTTTATTAAATTGGCTATTAGCCAATTAGGCGAGCCGCCGGTAAAATTTGCCTTTATGACCTTAGGCAGCCAGGCCAGAGGAGAGCAAACACTTGCAACCGACCAAGATAATGCCCTTGTCTTTGAAAACGTGGATAAGAACAAGGAAAAAGAGGTTCAGAATTATTTCTTAGAATTAAGCAGAAAGGTATCCGCCTGGCTTGATGAAGCCGGCTATCCTTTTTGCACCGGCGGCGTAATGGCAAAAAACCCCGTATGGTGTCAGCCTTTATTCAAGTGGAAAGAATATTTTGAAAAATGGTCTGAGTTTAATAATCCGCAAGACCTGATAGATGTAAATATTTTTTTTGACTTCCGTTGCCATTATGGAGATAATTCCCTTACAAAAAATTTAAGAGAAACAGTATTTAAAAGTATAAAAGGCAAAAGCATTTTCTTTATCAATCTGGCGCAAAACGCAATACTGCACGGCCCAGCTATAAGCATACTGGGAAATATTGAAGTGGAAACATCGGGAGAAAATAACGGTTCATTTGATATTAAAAGAGCCATAAAACTGATAACAAATTTTGCCAGACTTTATGCGCTAAGAAATAATATAGACAGTTTATCCACCACTGAAAGACTCACAGCCCTGCTTGAAAAAAATGTAATAGACAAAGACGAGCATGAAACTATATTACAATCTTATACCTTCCTTATGAATTTAAGATTAAAACACCAGACAAACCAGGCTTCAGAAAATATTGAACCTGATAATTTCATAAATCCGAAGAATCTTTCAAAGGTTGAACAACTTCTTCTCAAAAACGCCATCACCGGAATTGTGGAAATTTCCAATAAGTTGAAGTATTTGGTAAAATTCCTGCTAGCCTAAATTTAATTACTCTTAGGCAAACACGTTAAAAATTATTGGAGGTCTTAAATGCTTCACGAACCCGCATCTCAAAGCGGCACGGACAATGCGGCAGCTTATAAGTCGCGGCTTGGTGTTTACTTATTTATCGTATACGCTATTGTCTATGCTATTTTCGTTATCATTAATGTAGTCAAACCCCTTATGATGGAAAACATCATAATCTTCGGATTGAATCTTGCCGTTGTATACGGCTTCTCTCTTATTATTTTCGCCTTAATCTTGGCCTTGATATACAATTCAATGTGTAATGCCAAAGAAAAAGCTCTTAATAAAAAGGAGGACAAATAATGGCTATTGCGATATTTTTAGCTTTTGTAGGCCTTGTTCTCGGTATGTCATTTTATATGGCAAGAAAAACCCAATCGGCTTCCGGTTATTTTGCCGCAGGCGGAACGATTCACTGGGGCGTAAACGGTATAGCATTTGCCGGCGATTATTTATCCGCCGCTTCATTCCTGGGTATCTGCGGAATGATAGCAACTTCCGGTTATGACGGTTTCCTTTATTCCATCGGTTATCTTGCCGGCTGGATTGTGGCTTTATTTGTAGTTGCCGAACCTATGAAAAGACTCGGTAAATACACATTCACCGATGCTTTAGATGCTAAATTCAATTCCAGAGGAATTAAGCTTACAGCGGCCATCAGTACTCTTGTGGTATCCATATTTTATTTGATACCTCAAATGGTCGGAGCCGGTGTACTTGTCGAACCTCTCTTAGGTCTGCCTCACTATGTAGGTGTTATCATGGTGGGCGCGATAGTTATAACCATAGTAGCCACAGCGGGAATGACCTCAACTACATATGTGCAGTTTTTGAAAGGTGGCTTGCTCATAATCTTCTCCTTTGTGCTGGTTATAGTTCTTCTTTTTAGAGGATTAGAAACAAAACCCAATCAAAGCGGAGCAGTTCCGTTCTATGAATACAAAACCATAACCGCGGTCAAAAAAGCCGACAAAATTATTCCAAACGATAAAGCTTATACTTTTGCCGGAGAATATGATACACATGGTACAACTTTTGTAAAGCTTGTCTCAGATAATAAATCCACTTGGTGGAAACTATCAG
Source organism: uncultured Elusimicrobiaceae bacterium (assembly GCA_964534135.1). Taxonomy (GTDB): domain Bacteria; phylum Elusimicrobiota; class Elusimicrobia; order Elusimicrobiales; family UBA9959; genus JAKLQJ01. The sequence goes on along the minus strand of CAZHQC010000020.1, from coordinate 5,958 downwards.
ATAAAGAAGGAAAGTTGTCATTAAATGAAACTCAATCCAAAATCGTCACGCCAAATAAAATCTTCATTAACGGCGTTGAAGAATCTGAAACCAATCAACTCAGACAAGTCGGCAATCTTGTATCGATAAAAGGAAAAACGGGCGAAGAAGCCAAAACAGGCAAAGTCGGCCCCTTTGAATTTTTATCCATAATCGGTGATAAAGAGACAAAAATCAAGCGTTGGAAAGAGTTTAAAATTAAAGACGGAGAAGATAAAGTAAGTATTTTCGCCTCCGAAATTACTCCCGGAAACAAGATTATGCGTCCCGGCTTAAAGTTTAAAGTGGAAGGAACCCCTCTGCAAAAACTAGACTTCCTGTCTCTTATGTTAGCCTTGTTCTGCGGCACAGCGGCCCTTCCTCATATCTTAATCCGCTACTATACCGTGCCAACTGCGGCAGATGCCAGAAAATCCACGATAGTCGCCATAGCGGCAATCGGATTCTTCTATATACTGACCATGTATATGGGACTTGGCGCGATGATTAGCAGTGTAGTTAATCCGCTTAGCAATAATATGTCAGCGCCGCTTTTGGCTAGAAGTTATGGCACATTCTTATTTGCCATAATCTCAGCCATTGCGTTTGCTACTGTTCTTGGAACCGTTAGCGGCTTGATTATCGCCTCCTCGGGAGCTGTAGCTCATGACCTTATGGACAGACTTTTTGAGATGGACTTTAATGAAAAACAAAAAGTTATGTGGGGTAAGATAGCGGCATTTGCAGTAGGTATTGTCGCCATCATACTAGGCATATTGTTTAGAGGCATGAATGTTTCTTTCCTTGTGGGCATAGCGTTTGCCGTAGCAGCGTCGGCTAATTTGCCGTCTATAATAATGCTTCTCTTCTGGAAGAAAACAACTGCCAAAGGTATTGCCTCTTCCATTACCGTAGGTATTATAGCGGCTGTCGGAATCATAATGTTATCTCCCAGCATGTATGGCAGATATGGTCTTGATCCTGATACCGCCCTTATACCACTTAATAATCCCGGCATAATCTCAATACCTTTGAGTTTCTTGACCTTAGTTATAGTGTCTTTATTTACTCAGAAAAAAGGTGAGAAGAAAGTAGCTTAAATTATTATTTAGCAATTTAAAAACCCGCGTCATTTATAATGACGCGGGTTTTTTTATTTCTCTTGTGTCTTTTCTTACCTTTGCGCTTTTTTGTTTGTTGACTTTAAACTAAAGCTTCGCTAATATGCTTATATGATGAAAGTAATTGTTTTTTCTGATGTTCATGCCAATTTGCCAGCCTTAAAGGCAATGGAAAAAGAAATAAAACATGAGGGCTATGACGCGGCATTTCACACGGGAGATGCTATCGGCATGGGACCCTTTCCATCTGAAACATTGGATACTCTTTTAAATATTCCCAAAATACATCCTATAATGGGCAATCATGACGCATGGTTTATAAACGGCTTGCCTGCGCCAAGACCACAATGGCTTACCGACGAAGAACTAAAACATTATCGCTGGACCTACTCTCAAATTGATTTAAAACTTAAAAGCATAATGGCGCAATGGCCTTATTTGGCGGAACATGAATTTGAAGGCTTAAAAACCGCTTTTGTTCATTATACTCTGACAAAATGCGGTAAAAACATATCTCTTATAATTAATGACCCCATAACAAAAGATATGGATAAACTCACAGGTCATCATTCATCTCTATTGGTTTTTCATGGACATTCGCATCATTCCTCAGATATAAAAGGAAAAGTCCGCTATATTAATCCCGGTTCTCTCGGCTGTTATCATAAACCGCTAGCGCGCTATATAATAGCGACATTTAATAAAGGCAAGGTTCATATTGAACATCGCGAAGCACAATATAATGATACAAGTCTTTATAATGCCTTTGAAGAAAGAAAAGTTCCAAAACGCGAACTTATCTATTCAGCATTTTTTGGCGACCGCTGGAAAAAATAAAAAATTTATACATTTTAGAGGAAATTATCGTTACGGTTTTTTCTTGGTTAAAGCATTAAGCTCATCCGCTAATTTATCGAAGTCATGTTTTTTAGCTATATCCGGCGCATTTAAACCATCTTTATTTACCACATTAATATCGGCATTATTTTCTATTAAAAGCATCACCGTCTCTCTCTAACCGCGCCAAACCGCCAATATAAGAGGAGTATTCCCATCCACATCTTTAACATTTACATCAGCACCCCAATCAATAAGTGTTTTTACAATATCGGATTTTCCCTGCAAAGAAGCCCACATCAAAGGAGTCTAGGAAAGCCAATCGCGTTTTCTGGTGCTTAAGCCTCTTTTAAGCAAATACTCCACCATATCATTCTTTCCATATCTAGCGACAAGATGCAAAAGCGTTTGGCTTTTGTTTCTGGTATGTATATTAGCTCCGCGAGCTAACAGTAAATCAGCTATTTCCGGTTTACATCTTACACATGCCACCATTAAAGGAGTCCAGCCCTTCTTATTTTTTGGTTCCGCCGAAACACCATCATTTAAAAATTGTTTAACTTTAGAAATATCGTTATTTTTAATCGCTATATTAAGTATGACAGCCGGATCACTCTGAAGATTACATGCACCCATAAACATAAAGCTTATAAACACTATTGAATTGACAAGAAATTTTCTTTTGGCACTGAACATATATTAGACCGGAATATAGAATTAAATTTTATGACTACCCCCGATGATTTACTTAAAAACACTGTACACATTGTATCTTTAATTAATTACATTTTAGTTTCGTTTTAATTTCATTAATATACAAATGACTGCCCCATAAACTGCTGAATAAAAACCCAAAGATTATGCGTTACAACCATTGCTTGCCATGTTATCAAGAAAATTATTGCGGTATATATCCATTTCGCAGTATCGGATAAAACCGGAGACTTCCAAATAAAGTAAAGACTAAACGGACCAAACATAAAGGTAAGAATTACCGCGCCCCAATGAGTATAGTACCAGGAAATACATTTTTTCCGGCCTTTTCCGCATACCCTACAAAAATTATCCTCAGCATCTATGGCCGCTTTACAGGACCAGCACCTAACTTCCAATGCTCCGTCAAAACTATTATTTTCAGTATCCATATCAAAAATAATATACCAAATTATCATCTAGGTCTTTAGGGCAATTTTTTAAGAGACCATTGAACCTTAATATATTACTCTTTCTCCTCTAGACTATAGATAAGGAAAAACAATTGGAGAATCGCCATGAAACCGATTAAAAAAATAAGCTCCATCATAGCCTTAATTTTATTACTCCCTCTTATGCCGCTCATGGCTCAAAATTCAGATATTGATTTTGACGGCATTTCCGAAAATGCGATAAAATTTATCGTATAAACAGATTTAAACCTTTCCAAACCTCAAATTGAAAAAATAGAAACAATTGAAACATCTACCGCTACTCAAGTGGAAGACAGCCTGGATTTTACCGTAACTAAAAAATATCCTGAAAGACCCGATGTTCCAATTTTGGATGATGATATCAATGAAGAACAGACTCCTAACTACAATAATAGAAATTTAAATTTACCAAAATTCTCAAAACCGGACTATGATAATGAAAAATCATCCTTTCCTTTGCTTGATTATGCCTATCTTGACCCTTATGGAAAAGTTCCCGCAAAATTACTTGAGAAAGCCATAATTTATTATGACGCTAATCTTTCAAGAATAAAGAATAAGGATTTTTTGTCAATAATAGATTTCAGCAAACATTCCAGTAAAGCCAGATTTTTTATCATTGATGTAAAAAACGGCAATGTTAAAATTATACACGTAGCGCATGGAAAAAACTCCGACCCATCAGGCACGGGGTATGCCAAGTATTTCAGCAATACATCCGAAACAAAAAAATCTTCATTGGGTTTCTATTTGACGGCGGAACTTTATTACGGAAGCCACGGACAATCAATGAAACTTGACGGCTTATCTTCAACCAATTCAAATGCCAGATCCAGAGCCATTGTCATGCATTCTTCCAATTATGTTAGGGAAGCTAATGTCCAAGCCGGACGCTCTTGGGGCTGCCCTGCCGTAAGCAATTCAATGATTAAATATGTAACCGATAAGCTTCATGGCGGCTCTATTATTTATGCGGGTCTAAGCGGAACTTATTAATACTCAAAATCTACCCATTATCTAATCTATTTTGTCATCAGAAAAGTTTTGTTATAATTTTCTTATGATAAAACTTATTGATATAAACCCAAAATTACTTAAAGCAAATTATGCCGTAAGAGGCCGCATTGTTATCCGGGCACAAGAACTGGAGAAACAAGGCAAAAAAATAATTTATTGCAATATAGGAAACCCTCAAGCTCTAAAACAAAAACCCATCACTTTTATCAGACAAATATTAAGTTTAATTGAATATCCTGAAATAATGAATAAACCGGAAACGGCAAAACTTTTTCCCGCAGACATTATTGAGCGGGCAAAAACAATCTTGAAAAATAATCCTTCCGGTATGGGCGCTTATACTCAAAGTGAAGGCATTCCTTCAACCCGTCAGGCTGTCGCGGATTTTATTCAAAAACGGGATAATATCCCCAGTAACGCAAACAGAATAATGCTAACAGATGGCGCAAGTAAAGGCGTACAATCGGCATTTACTTTATTAACAAAAAACGATAATGACGGCTATATGATTCCAATACCACAATATCCTTTATATAGCGCGACTATTGAATTATACGGTGCCAAACAAATTAATTATTTTCTTGATGAAAAAAATAATTGGCAATTAAATAAAGAAGAACTTCTTCGCAGCCTCAAAAAAGCTAAACAAAATGGCGTCAATCCGGTTGCTATTGCTGTGATAAATCCCGGTAATCCCACCGGGGCGGTGCTTTCAAAAGAAAATATAGAAATGATTATAAGTTTTGCTAAAGAACATAATCTCTCAATCTTGGCCGATGAAGTTTATCAAGAAAATGTTTATATTGAAGGGCTAAAATTCCATTCCTTTGCCAAAGTGATGAACGAGATGAATGAAAAAAATATTACTCTCTTTAGCTTCCATTCAGTTTCCAAAGGTTTCCTTGGAGAATGCGGTCATAGAGGCGGTTATATGGAAGTAAGGAATATGACTGATGAAGTTTATGCGCAACTAATCAAACTGCAATCTATCGGTCTTTGCTCGAACGTAGGAGGACAAATAGTTACCGGTTTAATGGTAGCGCCACCCGAAAAAGGCTCCGAGAGTTATGAGCTTTATATAAAAGAACGCGATGCTATTTTAAATGACTTAAAAGAAAAAGCGAAAATACTCGGTAAAGGCCTGAATGAAATTGAAGGCATGGAAACCAATATTCCGCAAGGCGCTATGTACGCCTTTGTAAAATTTGAATTGCCTCATACACAAGATATTAAAAAAATGACTACCGAAGAAAAGTCCAAATATGAAGCCTCAAGAGATTCAGCCTATTGCATACAATTATTGGAAGAAACGGGAATCTGTGTCGTGCCCGGTTCGGGCTTTGGCCAGGCGCCCGGAACGCTTCATTTCCGTACCACTTTCCTCCCTCCAAAAGACGATATTAAAGCGCTGGTAGACAGGATGAAAGAGTTCCATAATAATTATGTAGCCGCTATTAAATAAGTAATTTTCCATTAAAAATAAGGACAAAATAAAACAGATTAGCGTTTATAAAGTTAAAAAAGTTAGAAAACTTTTAGAGAATATAAAAAGCGATTTATATAGGAAGAACTTCTTTCTTTACAGCTCTCTTTAAATTAAATTTTGAGAACTCGCCTATTATCATACCCGAGACAATACATAAGCCACCAATTGCTTTTATGAGCATAAAGGATTCCCCTCCCAAGGTCCAAGCGAACATTGCGGCGAAAACAGGCTCCATAGTAAAAATAAGCCCCACCTTGAAAGGTTCGGAATTTTTTTGAGCCAGCATTTGAAT
>CAZHQC010000019.1:20741-26971 GCA_964534135.1 uncultured Elusimicrobiaceae bacterium | reverse complement strand
TTTAAATAATCCCAAAATTCTTATAATAGCAGAGCGGTTTTATCCAGAGGAGTTCATTATAAATGAACTCGCCCAAGAATGGATAAAGAAAGGATTTATTGTTGAAGTGTTGACTCAAGTTCCCAGTTATCCGTTTGCTAAAGTTTTTCAAGGTTATTCAAACCAATTCTTTCAAAGTACACAATGGAATGACATAAAAATATGGAGATTCTTTACTATACCCGGATATAGGGATTCATTGTTTTTGAAATTATTAAATTACTTTAGTTTTGCTGTGGTCTCAACCATAGTGGCGCTTTTTATAGGCAGAAAGTATGACAGGATATTTGTTTATGATACAGGCCCTTTAACCGTAGCGCTTCCCGCTTTTCTTTTGAAAAATCTTTATAAAAAACATGTAACTATATGGGTGCAAGATATATGGCCGGATATGGTGTATGCTTATGGATTTCGTAAAAGGAAGTGTTTATCTTTTTTCCTTGATAATCTTGTCTCATTCATTTATAAGGGGTGTGATTTGGTTTTTATTTCTTGTGAGGGATTTAGATGTAGAGTGGCTGCTTATGCGCCAAAGAAACCCATCCACTTTTTCCCAAATTGGCCGGTTATTAATCAAGGAGATTTAGCGGCTTCAAAAGAGATAAAACTTTCAGAAAAATTTAATTTTACTTTTGCTGGTAATATTGGTAAACATCAAGATTTAACCCCTATTATAAAAGGATTTGGTTTGGCTCGAAAAGTTAATCCGGATATTCAGTTAAATATGGTTGGTGATGGATCCGAAGTTAAATGTCTTAAGAAATTAGTCGAGAAGAAAAAGATTGAGGGAGTCATATTTTATGGCCGTCAAAAACAATCGGATATGCCGGGATATTTTGTGGCAAGTGACGCTATGCTTATAAGTCTTAGAGAAAAACCTATTTTTAAATTAACTGTTCCCGCCAAATTTCAAGCTTATTTGGCTTTTGAAAAACCCATTTTTTGCATTATGAGTGGTGAAGTTAAGAACATGGTTGAGAAATATCAGATTGGATTGTGCTCAGATCATGAAAATATTGAAGATATACGAGACGGTTTTTTAAAATTTTATTCCATGAAAGATAATCTTGAATCATTTGCATCAAATTCCAGAGTATTATTGAATGATGTTTATGATAAAAAGAAGATAATGGGTAATATGACAGAACTTGTTTTGAAAGGGGAAAGGTAAGTCAGCAAGCGCCGTCTCTTTTGATAACCACGCCTATTGTTTTAAACAGAATCATTATATCCAGCCATAAATCCCAGTTTTTCACATACCAGCTATCCATGGTAATTCTATAATTATAATCTTGATTGTTTCTTCCGCTTACTTGCCATAAGCCTGTTATGCCTGGGGGAAGAGCATGGATTATGGGGCTTTCTTCTTTTATGAAATTCCATTCACGGGGAAGATAAGGCCTTGGTCCGATTAAACTCATTTGACCTTTTAATATATTCAATAGTTGAGGTAACTCATCAAGGGATGTTTTGCGTAAGAATTTACCGGTTTCAGTTATGCGTGGGTCGTCTTTAAGTTTCCAATATTTTTCCCATTCTTTTTTTGCCTCGGGATTGGTTGCGAGAATTTTATTTAATCTTTCTTCCGCATCCGTATACATACTTCTGAATTTATAACAGAGAAAAGTTTTTCCATTTTTGCCTATTCTTTTTTGGGTATATATAGCTGGGCCTTTGCTTGTCAATTTTATTTTTATGATTATTAGAAGCATGGGAATAAATAAAATTAGCGAGATGAATGTGGCTGATATATAGTCCACTATTCGCTTGGAAAGATAATTGAGCGGCTTTGATAAATTATTTTTAATTTCAAGAACTAAGGCCTGCTCTTTAAAAAAATATTTTAATTCCGTGCCTGAGACAGCTATTCCTTTTATATCCGGCATATATAAAGTGTTTTCAGCTTTATGTTGGATGTGATTTATAAGTTTCGCGATATCATCTCTTTTAAGTTCCGGTTTGGCCACAATCACATCGTGTATGCCTGCCATTTTTATATAACGCTCAATTTGATTTAAGCCTTTGCGCACTTTAAAGCCGGCAATTTCTTTTTTTAGAGGCTTGTCGTCTATAAATCCGGCTATTTCATAACCCAAGTTTGGTTCATTCAAAATGGATTTTAATGCCGTTTCAGCCGCTGGGCCCGAACCCGCTATAAGAACTTTTCTTTTCATAAGCCCCAGAGAGAAAAGGATTTTTTTGAATAGAGGTCTAGTCAAAGGAAATAAAGGGAAAGCGATTGCCGTCATTGTTAATATGAGTAATCTTGAAAATTCAGGTCCTTTTTTGCTTATAAAGAGTACTGCGAATATGGTGATTAAAGCGAGAAATGAGGATTTTGTTAAAAATTTCATTTCATCCCAAAACGCGAATCTTTTTGAATAGCCTTCTTTATAAATTATTACCAGCGGCCAAACAAGAAATATCCACCAATAAGTTTCAAGGTTTTGATTGAAAGCGGGAAGGGAAGATGATAATTTTGGAAGAATATTTATTCTTGTAAAAACGGATATATAGAAAATAACCGCTAATGTGATTATATCTGATGCAAAAAGTAATATTATTCCGAATCGATTTTTTATTTTAGGCCAAGAAGTCATAATTTAAAGTGTTTTCCTTTTATTGGTTCAAAAGGTTTGCGAGGGTGGCTCATAAATTCATTCATTTGACTGGCAAATTCAATATAATTGTCAAAACTATGTTTTCGTTTTGGTTGAAGTTTTAATTTGGTTTTATTTTTTCTTTTCATACTTTCTTTTTAAGGATAAATATTGTGAATTCATTGTGAAAAGCTTGAAATATTTGCTCAATTTCTTCCAGTCTATTTTGCCCTTGAAATGCGATACGATATCTTCTATATCAAGTGTGTCTTTTGCTTTTCTCGCAGGATTATTAGCGATGGTTTGTATTTTTAAACCTATGATATCTTCGGGCAAAAGTACTTTAACTTTAAATTTTCCGTCAAAAACTTCTTTAATAATGGAGTTTTTTAACATTTCTTTTGAAATAGTTCTTTGAGCATGCAATATATCAATTTCTCCAAATAATTCAACCGGTGAGGTATATTGTGAAACATCTTTGGTTGTATGAATTTTTTTATAGGAAAGATCATGCAAAATGGCATTTACTTTTTTCATGTCTTCAATTGCAATCAGAAAATTAATATCCAATGTATTTCGCCCCATTCGGTAAGCGCCCATGGCAAAGCCGCCAATAAGAGCATAGTTTATCTCTTGTTTCTCAAATTCTTTTGTTAAAATAAGTAATATTTTTTTTAGGTCCATATGCTTAGTTCACAGCGCTATTTTAAACAGTTTACATTTTTGAGGTTTGATTCTCCAAATTGTTGATTGTTTGACTAATCACCTGTGTATTTGGGATTATCTTTGCTATTTAAAACTGAGCCTGATGAATCAGGCAACTACAGTAAACGAAGCTATGCTTTGGAACACGAACCTTTCGGTTTGGAACAACGAAGCTTTGCTTCATCAGATGTCGTGAGCTTCGCCGCCTGATAGGCATAGCCTCGTTGTTCCACAGCCACCTACGGAGTAGAATGGCGCGGGTTCCCTCAAGAAAACTATGTTCTGCCGCACTTGTCCTCATAACTGAAATGGTAATGTTCTAATGGAACACTCTTTTTTGTTTCGCAGATTGCATTTAGCAATTTGCGAGGATAGATTTCGGAGAAATCTGGAGAGGATATCAAGCACTATGTGTGTCAAACGACGAAACAAGTTGAACCTAACCCATTTAAAGAACGGTAACCCTACCACCCACTTATGGCGCTATAAGCGCCATTCATAAAATACGCTTCGCAAGCGGGAGGTAGGGTAATGTTCTTCAGAACACTTTCTTGAACTCGCGGCTTGCATTTAGCAACCCACGGGGTGTAATTTACTGGACTAGACTGGAAGTTTGAGGGCGGTCTTTAATTTTGATATACTATATTTGAAGTTACATTTGATAAATAAGCCCATAGGCGTTTTTTATAAGTAAATATAAATTAAAGAACGCAATAAATTGAGGCTGATAAAAGGAGAAATAATATGGCTGTTAAAGTTGGCATCAATGGATTTGGAAGAATAGGAAGACTTGTAGCGAGAGCTATTTTGAGCCGCACTGATAATACTTTGGAACTCGTTGCTATAAACGATTTAACAAATTCAAAGACCAATGCTCATTTGCTTAAGTATGACTCGGTTCACGGGCAATTGAAAGGTGAAGTTAAAGCAATTGGAGAAGATCAAATTTCAGTTGATGGCAAAATAATTAAAGTTCTTAAAGAAAGAGACCCGGGCGCATTGCCGTGGAAAGAGCTTGGTGTTGAGATAGTTATTGAATCCACCGGGCTTTTTACAAAGAAAACCGATGGCGTTAATAAGAAAGGGAAAGAAGTTAAAGGCGCCGAGAATCATATTACCAAAGGCGGAGCTAAGAAGGTTATAATTTCAGCTCCCGCGCAAGATGAAGATATTACAATAGTGCTTGGTGTTAATGAAGAAAAATATGATGCGAAAAATCATCATGTGGTTTCAAATGCTTCTTGCACCACAAATTGTTTAGCTCCCGTAGCTAAAGTGATCAATGATAAATGGACTATTGAAAAGGGACTTATGACAACCATTCATGCTTATACGAATGATCAAAAAGTTCAGGATATGGCTCATTCCGATTTAAGACGCTCAAGAGCGGCTGCAGTTTCCATGATACCGACTACAACCGGCGCCGCTAAAGCTGTGGCTTTGGTTATACCTGAGCTTAAGGGAAAGGTTGATGGTTTTGCCATTCGCGTACCAACCCCGAACGTTTCAGTGGTGGATTTAACCGTTACTGTGGCCAAATCAACTACAGCCGAAGAGGTAAATGCGGCTTTAAAAGAAGCTGCCGACGGTCCTATGAAAGGCATACTTGCCTATGAGGAAGCTCCTTTGGTTTCAATAGATTATAATCATTCTCCTTTGAGTTCAACGGTGGATGCCCCCAATACAAAAGTTATGGGTGGAAATCTTGTTAAAGTTCTTTCTTGGTATGATAATGAATGGGGTTATTCAAATCGTGTTATTGATTTAGCCTTATACATGATAGAAAAAGGAATTTAAATCGGGTCCATTAGTCCCCGTATTACGGATATTGACTGAGAGGAATTTGTCCGTGTTTTTGACCCTACCACCTGCTTATTGTCCGAAGGACAATTAAAAAATAAACACCCGTTTATAACGGGTAAGTAGGTGGTAGGGTGACTTCTGATACTACAACAACAGGAGGCCAATTATGGCAAAAAAAGTATTGATTATGGGAGCGGCAGGCAGAGATTTCCATAACTTTAATGTGTATTACAGAGGCAATTCAGATTATGAGGTTGTCGCGTTTACCGCGTTTCAGATTCCTGATATCGCAGGTAGAAAATATCCAGCTTCTCTTTCAGGAGAGCTGTATCCCGAAGGTATTCCGATTTTTGAAGAAGCCGAAATGCCTAGATTAATTAAAGAACTTAATGTTGAAGAAGTCGTTTTCGCTTATAGCGATGTAAACTTCAAGACGGTTATGGAAAAGGGTTCTTTGGTTCTCGCTTGTGGAGCTGATTTCAAGCTTTTAAGCGGCGATCATACAATGATTAAATCCAGCAAACCCGTTATCTCCGTTTGCGCAGTTAGAACCGGTTGTGGTAAAAGCCAGACTTCCAGAAAGATAGCAAGCATGCTTAAAGAAATGGGTCAGAAAGTTGTTGTCATTCGTCACCCTATGCCTTATGGTGATCTTGAAAAACAAACATGGCAAAGATTCGCTTCAATAGAAGATATGAAGAAGCATGAATGCACTATTGAAGAAATGGAAGAGTATGAGCCGCATATAAGCGAAGGTCATATTGTTTATGCCGGCGTTGATTATGGCAAAATACTTGAAGAGGCGGAGAAAGAAGCTGATGTCATATTGTGGGATGGCGGAAACAATGATTTATCTTTCTATAAACCCGACATTCATATTGTTGTAACCGATCCTTTACGTCCCGGACATGAAGGACTGTATTATCCCGGAACAACAAATCTTAGAACGGCTGATGTTGTTATCATCAATAAAGTTGATAGCGCGAAAGCTGAAGATATTGAGACAGTGAAAGCCAATATCAAAGAACTTAATCCTACGGCCAGAGTTTTGGAAGCGGAATCTCCTGTTGCCATTGAAAATGA
>CAZHQC010000019.1:0-20641 GCA_964534135.1 uncultured Elusimicrobiaceae bacterium | reverse complement strand
TGTGACCTTGTTTTAGTGGGAACACCTATTGATCTTGCTTCTCATATCACCATCAACAAACCCTCTTTGAGAGTAACCTATTCTCTTAAAGAAAAAACTCCCGCATTAAAAGATATTTTGTCGGGCGTTTTACAAAAAGTCTAAAAATTATCTTAGAGGGCGTCATAACGGCGCCCTCTATCGTTTAGAATAATACTTCAAAGGATACTCTATGTCAAAAACAATATTAAAACTTGCTAAGGTTCAAGATTCTTCCATTAAGGGAAGAAACATTGTTATGAGGGTGGATTATAATGTTCCTATTGATAATGGTATTATTGTAGACGATACAAGAATAAAAGCTTCTTTAAAAACTTTAAAATACCTTTTAGATTTAAAATGTAAAGTGACCTTGATTTCCCATTTAGGCCGCCCTAAAGGCAATGACCCAAAATATAGTCTTAGGCCTGTGGTGGCTCATCTCCAAGAGCTTATCGGCGCTAAGGTTTATTTTGCCGATGATTGCATTGGAGAAAATGCTAAGCGTATTGTTCAAGAGGCCGCACCAGGGGAAATAGTACTTCTTGAAAATCTTAGGTTTTACTCTGAAGAGAAAAAGAATGATGCTGATTTTGCCAAGAAACTTTCTGAGTATGGAGATTTTTTTATTCAGGAGGCTTTCGGCACTTTACATAGAGCGCATGCTTCGACAGCGGGAATAAGCAAATATATTGATAATGCTGTAGGTTTTTTGGTTCAGAAAGAGCTTGAATATTTAGATAAATCCATGATAAATCCGACAAGGCCTTTTGTGGCTATTATCGGCGGAGCAAAAGTTTCCGATAAAATTGACGTTATTTATAGTCTTATAGATAAGGCCGATACTATAATTATTGGCGGAGCCATGGCTTATACTTTTCTTGCAGCCCAGTATTCAAATGTGGGTAAATCTTTAGTTGAAAAAGAAAAGATTGAAGACGCTAAAAAAATAATTTTAAAAGCTTTTAAAAATGATGTGGAACTTTTACTTCCGGCAGACCACACTGTTGTTAAAGAAATTAAATTTGATTCTCCTAAAGAAATTACTCAGTCAATGGCCATTGGTGATAACTGGATTGGTGTTGATATAGGTCCGAGAAGTGAAATGCTTTTTATTGAAAAAATTAAAGGAGCTAAAACCGTTTTTTGGAACGGTCCTCTTGGTATTTTTGAAACAGACGCTTTTGCTCATGGCAGTATTGCTATTGCTAAAGCCATGGCGGCAGCTACGAAGAAAGGAGCTGTTACCATATTGGGCGGAGGGGATACTCTTGGCGTAATTAAAAAGGCCAATATAAGTCCTGATCAATTGTCTCATTGCTCAACAGGCGGAGGAGCCAGTTTGGAATTTATTGAAGGCAAAAAACTTCCCGGACTTGTGGCTTTATCTCAGAATTAAGAGACTGGTTTTTTGAAGTGGCATAATTTTTTAGGTCGTTTTTCCCGTGTAACTTTGTTCACGGGACTAACATCCTTGGTCGCCTGAGAGCATAGCTTCTGATGCAACACCCAGCATAGCCTTGGAATCTTCCACTCTAAAAACTGTGGCAAATTCCTAAGGGCATAGTTGCCGACAGGGCTAGGCTGGGTGCCGTGTCACGGACTATGTCCATCAAAACGGCCACTTTATGAAGCATGGCTTCTTTTTTTGTATACTGATACTTAAGTTGAATTTTCGGAGGAAAAATGTACGATTTTGTTCTTATACTTCATGTTATTGTTGCGATAGTTTTAATCATAGCCATTTTGGTTTTTCAAACAAGTAAGGGTTCTGCTCTTTCGATGTTTGGTGGAGGAGGAGATAATCTTTTTTCAAGCAATACCGGAACTTCTTTTGTTAGAAAGTTTACAATGGGCGCGGCTATTATATTTGGAGCTACGTCACTTTTTCTTACCATGTATTCTTCAAGTCTTAGAATGAAATCTGTTGTGCAAGATAATCCCATGCAGGCGGCCCCAGTTAAGGCTCCGGCTCAGGACACAGGCGCTAAAAAGGCTCCCATTCAGAAAGCTAAAGAAAAACCTTCAAAGAAATAAACAGCCGGGCCGCTAGACTGCTTGACGGCTAACAGCTAAAATATTTTATCTAGTGAATTAAGAGGTATGGCTGCCTTGCCGTTTGGCTATTTTGTTTATTCTTCCATTACTTTATTTTCAAAGGCTGTTAGGATGAGTTTGGCTTGGTCGGCATCCTTTGCCGAGAACAATCTCTTTCTTAGGGTTAGATTGGATATTAATCCTGAGAGTCCGGCAAGAATTTTCAACTGCTTGGTAGGTTCATTGAATGGCGTTAATATCATAAATATAAGTTTTACGGGTTTATTATCTGCCGAGGGAAAATTTATACCGGTTTTGGATTTGGCCAAAATAAGAACAGGATGAGTCAGACTTTCAATCCTGGCATGAGGGAAAGCTGTTTGATGGCCTAAGGCGGTAGAGAAGTTTGTTTCTCGTTTAATAATCGCCTTTAAAGCTTTTTCTTTATCAAAGTGTGGAAGAATAGTTTTAACTTTTTTAAGTATCGTTTCTATGGCCTTAAAACGGTCCGTCTCTTGTAAGTTAAATAGGCAGGCTTCTTTCAATATTATCTGACTTAAGCGGACGGGAGGATCATTATCAAATTCATCTCTAATTTCACCTGTAAGTTCTTCAACAATATCTTCCATTGTTAAAAGACCTGTAATTTTATTCTCAGTATTTTTAACTAAAGCTATATGCATTTTTCTTTCTTGAAATTCTCGAAGGGCTTTTTCCGCCGTTATTTCTTGTGAGATGGTTGAAATAGGCCTTTTTATTTCCAAAAGATTATCGGGATTATTACAGCTCATATTGCAATCTAAAAAAGTTAAGGCTAAATCTTTAAAGTGAACAAAGCCCAATGTTTCTTCAATAGAATTTTTTATCAAAGGATATCTTGAAAGTTTTCGC
This sequence comes from uncultured Elusimicrobiaceae bacterium, assembly GCA_964534135.1. Lineage (GTDB taxonomy): Bacteria > Elusimicrobiota > Elusimicrobia > Elusimicrobiales > UBA9959 > JAKLQJ01. The sequence goes on along the minus strand of CAZHQC010000019.1, from coordinate 17,695 downwards.
TCTTTTATCAGTTTGAGATTTTCCGGCCATGGTTTTTCCATTGATATGGCTGCTATGGAGGCTTTTGGCGTCATAATTTCTTTTACTTTTGTTTTACCAAAATCAAATAAATGTTCAAACATCATCAGACGTCCGAGAGAAATTTTTCCATATTCCTGAGATTGTCCCAATATCATGCGTAGTTCATCCTCAGAATGAACCAGTTCGTCCGCGGAAGATTTTATGCCTAATATTTTTAAAAGATAATTGGCACTTTCATTGAGAATCCACATGGGCACAAACATTATTCTGTGAAAAATTTTAAGGGGAATAGCTATCATAAGAGTTGATTTTTCCGGCATTCTGATAGCCATATTTTTAGGAGCCAATTCTCCAACTACCACATGTAGGCCGGTTATTAAGGTGAAAGCTATGGCGAAAGCTATGGAATGATGAACGGCCGGAGATAAATTTACACCAAAATAATTAAGCAGGGGAGTTATTAATTTTGCAAATGCCGGTTCGCCTATCCAGCCAAGTCCAAGACTTGCGATAGTGATGCCCAATTGGCAGGTCGAAAGATAAGCGTCAAGGTGAGTTACCGCCTCTTTGGCTATTTTAGCGCTTGTATTGCCCTTAAGAGCAAGTTCTTCAAGTCTTGTAAAGCGTACCTTAACAATGGAAAATTCAGCTAAAACAAAGAAGGCATTCATAGCTAAAAAAATGACGGCAGCCAGAAGAGCGAGTAGTGTTATCATGTAGATATTCTAACATTTTGTGTATAAGACCGTAAATTTGATAAACTGTATTTGTGTACTAGTAGTTTGCGCGGGTGGCGGAATTGGTATACGCGCACGTTTGAGGGGCGTGTGCCGCAAGGCTTGCGGGTTCAAGTCCCGCCCCGCGCATTTTACTTCTTAGCGGACTTGAAGCGGCGTGAACGCCGAGTGAATAGCGAGGATTAGAGCTATGCTTGTCAGTGAACGAAGGGGAGGTTACGCAACGAGCAATGCTCGTGTAGTAACCAAGTCCCGCCCCGCGCATTTTTTTTTATCTTAGCGGACTTGGAGCGAAGTGAGCATTTTATTTTCCTTTCGCATGGATACTCTAAAAAAACATTTCAAGCCTTCATTAATTAGGAAAGTTGTTTCTAAGTTTTCTACTCCCATTTTTATATATTCCGAAAAAATAATTCTTGATTCTATAAAAGCTTATAAGGCTGCGTTTTCCAAAACGGATGTTCTTTTTTGTTATGCCTTGAAAGCTAATTCAAATAATTTTTTATGTTCTATTTTAGCGAAGAAAGGTTTTGGCGCCGATATAGTTTCAGGCGGAGAATTATTCAGAGCGCTTAAAGCTGGCTTTAAGCCTGAAAATATTATTTTTTCCGGAGTGGGGAAAACAGAAGAAGAACTTACCTATGCTTTAAAGAGTTGTATCTTAATGATAAACGTTGAATCTTTTGATGAGCTTAAAGTTTTGGAAAAAACAGCTTCCGTATTAAAAAAGATTGCCGGCTTTTCAATTAGAATAAATCCCGATATAGATTCTCATACTCACAAATTTATAACGACGGGCAAAATTGGAAGCAAGTTCGGTGTCTCTCTGAAAGAAGCTTTCTTGATGTATGACTATTCAAAGAAATCCAAATTTTTAAATCCCATGGGCTTACAGGTTCATTTGGGTTCTCAAATATATTCAGCTTCTCCCTATGCGATGGCTGTGGATTTATTTATTAAGGTGATTAAAAAGTTATCAGCATCCGGAATAAAAATTAAGTATATTGATATAGGCGGTGGCTGGGGTGTAGACGAGAGAAAAGGAATGAAGCCTCCTGCTATTTTTGCTAAGGCTTTAAATTCCAGAATTAAAAAATTAAAAAATATTAAGCTTATTGTTGAACCCGGCAGATCTATTATGGCTTCAGCCGGAATTTTAATTACAAAAGTTCTTTATCAGAAAAAAAGCGGCCATAAAAAATTTATTATTGTAGATGCTGCCATGAATGATTTTATAAGGCCCGTTTTATATGGCGCAAAACATCCTGTCTATAATCTTTTTCCCAAGAAGAGAGAAAATATCAAAGCTGATATAGTTGGACCTGTTTGTGAGAGTGGAGATTTCCTGGCTCAAGATATAAAACTGCCCTTACCTGACAATGGTGATTTATTGGCGATAGGTTCGGTTGGCGCTTATGGTTGGTCTATGAGTTCTCAATATAATTCAAGACCGCGCGCGGCTGAAGTCCTTCTTAATGAAAAATCAGGATATAAACTTATAAGAAAGAGAGAATCCCTCTTTGACTTAATCTTAAGTGAAATATAAATAAAATTGTTAAGGTTTAGACTAATTAGGGTTTGGCAAAATTAAGCAATTGCTGAAAGCTTTTGCTATTTGAATGTCTTTCTATGTCTTCTTGAGGGATTTTAGGAGTAATGTCTGAAACGGGAGCAATTTCAAATATAGCTTTTTTAAGGCTCGGGAATTTTTCATAAATTAAATCTCCGGGACAATCGGTGGCCCCCAATTCTCTATGGGCGTAAACACTGCTTATTTTAATTGAATAGGTATCTTTCAAATATTTGCTCACCGCTATAAAACTTTCAAAAGTCTTAACGGTCGGCGTATCCGAAATGGGAGGGTGATAATAACCCATTAAGGATATTCCAATATTGCTTGTATTTTCATTTTTTACATGAGCTCCGATGGCATCAATGGGGCTTCCTTCAAAAATATTGCCTAAAGGATCAATTAGTAAATGATAGCCGATATCTATCCACTCTTTGGTATTCTGATGATAGTCTTGAATAAAAACTATTTCCTTTAGAGATTCTTCAATAGTTTGTGGATAATGCGCGGCAGTATGATGAATGGTAAATCTTTTAGGAATATGTTTTACATAGGCTTCTGTGGGAGGTAGTGCCTGCCATCCTTCGCGTCTAATTAGATTAAAGGGAATATCAATAGCAAGGCCTTCTACTTTACCCTGGACTATTTCCTCAGGTTCTTCTTTATAAGTTTCGGTTTAAGGGAGTCTTCTTGGAAAACTTCTATGTCATAAATTATGACAGTATGATTTGTTTTTACTCCGAGATTTATTACAGCTATTTTAATGGGGTTTTGAGACGGCTCTTTTAATTTAAATTTTGCCCAGAATCTGCCATTTTGAAATCTTTTTAATTTGACTGAATTATATTTATCGTTTTTATCTAAAAAAAGAAATTTTTGTTTTACCCAAATTTCAATTTTTAAATTCTCATCCGGCATTTCACCTTGCACGAGAATAGTGTTATAGAGTTTTTCAGAAGAATCGCTATAATCTGATTCAAAGACAATGGTTCCCACTTTGTCAGTGGCTGCTATATTAAATTTTATGACGAGCAGTGCTGCTATCGGCTTGGACATAGGCTATTGCAAGCATCAAATAGATGCTAAAAGCTACTCTTGGGAGATGAAATGATGAATCTGTTAGCATCATAAAAAGAAAACCCATTATTCCCGCAAAACTCCATATTGTATAGGTATTCTTCACTGATTTTAGAAGTTTTATGGATAAGATTAAAAACAAAAGTAATAAACAAGAAAATATTAAGCCGCCCGCTATGCCCATTTCAATGGTTTTTTGCAGATAAATATTATGAACATCCGGCCAATTCGGGATTCCATCTATGGGGCCGTGATATTTTGGAAATATTTCAGCCACATTATATGGTCCGGTTCCAAAAAGTGGATAATCTTTTATCATTTTAATCCCGGCTTTCCACATTGTTATGCGGCCTATTGAACTGACATCCATTTTCTGTTCGGGTTTGGTTTTTGGATTAATTATTTGAATTATTCCCTGTGGGATAGAGGAGATTTTAGCTTTAAAAGTGGGAGAATTATAATATTGGAAATAGGACCCCAAAATTGCGAATATAAAGCCCAGAATAAAAATTTTTCTTATCTTTGGTAGGAAATAAAAAATAATTGCAAAGGAAAGGATTAACCCCAATATCGGGCCCCGGCTTAAGCTCAAAATAAATCCAAAGCCGATTAATATGCAAGACAGACCATAAATAATTTTAAGTTTAGGTTTTATCGAGGGCTTAACGAATTTTATGCAGGCAAGAGTAAGGGCTAAAGCCATGGTTTCAGCATAGCTGACAGTATTCATTTGTCCATGAGCTCTAATTATTGCTCCTGTTGAAAAATTACTTCCCATAAATTGCCATATTCCGATAATTCCCGCAATAACGGCGCCCGCTAAATAATAATTTGAGATTTTTTCGGATTTATCTTTTTTTATCGCCAGAAAAAGAAGCAGGCAAGAAAATATTTTTATTAATTCCGAATCCAAAAAAGAAAAACTTTTTGAAGGGTTTATCCCGCCTATAGAGGAAGTTATATAAGCAATAATATAGACCATGAAAATTAATAAAAACGGATTATTCTTTATGTTTTTTAGATATAAAGAGGCTTTTTCTTTGTTTTTTAATGTGTCAATAAGAACTATTATAAATAGCAAAATCAGAGCGCCTTCACATAAGGTTATTGAGATTAAAACGGTTAGGGCAAAAAGATAAAGCGCAAAGTGATAAATATTGTCAATTGAATCTTGAGGAATTTTTACCAGTTTGTTTTGAAGGAAATTAATCATGAATATTTTTATCGGTTTTTTCTTTAAATCTTATAGCGGTTATAAATAAGACGCAGAAATCCATTAAGGCAACCATTAAGCCTGTTGCCCCGTTCATAAAACCAAGTTTAAGAATATAGCTATTTAAAAGTTTTGAAAAGGGCCGAATGAAAACATAGGTCTTGGAATAATTGGCAAGAATATATTTTTGAGATATGATATCACTGTAAAATTCAAATTTTTTAATAATGTCTTGAGTGTTTTTATAAGGGTAGTGAATCAAATTGTTTTTTAGAAAGTCTGTTTTTCCATTTATTTCCAGTTTCTCATGAACAGGAAGGGGTTTAAATTTTCCGGTATCTTTTCTTATCAGTCTTAATTGAAAATCAGGATATTTTCCGCCATGATTTATCCATTTGCCAAAATAAAAGTTTTTTCTTGGCATCGCATAGCCATTGATTTCAGTTGAGGAATTAATTGTTTTTAGTATTTCATTTTTAAGTTTTTCATCAATTCGTTCATCCGGGTCCAAAATAAAAACCCAGTCTGAATTTGCTCTATCCAATGCGAATTGTTTGTTTATATAAACAGTTTTTTCATTTTTTCTTTCAAAGACTTTGGCATTATAATTTTGAGCAATGCTAATGCTATTATCCGTAGAGTCGCAGTCTACAAAAATTATTTCATCCGCCCATTTTACACTTTCAAGGCAATCTTGTAAGATATCGGCTTCATTGTGCGCTATTATTGCGAATGATATTGTTGGCATTTTTAGTTATCTCTTTTGTGTGGCTTCTATAAAAAAATCTTCTGTCTCTTTCGCGAAAGTTTCCTCATTATACTTTTTTTCTGTTATTTTTTTGTTTTCTCGGCCCGCGCTTTCAATGGTTTCGGGCTTCTCTAAAAAAGTCATTATTTTTTCTGCCATTAAGGCGGAATCTTTAGGAGGGATCAAATAATCCTTTCTTATCATTTCAGGGACACAGCCCACATTAGTGGCTATAACGGCTTTGGCGCAACTCATCCATTCAAGGAGCGCTCTTGAAACCACTTCGCTTCCTATTGAGGCTATAATGCCAATATGACAACTTCTTATGAACTCAATAGGCTTATCCACAAAACCCGCGTACTCCAGATGTTTTTCTATTTTAAGTTCTTGTGCGTATTCTTTTAACTCTTGAAATTTTATATTGGCCTCAGTTCCGGCGATAACAAATTTTACATCTTTTCTTTTTTTTAGGATTATCGCAGCGGCATCCAAAAAGTATTTATGCCCTTTAACAGGGTCAAGGCGAGCTAAAATGCCAATGCGAAATGAAGGAAATGAAGATAAAAAAATCGGTTCCTGTTTTTTAATGCCCTGATATATGGTTTGAATTTTTTCAGGATTTAATCCGGCTGAGATATAACTTTTTTTTATCGCTTCGGAGCCTGTAATTATTTTTTTTACTCTTTTAAAAGTAAAACTGTTTTTTGGGATTTTAGCGTCAGTTTTTGTGCGAATTAAATCAAAGTTTTTTCCGCCCATAAGCGAAAGCATAAAAGCCAACGTTTGTGTCTTGCCGGTATGAGCGTTTATAATGTCTATATGCTTACTGATAATAAACTTTCTTAATTCCATTAGCGCGAGCAAAATAAAATTATTTTTTCTTGAAGGGATATCTATTGTTTGGAAATTATTTTTTTTTATTGTTTCATGACATAAGGTGTCTTTAACTGTTCCAAAATAAATTATATGTCCCTTCTTTCGTAAGGCTTGAGCTTGTTCAATAGCATAAGCGGTTAGAGCGCTATTCCATGGAATATCAATTAGATTAAGTATTTTTAATTGTTTCGTCATAAATTTTAAGCGTGGCCTCTGCCATTTTTTCCGTGGAGAAATTTATTCTTCTTTTATAGGCTTCTTCAGCCAATTCTTTTCTTAATTTTTTATCTTCAATTAATTTTATCTGGTATTTTGCCAATTCTTTGGAATTTTCTTTTTCGGCAATTAAACCGTTTTTATTATTCTCTATTATATCTGTTATGCCGCCCGCATTAGTGGCAACAATGGGAAGCTTGGCATTCATTGCTTCCAGTAAAACACTGCCAAGGCCTTCCTTGCGTGAAGATAAGACAAACAAATCCAGAGCCGCCAGAATTTGATCTGAGTTGTTTTGATAGCCTATGATATGGAAATTCTTTTGAATATTTAGCTCGCGCGCAAGCGTATTAAGTTTATCTAGAAGCTCGCCTTTCCCGGCCAATATAAAATGGGTTCCCGGGAATTTTTCCAAGACTATTTTCGCGGATTTAAGAAAATTTTCAGGGTCTTTATGCGGAACAAGAGCGATTAAGGAGCCTATCAAAAAGGAATCTTTAGGTATATTAAAATTTTCAGATATTTCTTTCTTTGATTTTTTTTTATAGTCATTGAAATTATTTTCATCCCAAGGCATGTCATGGATATTGCTTGCACTGGCAATAATGCTGATTTTATCCTCGTTTATGTTTGCCTCGATAAGTATTTTTTTAATTGCCTTCGATAAGGCGATGATTTTATTCGCTTTTGCATATTTAAGGCGCGCGGATAATCCATTGTTAACTTTAAAATCAACTCGTCTGTGAACTATTCTTATAACTTTAAGGAATAAGGAGATCAAATAAGATAAGGCTGCGGTATGTGAGGTGTGGGAATGTAATATAACGGATTCCGCTTTGTTTTTACTCAAGATATTTTTTATTTTTTTCTTTAAAATTAAGGCAGATAAAATATCCCATTCAAATATATAAGGTAGATTTATGATTTCTATATTTTTTTTTAGGGCGGTTTTTTCAATCGGGGAATTTTTTCGGCAGACTAGAATGTTTTTATGGCCAAGGTCATTTAATTCCTGAGCCAAATGCAATGTTTGCCTTTGTCCGCCGCGTAATTCCTTGCCATCGTCAAGATGGAAAATTATAAATTGTGTATCTTTCATGGTTTATATTTTAGCAATAATTATACTTAAGGCTGTAACTGGTGAATAGCCCTTTTTTAAAAAGAGGGGAAGTAATTCATTTTGCCCAAATCCCAATAATAATCCGTATTAACTTTATTTTGAGCGTATTCTTCATGCCATTTTTCGGGTACGGGCATGATTTTATATAGTTTTCCTCTGTCGGCTTCAAGCGGCATTCTTGATTTTTTCATAAAATCTGCTCCGCAAAGAACTTTCCCTTTTGCTTTTGAAGATAATGCTTTTATCCAGTTAAAGCCTTCTCGATTTCTTAATAAATGGTGGTCAAGGATTAAAATATCTATTTTTTGAGCTAGCAATTCAGCGTTTTCCCGCGCTTTTTTAAATTGATCTTCAGAAAATCTGTCTTCTAAATAAAGCGGTGGTCCCCCAATCAAAGCAATATCCGGGCGCCAATCCAATATTAATGAAACCGCTTCTTTATCAAACAATTGAATGTCGGAAGCGTGAACGAATACACCATTTTCTTGAATTCTGGTCATCATTACGGTTTCCGAATTATTTTCTGATTCTCCGTGAAATACGGCTTTTGAAAATTCCATTATATCTTCGTTTTTATTTTCAGCTTGAATTAAATTTTTATTTAGAACGGAAGATATTGCTTTGGCCCTTTCCGTTTCAACGGAGGAAAAATGCGTTTGATTTTTAGCCCATATTTTAACATTCTTATCTATTTTGTCTAAGTCTTTTAGATTGAGTTGATAAGGATTCGCGTTTGTCAGAGGAACATGGTCGCCGTGGAAATGGCTGATTATTATATCTGTTGTTTTTGAAAATTTTTCCAAAATATTTTTCCGTATTTTTTCGCCAATAGCCACTTGAAAAGGATGCGGAAGTAGCCCGTGTCTTTTATATCCGAGAGCTATGCCAGGATCAATCAAAATTTTTCTTTTTTTTGTTTGAACGAAACAGGAAAGTCCTCGCACTCCCAAAGATTCTGCTCCGATAATTTCTATATTCATAAAAAGTTCCGATTTATGTAACAGTTTAGTCTGCTGCCACCTCGTTTGTACGATTCGCCCCAAGAATTTTATTTTAGCAATAATATAATGAAAAGAAATATAAAAAAGCTCAAATGTCCTTTATTTTCTAAAAATTGAAAAGGAAAGTAAAAACATGTTAGAATAAATATGCAAATTTATTAAATACGGGAAACCAGAAAAACTACATGACCGCAATGTTGATACCAATACTGATTTTAAGTTCTCTCACTTTTGTCCTTGGTTTATTTATTTTATTTGCTTCAAAAAAATTCTATGTTAAAACCGATCCAATGGTGGATACCGTAATAGCAATGCTTCCCGGCGCCAATTGTGGAGCTTGTGGTTATCCCGGTTGCGCACAATTTGCAGCTGAGTTGGTGAAGACAAGAAATGCTTCATTAACATGTCCTATCGGCGGAGATGATTTAAGTTATGAATTGGGCCGGGTATTGGGTATTACCATGGATGCGGCGAAACCCATGACTTGTGTTGTATTATGCAATGGAAGCAAGAAAACCACCAAATTTTTAGCGGAATATAAAGGTATTCAGGATTGTTGGGCAGTCAAAGAAATACTGCCGAGCGTTAAGAAATGCGCTTATGGCTGTGTTGGTCTCGGTTCATGTATAGCCTCTTGTAAATATGATGCGCTTAAAATTGTCGATGGTCTCATAGTTGTGGATGGAGAAAAATGTGTGGGTTGTGGCGCATGTATAGATAAATGTCCCCAACATGTATTGCAGCTTAAGGAAAAGAAAGTCAGAAAATATCATGTGGCCTGCAGTTCTATTGATAAAGGTGGCGTGACCAGGAAATATTGTTCCAATGGTTGTATTGGCTGTATGCTTTGCGTTAAGGCTTGTAAATTTGACGCTATAAAAGTTGAGAATTTTCTTGCGGTCATTGATGATGAGAAATGCGTTAATTGCGGGCTTTGCGCCAAGGTCTGCCCGGTTAAATGTATTCATTTAACGAAGTACACAATGGCGCCTAAAAAAGCTCCACCTAAAATTGAAGATGGTTGCGATGGATGTAAACTTTGCCATCCGAATGAAACCGGCGAAGACGGAACACTGGGATACTAATTAAAAATGAAAACATTTAAATTTGGCGGCATACATCCTAATGAAAATAAATTAACCAGCGGTCTTGCTATTGAAGTGATGCCGACGGCTAAATTGCTTGCTGTGCCTTTAGCTCAACATATAGGCAAACCTGCCGCTTTGATTGTAAAAGTCGGGGACGAAGTAAAGAAAGGCCAATGTATTGCCAATCCCGATGGTTTTATAAGCGCGGGTATTAATGCTCCTACAAGCGGTAAAATAAAAAAAATAGACCAACATCCTCATTCTTGCGGTAAATTTATAAAAACCGTTTTTATTGAACCTGATGGCAAGGAAGAATGGGCTGAAGGTTTGAATACCGATGAAATAGATTTTAAAGAATTATCATTAGAAGATAGGCTTAAGAAAATTAAAGATGCCGGTATTGTGGGCATGGGCGGAGCCGGATTTCCCACTCATGTTAAGCTTTTTCCTCCTAAAGATAAAAAGATCGATACATTAATATTAAATGGCGCGGAATGTGAGCCTTATTTAACGGCTGATCATAGGCTTATGCTTGAGAAACCCGATGAAATTATTAAAGGTCTTTCAATAATAGCCTCTTTCTTTCCGAAAGATTTAAAGGTATATATAGGAATTGAAAATAATAAGAAAGATGCGATTAAGGTGATGATAGCAAAAGCCTCATCATTTGGCTTTGAAGTTGTAATTTTAAAGTCCCGCTATCCTCAAGGTGGGGAAAAACAGCTTATAAACGCGGTAACGGGTAGAACTGTAGGTAATGGACAATTACCTTTTGATGTGGGTTGTATGGTTAATAATATTGCCACAGCTTTTGCCATTTATGAAGCTGTATGCAAAAACAAACCTCTTGTTGAAAGAGTTTTAACCGTTTCAGGTATGGCGATAAAAAACAAAAAAAATATTCAAGCGCCGATAGGAACAATGTTCTCGGATATTGTTGATTATTGCGGCGGTATTGCCAGCGGAAAAATGAATTTACTGATATCCGGCGGCCCCATGATGGGCAAGGCGCAATATAGTTTTGATGTTCCCGTTGTAAAAACAACTTCAGGGATACTTTTTCTTGATGAAATGAAATTAGCCGAGAAAAAAGAAAGACCATGTTTGAGATGCGGCCGTTGTGAAGAAGTATGTCCCATTAATTTAAAACCAATACTTTTAGCTAATTTGGCGCAAACAAATGTTGAAGAAACTTTAGAATATGGTTTAAGCCAGTGCATGGAATGCGGAAGTTGTGCTTTTGTATGCCCGTCAAAAAGGGATTTAGTGCATTGGATTAAGTACGCTAAGATTATGAACGCAAATTTGGCCGTAATTGCAAAATGTAAATTACAGGCAACATAAGACATTAGGCTTGATAATGGAAAATACCAAACTGATAATAACTTATCCTCCGTATACTAAAAATACCGACAGTATAGAGAAAGTCATGTATACCGTGGTCTTGGCCTTATTGCCGGCGGTAGGAGCTGCGGTTTATTTTTTCGGTATAAGAGCTCTGATGCTTATCCTTGTCTGTAGTATATCTTCCATGGCTTTCGAATATATAATCAATAAAATCAGAAATCAGGAAGTCGCTTGTTTTGACGGCAGCGCTCTTGTAACCGGAATATTATTGGCTTTAAATCTTCCTGCAAACTTTCCTTATTGGATGGCTGTTCTGGGTTCTTTTGTGGCTATCGTAGTTGTAAAACAATTATTTGGCGGTTTGGGTTTTAATGTTTTTAATCCGGCTCTTGCGGCGCGAGTATTCCTTCTTATTTCATTTCCCGTTGCCATGACTATTTGGCCTGTTCCTTTTGTTGATATGCAAACTGCGGCATCTCCTTTAGGCGTTTTAAAAACGGAAGGGCTTCACGCCGCCGTCAGTTCAGTGCCAGTATGGCAGGCATTTATTGGTAAGGTTGGCGGTAGTTTAGGTGAAACCTCAGCTTTGGCTTTATTGCTTGGCTCCGTTATTCTTTTTTGGAAAAAATATATAACCTGGATTATACCGGTTAGTTTTGTTGGTTCGACTTTAGTTTTTGTCGGAATTTTTCATTATATCTATCCTCTTGAATATGCTTCTCCTTTATGGCATTTTGTAACAGGAGGCCTTTTATTGGGAGCTTTATTTATGGCTACCGACATGGTTACAACTCCCGTTTCAAAAAGAGGACAATTGATTTTTGGTTTAGGTTGCGGTTTATTAACGGGCATTATCCGTCTTTTTGGTGGGTATCCCGAAGGCGTATCTTTTGCCATACTTATAATGAATGGTTTTGTTCCTCTTATAGATAGATGGGATAATCATTCAAATAGTAAAAAATGGAAGGTTAAATAATATGAAGTCGGTTTTGACTTTAACCATAATAGGTTTTATCAGCGCTTTTTTGCTTTATATGACTAATGATATAACTAAAGTGCCCATACAAAAAGCTATGGAAAGAGTGAAGGTTAATGCCTTGAAACAAATTTTTCCGTTTGATTTTACAAATGAAGATATTAATACCGTTGTTGATGAGAATGGAAAAGAGTTTTTTGAAATAAATGATAAAGATAATAATTTAAGAGGCATAGCTGTTGAAATTTCCAGCGAGAAAGGCTATGCCGGCGAGATAACTCTTCTTTTGGCTGTTTCTCCAAAGGGGAAAATTTTTGATTATAGTGTTTTGGCTCATAAAGAAACTCCGGGCTTGGGAAATAAGATTGCGCTTGAGCCGTTTAAAAAACAATTTGAAGGAAAGACATTGGAAGGGCTTGTATGGAAAGTAAAAAAAGATGGCGGTTTTGTGGATGAGCTTACCGCAGCCACCATTTCATCAAGGGCCGCTACAGATGCTGTAAAAAAAGGTTTACAAGTTATTAGCAAAAAATATTTTCACGGGAATAAGAAATGAACGCGTGGCAAGAATTTAATAAAGGTGTTATAAAAGAAAATCCTGTTCTGGTCGCTTTACTTGGTTTATGTCCCGTTTTAGCTGTAACAACAACGGTAATAAACGGTTTAGGCATGGGTTTGGCTACAACATTTGTTTTGCTTGGCTCAAATATTGTTATTTCATTAATAGCTAAATTAATACCCTCCAAGGTAAGAATACCTTGCTATATTGTTGTTATTGCGACTTTTGTTACAGTTGTTGATTTGCTTGTTCAGGCATTTTCTCCTGCTCTTAATAAAAGTTTGGGAATTTTTATTCCATTAATAGTGGTCAATTGTATAATTCTTGGAAGAGCTGAAGCTTTTGCCAGCAGAAACAATTTATGGCATTCCATTCTTGATGCGCTTGGTATGGGTATAGGATTTACTTTGGCGCTCACTCTTCTTTCAGCGATTAGAGAAATTCTTGGAAGCGGTACTTTTTTTGGTATTGCCATTACCGGTAATATGCCTCCCATACTTATTTTTGTTCTTCCTCCTGGAGCTTTTGCGGCTCTTGGTTTTATCATTGCGACCGTAATTTACTTTACTAAAAAGAATAAGGGGGCTAAATGAAAGAAGTCCTCTTAGTTATGGTAAGCGCGATTTTTATTAATAATGTGATTTTTGCCCGTTTCCTTGGTATTTGTCCGTATATGGGTGTCTCTAAAAAAACAAGCACAGCCTCAGGTATGGGTATGGCAGTTACTTTCGTAATGACAATTTCCACCGCCATTACATTTCTATTGAATAAATTCATTTTAATTCCTTTTCATATTGAATATTTGCAGACGATTATGTTTATTCTTGTAATTGCGTCCTTGGTTCAAATTGTTGAAATCGCTCTTAAAAAACTAAGTCCGGCGCTCTATCAGGCGCTTGGGATTTTTTTGCCTTTAATTACCACAAATTGCGCTATTCTTGGCGTAGCTATTTTATCTATACAAATTAAATATTCTTTCCTTATGTCTGTTTTGTTCGCTTTCTGCAGCGGACTTGGATTTTGCCTGGCCATTATCATTTTTTCGGGAATAAGAGAGAGAATTGAATATTCGGATATCCCCGAATGTTTTAAAAATGTTCCCATCGCGCTTATTACCGCGGGCATCTTGGCTATGGCTTTTATGGGCTTTTCCGGTCTTGTTAAATAAAAATCAAAAAGGAGGAGTTACAGGTGACTTGAGACAGGTGACCTGTGACCTAAAAAAGGCATTGAATGCCTTTTTTTCTTTATGTTTATAAAATTCCTAAATATTATTCTTTTTTGTGCTATCTTTTTATCCGCTTCCTGCGCTCCAAAGCCGGAATACGGTTTTTATCAGAAACAAAAAATGCTCATGGGCACAATATTTAAAATAAAAGTTTTTACTGATAAGAATAAATTGAGTAGATCAGATTTTGATGCTCTTGCTCAGAAAGCTTTTGATGAGGTTTCTTATTTGGAAGCGGAAATGAGTGAATGGCGCCCTGATAGTCCTATTTCAAAGGCGGCTCTTGATTCCGGAAAAAAATCTGTTGTCATAACATCCGATATTGCGCATGTAATTGATATGGCATTGGATATATCAAATGAAAGCGGAGGAGCTTTTGATATCAGTTTTAAGCCTCTTGGGCGATTATGGAATATTAAAAAAAGAAAAATTCCTCCAACGAAAAATGAAATTGAAAAAGCTATGGCTTTTGTGAATTATAAAAATATTATTTTAGATAAAAAAAACATGACACTTTTCCTAAAATTAAAAGGGATGTATATTGGTCTCGGAGGGATAGCCAAAGGTTATGCCGCCGGAAAAGCCGGAGATGTTTTAAGGCTTGCAGGTCTTCATAATTTTATAATCAATGCGGGGGGAGATCTTTTTATTTCAGGGAATAAAAATGGGGAATATTGGACTTCGGGCATTAAAAATCCAAAGGGTGATATGTTTTTAAAATTTAAGATTAAAAATGACTGCGCGGTGGTAACCAGCGGCGATTATGAAAGATTTTTTATGTATAAGGGGAAAAAATATCATCATATTATAGATATAAGAACCGGTTATCCCGCCTATGGCCTCAAAAGTGTAACCGTAATTTCAGAAAATCCCGCTTTGGCCGATGCTTATGCCACTACTTTTTTTATATTGGGCTATGATAAAGCTCTTAAGATTGTTAAAAAGAAAAAGGGCATAAATTTTATTATGGTGGATGATGCGGGTAATATTTTAAAAAGTCCCGATATAAAAAACGCCATAAAGATTTTTAATTAGTATTTGTTTCCTTCGAGAATAAGGAATTAAGAGATAAATGAATTATAAAATGATGAAGTAGTTTAGCTTTTTGGTCTTTTCCACTGATCTAATTGTCGACTGCGTTCGGACTAATTAATACTAAAATTAGGGAAATTATTTCCAAAAATTTTGATATAATGTATTAGTCGGAAAGAATTGATTCTAGTAAGTTTCATTTTAGATAGGGGATTGTTATGAAAGTGTTGATAGTGGATGATAATAGTTTGATGAGGAGTACAATAAAAGCACTTTTGATAAAATTGGGGCATAAAGTTGTGAGTGATGAAGAAAATGCGGAAGGTGCCTTAAAAGCTTTTGTCAAATTCAAACCGGAAGTTGTTTTTTTGGATATTATTTTACCTGGCAGGTCCGGTTTGGAGATATTGGATGATATAAGAAAAATAAATATGCATGTGAAAATTATTATTATTTCGGCTATTGAACAGGATGAGATAGATGAAAAACTTTCCGATAAAGGTGTGGACGCTATAATTCGTAAGCCTTTTTCATATGAGGATTTTAAAAAAACTATCAATCAGGTATTATCAAGCGATTTATGAATATTAAAACACACGAAATAATAGTACAGTTGGTTCTTTCGAATTTTAAAAAAACCTTGAAAAGACTTTCAAAAGTTTCTGCCGGTAATTGGGATATATTTGACATTTACATATCGTTTGATAAACTTGGTGAAAGTATTAAAAAACATAAGTTCAATGATGATCTCACTTGGTTTGTTTATTTTGATGTTAAAGGTGAATATCCATTTGCTTCCATGGCAATTTTTGAGTCTCGTGATTTTGACTGTATATCAAAATCTTTTTTAGGTTATTCTTTTCTAAATGAAGATAGTTTGAATTCTAAAGAACTTTTGTTATCGGAACTCGGAAATATTTTGCTTAATCCCATGGCAACTTTTGTTTCAAATACCTTGAAGAAAAGTTTTATGCCTACAGTGCCTAAATGTGTTCACGGAAAGTATCATAATCTTACCGGAAATTTTGAAGATATTGTCGATTTAGAAGAAAATCTTCTGACGATAAAAATAACCTTGACCATTTCTTTTGGAAAGTCCTTTGCTAAAATTGTGTTGTTTGATTTAATTCCTAAGCAATTGCAAACTGAAATAGAGCGAATATTCATAGAAAATTCAAAAATATAGAACTTTCAAGCTCGCTCATTTATTCTAAACCGTTAAATCTTTTGTGATATTTAAACTCAGCTTTGTTTGGGTTTGTCAATAGTATTGTTCTGTCTAATGCCAGTAATAGCTCTGACCTTCCCCCAAAAAACTGTAACTCGTTTTATTAGTAATAATGGCACTCCCGCTATTCAAATTGAAATAAATAGAAAATTACGGGGAAGGGATAAAGAAGACACATTAAAGCTTATAAAAGCGTTATGCGGATATATTGAGAAAGTTAGAATCTGAATATAAAAATTATTCCTGAAGCTTAAGTACTTCATCTCTTTGAATGATAAGGGGCATTTCATGTTGACAAGTTTTTAAAGTTTCATCACAGTTTATTCTCACTTTAAGGCTTAAAGTATTGTCCATTTTAGCGCTTATTATCATTCCTGATTTTCGTTCAATTTTAGTTTCAACAATAAATTGTTCATGTCCCCACATTACTGTAAATTTATCGCCATTTTTTCTTATTTGTTCAAAATTGTTGGGATAATTAGGCTTAATGGGGGAGGTCATCCAGCTTTTTGACATATTCATGCATTTTTTAGGCGGTGAGAGAAATTCTGTTTTAACCAGGATATTTTCTTCAGTAAGATCAATCATGGTTAGCTTCGCATTTGTGCAATCTTTTCCAAGAATAATATTCTTATCATCTTTCCAATCACCTTTTAAATTTTCGGGGTTTGTATAGATGTCCCCTTTTTTTAAAATTTATGAATGCCTATGGAGTTGCTGATGGAAACATAATAGGTATTTAAATCAGTTATCATTCCCACCATTTTTGGTACATTAAGTGGTGGAATTGCCAAAGAGCCTTTATCTATCAATGAAATTTGATAAGGTTTTACTTTTTTAGCCTCTGCGTTTAAGTTTTTTATCCCATTTTCATCTCTTCTAAAAAAACTATTCCAAGATATTTCCTCCGCTAAATTGGGATTTTTAATAATCGTATGAGAAGAGGTAGCTATATTTTCCTCATAAAATTTTCCATTATGATATTTTGTAGTCGTTAAAATATAACCGAATTTATTCCCTTTAATATAAGTTCTTTTGATAGGTGAATGATTTGCGGGAAGTGTATTTTTATTTTCTTTTGTAAATCCTTGAGTTGTAAAAAATGATAGAACAATTAGCACCAAGAGTGATTTCATAAATTCTCCATAAAGTGATGTTTTTGGATTTTAAGTGAGATATGGAAAGAAATTTGGTGGACCTGAGGGGTTAAATGTTGAATAATATCATAGTTTGCAAAGTTTTTTTCATAACTTTCAGCATCATCTAATTTTACTCCACGTATAAAAAGTCTATCTGTTTCAAACTCAGGCAAGGATTTTTTATTCATAAATTAATTCTCAAATAAATAGATTGTAAGCGGTTGTATGATCTCATGGCTTCGATAAATAAATATTTTGAAATATAGTGAAAGTTTTTGCGGTTTCAGCGATATGTTATGTCGATTATATTAATCAATAGATAAAAGATATTGCGCGTAATTGTCCTTTGGGTATATAACACTTTCTATCACAAACCCGGCTGTTTTCAGTTCTTCTTGTATCTGTTCATCTTCCAAATATATTCTATTTTTAGGTTTATTTAATCTTGTTTCCAAATTTATTTGATCTTGCAAACCGTTCGGCACGCCGATCATTGAACTTAGAATCAATTTGCCGTTG
>CAZHQC010000018.1:0-27866 GCA_964534135.1 uncultured Elusimicrobiaceae bacterium | reverse complement strand
TTTACACCTTAAGTTAGCCTTAAAAGTGGTCTGAATTTTCTAATCCATTATAAATAATGATTGGAGGAACTTTGTCCCGCGCCATATTGCTGGTCAAATTTATAATAAAAATCCACAAAAGAATAGCGTCTTTTGGGAAATATCCTTTTTATGGCAATGCCAATTTGAGGTTTCCATGAACGGGTAGTTGAAGTTAATTGCGAATCCAGATTATTTCTATACCATAAAAATGACCAATTCATCGTTGTTTTTTTGGAATAGTTATAGCGCCATGAGGACTTGAATTTTCGTCTGTCCGATATAGCCGAGCCCAAAAGAGATATGAAGTAAGGAGATACATTTTCATATTCCATTACCACACGGCTGGGGTAACCGTCGCCTATGGCTTCTATTCTTGTGGCATGGCCTTTACTGGAAGAATAAGCTGTTCCCGCGGAAGAAGAGTAATCGGAATCTGATTGCGCTCTTTCGGCATTTACGGTAAGTCCCGGCATTGGATCATATTCAAAGTCAAAACTATAGGTTTTTGCGTCATATAAACCGTCGCTGGAGCTTTGTCTGTCGGTATCTTTTGTAAAAACATAATTAAAACCCGCTTCAATATCATCCGTTAATATTTTTTTTGTTCTTATTCCCGAAACTGTTCTTTTAACGGTTTTAACTTCCGGGTCCCCCCAGAAACTATCCCATCTGGGATAAGCTATGCCGTGAAGGGCGGTTATATTAAAGGAAGATTTGTTTTTAGGACTCAAATTATATGAAAGACCCTTCAGAGGACTTCCAAGTGAGTATCTTGTAAATGATTCAAAAACATCACCGGTATTCAGAGTGTGAATATTGTTTGTTATTTTTGAGTTTAAGTTTGTCAGAGAAAAGGTTTTTAAGTCATTCTTTTTGTCATCAGTGGCTTTTAAGCCGAAGGAATAATTATAATTCCAGGAATTTTTTGAGCCATTTCCGTATAAATTCAAATTTTCAAGATAGCGCGCGCCTTGAGTCAGGGATGATGAGGTTTTGCCGGGGCCGTCCAGATTATTATAATTGACTGAAAATTCATTTGAACCGTGGATTTTATTTTCCGCAAAAACATTTAGAGTAAATAAGCATAGGGCCGCTGCGCATATTAAGATATTTTTCATTTAATTGCTCCATCATAGAGAAAGTATAGTTCATTAAGAATAGTGTATATTATCTAAAATAAACAAAAGTAAGGCAAACTTTGCTGAAAGTGTTTGAAGTAATCAAACTAGTTTGTTAAAATTAGTAGTGTTAAGTAATACATGTAATGGAGGATTTATATTATGAAAAGCAATGATTTTATGAAACTTATGGATAAGGTTAAGATGTACGATTTAACTCAGCCTTTGAGCATACATACCCCACCGTGGCCGAGCTATATGCCGCTGCAACTTCAATATTTCAAAAGAATAGCCGGGGCTCATATGGGCCAAGGCGCCAATGGTCAGATTATGACAACTTCAAATCATGTGGGAACTCATATGGACGGAGAAATACATTTTTACAGCGCCGGCCGCACAATAGGCAATGTTCCTATGGAAGATTGGGCAGGTAATGGCGTTGTGGTTGATATATCTAAAGATGTGGGTGATTATGATTTATATGAGCCTGAGCTTTTGATGAAACGCGCTAATATCAAAAAAGGTGATATTCTTATAATTAATACCGGCTATAGTAAATATGCTTGGTATGAAAAAAGCTGTGATGAAGTCAGATATTTCTGTAAGCATCCCGGTCCCGGCCCAAAGTTTTATAAATGGGCTATTGATATGAAATTCAAATGGATAGGCGTGGATTGCGGTTCAGCCGATCATCCCATGAATACGATTATTAAAGATTGGCATCCCAAGTTATTTGTTGAAGCTGAAAATAAGCTTATCAAAAAATATAATAAAAATTGGGAACAAATGTTCCCCGCTAAAGAGTATTATCAAGTCATGCATATCAAACTTTTTCCGAAGGGCATTGTTCATGCTGAAAATCTTGGCGGAGAAATTAAAAAGCTCAGCAATAAAAGATGCTGGATTGGTTGTTTCCCTCTCAAAGGAATAGAGATGGAATCGTCAATGTGCAGAATAGTGGCAATGACCGGCGCTAATAAATAAACTTGTCGTTTTATAAGATGATACGGTAAAAAAGATATTTCTTTATTTCCGTATCATCTTTTTTTCTTTTGTTCGTTTTTTGCTGTTTCTTGTGACCTTTTTAACGGGCAGGCACAGGGGCGCTGCCCCTACTTGAGACATGTAACTTGAAACATATTTTTCTGGAGGTAAAATATCTATGCCTATAACTTGTGAATTTTCTTATGCGAAACCCAAAAAACTTAAAAAAGCTTTTGAGCTCTTATTAAAGCCGGGAACTAAAATTTTATCCGGCGGGACAGATCTTATAGTTAAATTAAAAGAAGACATTGAATCTGCCGATGCTGTACTTGATATTAAGGGTATAAAAGAACTGCATGGTTTGAAATTTAGTAAGGACATTTTATCTATTGGCGCTTTGGCGACTTTTACCGACCTTATAGATTCTTCCGCAGTAAAATCAAAGTTCCCTTTAATTTGGGAGATGGCCCATACTGTGGCTTCAGTGGGAGTTAGAAATAGGGCGACTATTGCCGGGAATATATGTTCGGCTGTGCCGTCTGCGGATTCCTCATCTGTTCTTGAGGTTTATGACGCTGAAATTATTATTGAAAGCCTTAAAGGCCAAAGAAGAGTTTCTATAAATGATTGGTTTATTGGCCCTAAGAAAACAGTTTTGAAAAAAGGTGAAATGGTTATATCTATAGAAATCCCTCTTCCAAAAGGCAAGCACGGCGGTTGTTATGCCAAGCTTTCAAGATATGAAGGTGAAGATTTGGCGCAAGGCGGGATATCCGTTTTGGCTTTTTCAAATAAAACATATCGCATAGCTTTTTGCGCTTTAGGACCAAAACCTGAAAGAGCTTATAAAACTGAAAATACGCTTAAGGGAAAACCTCTTAATCCTGTAAATATAAAAAAAGCAAAGAATGAGATATTGAAACAAGTAAGGCCTATTACCGATATGCGTTCAGGTAAAGAGTATAGACTGCATATGACGGGTATTATGCTTGATCGAGCTTTGAATACAGCCTTTGCGAGGATTAATGGCAAGGGACCTAAATATGGAGAAAAGGTAATATGAAAACTGAGATAAATTTTAAACTTAATGGAACAAAAGTTAAAACTGAAGTGGAACCAAATGACATTCTTTTGGATGTCTTAAGGCAAAGTTTTGGCATCAAAACTCCTAAGGTTGGTTGTGATAGAGGAGATTGTGGAACCTGCACAATTATAATGAATGGTAAAACTATTCGTTCATGTTTGGCTTTAGCCATCGAAGCTGATGCCACTGAAATCGTAACTTTAGAAGGCGCAGGTTCAAAAACTTGGACAAAAAAACTTCAGAAGAAGTTCCATGAGAAAAATGCTTTTCAATGCGGTTATTGCGCTCCCGGCATTATTTTGTCCGCTACTGAATTACTTGAAAAAAAGAAAAAACCTTCAAGACAAGAAATTAAAGAAGCGATATCCGGTAATTTATGCCGTTGCACGGGCTATACGCCGATAATAGATTCTATTGAAGAAGTTGGAAAGGGTAAATAATGCTTAATTTTTGGGATGTCCATGGTCTCTGGTTTATTTTTTTTATGTTCTTTTTTCCGAGACTTACTCTTTTGTTCTCCAGCGTTTTATTCGGAGGTTTTTTTTGGTGGGTAGGTTTGTTATTTGCGCCCAGATTATTAGTGGCTATTTTGGCTACAACTTCTTTTTGGGATACTAATATGATTTTGGTAGTTATTACTTGGATGTGGGCTTTAGGCGGAGAAGGCACTGAGAAAACAGTAGTAAGAAAGACGATAAAAAGGCGTTAAGCGCCTTTTTAAAGGCACAAGTTACAAGTCACAGGCTTGTCCTCCGTAGCTTTAGCGAAGGGCGGGTCACCAGTAACGGCAAGGAAAAGAATAAAAAAATATGAAATTTTCAAAAGCTGAAATTAAACAATTGAAAATACACAGAGCGAAAACGCCCGCTGAAAGATTTTTTATAATGGCTGATTTAATAGACGGACAATTTGATGTTATGAGAGCCGGAATAAGATTTCAAAATCCTGAATTTACAAATGAGGAAATAGAAAAATGTTTGAAACAGAGAATACGCCAAATTTATTCATTAAAACGCTGAATTGGGTTGTCAGAAAACTTGATGTTTTGAATATCTCGTATATGATAACGGGAGGCTCGGCAGTCGGTTTTTGGGGACATGCCAGAACTACCATGGATATTGATATGGTTATAGCGTTAAAAGCTTCACAAGCTGATAAATTGTTTTCTGAATTTGAGAAAGAAGCTTATGTAAGTAAAGACGATATCTTATCGGCTATTTTTCAAAAGAAAATGTTTAATGTTATTTTCAATGATACTTCTTTTAAAATTGATTTCATTCCCCTTAAGGAAGATGATATTTATGAGAAAGAAAGTTTTTCAAGAAAGGTTGAAATTGATTTTGGTAATTTAAAACTTTCTGTAGTAAGTTCAGAAGATCTTATTCTCTCAAAATTAAAATGGATGAAAATCGCAGGCGGTTCGGAAAGGCAAATGGGCGATTGCAAAAGTATTATGCTGGTCAATAAAAATATAGACATGGTATATATTAAAAAATGGGCGCAATTTTTAAATATTGAAGAAGAATTAAAAAGGTGCTTGGCACCTTTTTAGAGGATTAGAGGACTGGAAGATTAGAGGAATAGCAAAATCAGTTCAGAGTTGAGGGTAGGGAGTAAAAAAATAAAAAGATGTAGCGGGCGAATTGCCATTCGCCGAACAGAAGTACGAAGTAAAAACAGTTTAGAGTTAGTAGAAAAAATATTGTAGTAGCAAAGTTTACTTTGCCTAAAAGTAGAAAAACAAAGGATGAAATTATGAAAAAAAAATGGGAATGGATAAAATCAAATAAAGTTATTGCTTTTTTATTTGCATTTTCTTTTTTTGTTCTGTCCCCCGCTATAAAGTCTGCTATATATTTAAAGAGGGATTCTAATTGGTGGAATGTCTTTCTTAATATGTTTCCTCATAATGCGTTTGGTTCTTGGGTTCTATTCTTAACTTGTATTGCAATTGTTTGGTATACATTGGAAACAGCAGAGTTAAGAAGAGTTACTCAATGGTCTGCTGAATTATCAAATAGACCGCTATTGTTTGTAGAAATTAAAAAAGTTTTTGAAAGAGAAAATGCTCATGGTTTTATTTTGAATACGGGAAAAGGATGTGCAGTAAATGTCTTTTTGGAAATTTTAGTTGATGACAATTTTGAGCATACTGAAAACATAGATTTCATTGATACAGGTAAGAAGGAGCGGATCAGTGAGCATTTTGAAACATCTCTATATGGATTTAGAGAAGGTACTTTGGGTTTAAAGATGACGTATTTTGATATCACTAAACAAAAAAAATATTTTTCAAATTATAAAATTTTAGATGGAGTTGTGAAATTAGAAAATTACGGAATAATGTAAAAAGATGTTTGAATATCAAAGTTTTTAAGGAATTGTAGTTATGCGAAAATATATTAGAAATTTTTTTAATAAACATGAGTTCTTTGCAGGAGCTTTTGTGTTTTTTATTTTTTCCGTTTTATTAGGACTATTCTTTCAAGGAATATCTTATACATTTTCATACATAGGAGAGTATAGGCGTGATAAAGAGAGAGGAGTAATAGAAAGGCAGGAAACAATAAAGAAAACTAAAGTGAATCAAATTATTTTAGAAATGAGTGCTAAATATAATGCGAATATTATTGATTCAATAGATATTGTGCCAGATGTTAATGATAAAAGAAATGTTTACACAATTGATTTTCAGCGAATTTTAATGAAGTCTAGTCCCATTGTAATTGAAGTTGAGTTTATAGATTTATTTGTACAGTTTGGAAAGTCTTATGCTTGTTTTTCCTCTACTTGGCAAGAAATATATTTTGTATTGGAGTGTGACTCCACACAAATAGATAAATTGTTGTCTAAAAAACCTAAAGAGCGTTCTGATGACTATGTAATTGTCACTAATGTTTTATTTGTTCAAAAAAATAATTTTAGTGTAGATAATGATGACGACTCTAATATTACTCTCAGAATAGATGTATATGAAAACTTTGTTGCAATAGGTAAACTTGTCGATTTTAAAAATCTGGAAATTTAAATTAAAGTGTGAAAAAATGCTAAAACATATTAAATTTTTTTTTGATAAACATGAAGGGCTAATCGTAGTTTTGAGCTTAGTTCTGATTGTATGGGGGTTTGGTCTAGGCCTTCGTTATTTTGTTGACAGAAAAGATATTAAAAAACAAGAGAAAATAGAAAGGCAAGAAAGTATCCAACGACATAATGTAAATAAAATTGTTTCAAAGTTAGCTATTAAGCATAATGCGAAGATAATAGATATAGATGGGATTATGAATAATCATGAGTCTTTCTATAGTGTGTATTTAGCACAAGCTTTGGCAAATACTAAATTTATGCCAGTGGTAATTAAAGTTTATTTTGTAGATTTATTAACAAAATCAGGAAAGAATTATGTTTGTTTTAGATACTACAAGGATGAATCTGCAGAAATAGATTTTGTGTTGGAGTGTAATTTAAAACAAATGAATAAATTATTAGATGAAAGGCCATCAGATTATGATGAGTATGCAATTGTTGTTACTTCATTAGATATTGGTAGCCCTAGATTTAATGTCGAAAACAATGAATATTCGAAGATTATTAGTAGTATTGATTTTAAAAAATTAATAGGTACTGGCAAGCTGTTAGATTGGCAAATTTTGGAAGTTAAATAATTTTGTCGTTACTGGTGACATAATTTTAGAGGTTTGCCCCGTTAGACGTTTTGAAGTTTTACCTGTGACCTTTTTAACGGGCAGGCACAGGGGCGCTGCCCCTACTGGTGACATAATTTGAAAGGCTTGTCCCGTAGATGTTTTGAAGTTTTAGTTCTGTTTTTACCTGTGACTTGTGACATAAAACATGTGACATAATTTCCCGGAGGAAAATTTTATGACAAAACTTAAATCAATTGGAAAAAGTGAAAAAAGAATAGACGGCTGGGAGAAAATTACCGGTGCGGTTAAATATACCGATGATTTGGAGTTTGGCAATGCTTTGCTTTATGCGGCCATAGTTGATAGTCCTCATGCTTATGCCAAAATAAAATCCATAGATACCAAAAAAGCTGAAAAAGTTACAGGCGTTGTCAAAATTGTAACAGCTAAAGATTTTCCATATACCTTTGGACTTTATATGCAGGATAGATATATTTTTGCTAAAGATGTGGTTAGATTTGTGGGAGAACAAGTTGCCGCCGTTATCGCAGATAGTCCGAAAACAGCTTTAAAAGCCGCCAAACTTGTGGAAGTTAAATATCAAGAAATGAAACCTGTTTTAAATCCCATGGAAGCGATTGAAAAGAAAGTTTCATTGGTTCATCCCAATTTAGCCGGCTATGAGCATGTGCCGTGGTTTTTTCCAAAAGCCAAAACAAATATAGCGCATTGGCGAAAGACGAAAAGAGGTGATATAAAGAAAGGTTTTAAAGAAGCCGATGTTGTTCTGGAAGATACTTATTATGTGCCCAGATACGCGCACTGCGCTATTGAAACACATTCTGTTATAGGTCTTTACGATGCCACGGGAAGGCTTACAATGTGGACGACTTCACAATCGCCTTTTACGCAAAGACATGTATTTTCCCAGGCTCTTGCTCCTTTGGGTATAACCCATAAAGATATAAGGGTAATAAGCACGCATGTGGGTGGTGGTTTCGGCGGCAAGGCGGGAGTCAGTATGGAAATATTGGGCGCTGTTTTGGCTATTGCCGTGAAAGGTAAGCCGGTTAAAGTTTTATGGTCTCGAGCTCAGGAATTTTGTAATACATATCAAAGACAAGGCGTGGTGGCTAAAATAAAGATGGGCGCTAAAAAAGATGGGACAATGGTGGCTTTGGAATATGCCCTTCATTGGGATGCCGGCGCTTATGTGGAATATGGCGCAAATGTGGTAAATGCGGCCGGGCTTTCAGCCAGCGGGCCTTATAAAGTGGATAATCTTAAAATTGATTCACTTTGCCTTTATACCAATCTCCCCCCCGGTGGACCATATAGAGGTTTTGGTTATTCGGAATTTTCATTCGGTCTTGAATCTCATATTGATAAGGTAGCTAAAAAACTTAAAATAGATCCTGTGAAATTTAGAAAAATAAATGCCATTAAAGAAGGCGATATTTTGCCTTATGGTGCGGAGATGAATCCAAACGGTTTACCGGAATGTATCAAAAAAGTTGAAAAGGAAATAAAATGGAGCGTCAAGGAAAAATCAAAAGATTCCAAAAAAGCGATAGGCAAAAGTGTGGTTTGTTTTTGGAAATCCCCCGCCATGCCGCCGAATGCTTCCTCAGCCGCTTTTTTAAAGTTTAATGAGGATGGTAGTTTAAATGTACTTGTGAGTGGAATGGAAATAGGCCAGGGTTTATTGACGGTTATGGCTCAAATAGCGTCGGAAGTATTGAGTGTGCCCATTTCCAAGATAAGAGTTGAAACTCCCGATACCGATAGAAATCCCTATGAATGGCAAACTGTGGGCTCTCATGTTACTTGGAGTTGTGGAAATGCCGTTAAAAGAGCCGCTATGGAAGCCAGAGATAGAATTTTTGCTTTGGTTGAGAGAGTTCATTGTCTTGATAAATCAAGTTTGTACCTTGAAGATGAGAAAGTTAAATGTAAGATAAAAGCTGATTTTGAAATTCCTTTAAAAGATTTTGTTATTGCCGGAATTCAGGCGAAAGATTATACATTTAAGGGCGGACCGATAATGGGTTCGGGAATGTTTATGCCGGAATTTGCCTCCGCTATTTCAGATCCTGAAACAGGGCAAGGTGGAAAACCCAATGTTCATTATACAACGGGCGCCGCCGGCGTGATTCTTGAAATTGATAAAGAAACCGGAAAAATGAAGATACTTAAAGCAGCTCTGGCTGTTGATGCTGGAAAAGCCATTAATCCTGATCTTGTAAAAGGTCAAATAGTTGGAGGCTTAATGCAGGGTTTTGCCACAGTGCTTTATGAGGATATGCGTTTTGATGAAAAAGGTCGTCTCATAAACGCTAATTTTTCCGATTATAAAATTCCCACAGCTTCAGATTCAGTAGATAATGTTGCTTCTATAATAGTTGAGGTTCCCCAGCCCGACGGGCCATTCGGCGCCAGAGGCGTGGGTGAGCATACAATGATACCGGCAGCGCCTTTAATAGGAAATGCTGTTGAAGATGCTTTGGGCGTGCGAATAAAATCCATGCCTATAACAAAAGAGAAAGTGGCTATGGCCATTTTAGGAGCAAAAAAATAAAATTTTCGGATTATCAGCAAAACTATAAGTGGAATTCTCCGAGTTTGTCTTTTCGGAGCCTTGGCGAAGAATATAAAAGTCAATTTATATTTTTATATATTGGAAGATTAAAATAAAATCGGCTTCCCTTTCCTTGTGCCGATTCCAATTTAAGTGTGGAGTTGTGAAGTTCTAAAATATCTTTTGTAAGTTTTAATCCTATACCAAAGCCTTTGGCTTGGTCCATGCCAGTGTTAGTTCTGAAAAAACCGGAAAATATGTTTTCAAAATCTTTCCGGTCAACTCCTATCCCGTTATCTTTTATGGAAATTTCAGTCGTATTCTCATCCACCTGCCGAATTGATATATAAATGTTTTCATCTTTTGGCGAGTATTTTATGGCATTGGCTATAAGATTTGATACAGCCAGGCTTATAAGGTCGGTATCGCATTTTACGGGAATAATGTTTGTGGGAAAATCTTTTATTATATTTAAGTTTTTCTCAATGGATAGAGGAAGCAGAAGATTTATGGTGTTATCTACAAGATGTCTTAGTTCAAGTCGCTGAAGAAATGGTTTTATTTTTCCCGAGTCCAATCTCGCTTTGTTTAAAAATATTTTAATTTGTTCTTTCATAGCGGAGTAGTTTTGGTGGTGCATATTGTAAAGTTTTAGCCTTTCGACTTTTATGTTTTTTCCCTCATCCTCTTTAAGAAGGACTGCTGTTAGATTTATTCCCACGAGTAAATTGTTGAATTCATGGCTTACTGCTGAAAGTATATCCGAATTGAGTTTTGATATACTTTTTTCCTTTTTCAAAAGTTCTTTAATCTTATAGGTTGACAGGGTTATTATTATGAAAAATCCAAATCTCACAAAAGCGTTCCAGTAAGGCATTAAATAATGAGAATAAACATTGCCGCTTATTTTATCTACGCTAAACCAAAGAATGATGGAAATAATAGAGAAGATTAATCCCCATATATAATTTATATTCCAGGTTACAATTAACATTGGTATTAAATAGAATAGACCGAAAGAGATCTCGTGGCCCAGCAATAAATCAAAATATGAAACTATAAGCAAAAGTATTATTGAAGTCGGAATATAAAAATACTTTTGCTTTTCTGAATTATTTTTTACCATATCCTAAATATTATACATTTGTTTAGAAGTTTTAATCTCAAATAGGTTTATTTTAGACGTTGTTAAATCCCTATAACAAAAGAAAAGGTTGCTCTTGCTTTGCTTAGAGCTAAGAAAAGGAAATAAAGCGGGTATTTAAGTAACTATTTAGTTATAGGGAGAGTGAAATAAAACTTACTTCCTTTGCCTTTTTCTGATTTTAACTGCAGTGTGGAATTGTGAAGCTTTAAAATGTCCCTTGTCAATCTTAAGCCTATTTCGAAACCTTTTGCCTGTTCTTTCCCGTCAGAGGTTCTGTAAAAATCGCCGAATATTTTATTGAACTCGTTTTTCTTTATTCCAATGCCATTATCTTTAACAGCTATTTCCACTTCATCTTCCTTTATCTGTTTGATGGATACATAGATGTCTTTATTTTTTGGAGAGTATTTAATTGCATTACTTACAAGATTTGATCTAGCCAGGTTTATAAGGTCAATATCGCAGTTAATAGGAATGCTGTCTTTAGGAAAATCTTTTATAATAT
Source organism: uncultured Elusimicrobiaceae bacterium (assembly GCA_964534135.1). Classification (GTDB taxonomy): domain Bacteria; phylum Elusimicrobiota; class Elusimicrobia; order Elusimicrobiales; family UBA9959; genus JAKLQJ01. Next base: position 16,782 of record CAZHQC010000018.1, on the reverse strand, counting down.
CTATTTTTTTCATAGGCAATCGGAAGCAAATAGTTGATGGCGTCATTTATTACGGCGTATTTCATATTTTCTAAAATCAGGTTTTATTTTTCCAGACTCGAATCATGAGTTGTTTAGAAAGACTTTTATTTGTCTTTTCATAACAGAATAACTGTCACGGTGTATCTTATAGAGATTAAGTCTTTCTTTTGAGATGTTTTTTTCTTCTCCCTCTTCAAGAAGGGTGGAAGTAAGATTTAAACCTGAAAGTAAATTGTTAAATTCATGGCTTATTGACGAAAGCATATCGGTTTTAAACTTTGAAATTTCTTTTTCTTTTTTCATTAAATCGCGGCCTTTGTTTATGAAAACGCTAATAATAGTATAAAAGCCAAATCTCATGAAAGCATTCCACTAAAGAATAGAATAATGTGAAAAAGTCATTCCGTTTGCTGTTTCCCCGGTAATCCAGAAAACGGTTGAAATTGCTGAAAATACAAGACCCCATATATAGTTTCCGCCTAAGGTGGCAAGGGCGATGGGAATGATGTAAAACAAGGAAAAACATATTTCATAACCTGTTATGTAATCAAGGTAGCCGATTAAAAGCACAAGTATTCTCGCAATACCTACATTGAGATAATTTTTTTTTGGTAATATTAGTTTTTTCATAAAGTCATTATATATTTCTTTTAGCATTGTTTCATCTTATACGGTTGATAGGTAAGAAGTGGAATTAATGCCGGGTGACTTTAGTTTTTTGTTGGTTATTTAATTTGTAAGAAGTCTATTCCATATAAAGGGGTAGTTTAAAATTAAATTCACTGCCTTCCCCGTCACCGGATTTTATTTCCAGCTTGGAGTTGTGAAGTTCAACAATATTCTTTGTCATTTTTAAGCCAATTCCAAAGCCTGTTGCATGTTGTATGCTTCTTTGAGTTCTATAAAAACCGTCAAATATTTTGCCAAAATCTTCTTTATCAATGCCTATGCCATAGTCCTTAATGGCTATTTTTAAAAAATTGCCGTTAATTCTCCTAAGGCGGACTCTAATGTTTTTGTTTTTTTGAGAATACTTTATAGCATTGCTTAAGAGATTTGATATCGCCAAACTCATAAGGTCGACATCGCATTTTACAAAGTGATGATTCTTTGGAAAATTTCTTATTATTTTTATGTTTTTTTGATAGGCCATGGGAAGGAAATGATTGACTGTGCTATCTATAAGATTTATTATTTCAGTTTTTTGAATATCAAGTTTTACGGTGCCGGATTCCAGTTTAGCTTTGTTTAAGAAAACTTTAATTTGTTCGCACATGGCGGTATAATTATAGTGATGCATTTTGTAAAGATTAAGTCTTTCTTTATCTATTTTTTGCCCTTCCCCCTCCTCAAGCAAACAGGCGGTAAGGTTTAGGCCGGTGAGGAGATTATTGAATTCGTGGCTTACCGCTGAGACCATATTGCTATTGAGTTTTGAATTTTCTTTTTCTTTTTCCAGTAAGTCTTTAAGTGATTTAAGTAAAATAGTTGAGCCAAGAAAAAACGTGAGTATTACAAAGGTATTCCAATAGTAAACATAATAAGAGTGGGGATGGCCGTCCAATATATCAACGGCAGTCCATAAGATAGTCGCAAAGATGGCAAAGACAAACCCTAATTTGCGAGGCTGAAACCAGGCTATAATCATTATTGGAACGATATAAAATAAGGTAAAACATATTTCACTTCCCGTTATTAATTCGAAAAGTGAAGTAAGCAATATAAGACCTGTGGCCAAAATAATTTGAATTGCATTTTTAGTATGTGAAAAATTAAAGGTCACTGAGTTCTACCCCCGTTTAACCTACTATCCTCTTATTATATATACTATGGCTAGGATTTGGCAATTGATTTTTGTTACAGAGTGAAAAAAAGTCAAGTCCGGGATGCATTTTAAGGAGGCTTCACCTATGAAAGTTGCCATTTGCCAATATGATATTAAATGGGAAGATAAGGAATCTAATAAAAAGAAAATAGAAGAGCTTATTGAGAAATGTGATAGGAAGGATGAAATTGATTGGCTTGTATTTTCTGAAATGACTTTAAGCGGATTTACGATGAATAAAGAGGTCTCAACTTTGAATGAAGATGATTTAAAATTTTTCTCAACACTTGCCAAAAATCATTCCATCAATATAACTTTTGGCGGAGTTGAAAATGAATATAATAATCTAATAACCCTTAATAGAAAAGGTGAGCGAATGAATACTTATTCCAAAATACATCTTTATTCTTTCGGAGAGGAAGATAAACATTATAAGGCGGGCCTGGAACAATCAATATTTGAGCTTGAGGGTTTTCGCATTATGCCTTCAGTTTGTTTTGATTTGCGCTTTCCATACCTTTTCTGGAATATGGCGGATAAGGCCGATATCTTTGTTAATATGGCCGCTTGGCCCATGAAAAGAGCCGATCATTGGATGACTCTTTTAAAAGCCCGAGCTGTTGAAAACCAATGTTGCATGGTGGGAGTGAATAGGCTTGGCTTTGAAGGAAAAGTGGAATATAGCGGCAATTCAATGGCTTTTGATTCAATGGGTCTGACCGTTGTTGACGCTAAAAATGAAGAAGGTGTTTTTGTAGCTGAAACTCCTTTTCAAATGGCGAATATAGAAAAAATCCGTTCGCGTTTTCCTTTTTTGAAAGAGAGAAAAAGCACTAAATACAATTAATCTTTGGGAGTTTGTTATAAATGCATATATTAAGTTGGGGTGATTTGATAACTGAGGGAGAATATTCTTCTCATTCAAATTTTGAGCATGTTTTAAATTTTACCCAAAAAAATAAATTAATTTCAGTTGTGGATAATAAAGTCGGCGCAGGACCTTTAAATATTCTGGTTGATATAGTTGAGTCGATAGAATTTTTAAAGATAACCGATAAAGATATTTTGATCAATGATGAGAAATTTCCAAAAGAGAATATTAAAAAATATAATTCGGAAATACGCGAAGTTCCCGCCTCAATTTTTCTGAAGTTTTTTTTAGAATTTATAAAAATTGTTAAAGAGAAAGCCACACCTCAAAGTTGCGTTTTTCTTCTTGATAAGCAAAGAGAAGAAAATTTCAAGGATGCTTTCGGACGGAATTTTGTGGCTCAAATAAAAAACGGAATAAATGATTTCTTGAAAGGGAATTATGAAGCCGGCACAAAAAAAATAAGAGGCTTGGGTTTTGGTCTTACTCCCAGCGGAGATGATTTTTTGGGTGGGTATCTTTTAGGGCTTTCACTTTCTGAAAAGATGACTAAGAAGAATTTTTCCGCAAGAAAAGAGATAATATTTAAAAACGCAATATCAAAAAATCTGATATCAAACTCTTTTCTCTTTTGTTATTATAAAGGTAGGATAGATGCAAAGCTAAGTAATTTATTAAAAGTAATTAATGTGGGTTTGATTGATTTAATAGAGGCCAAAACAGCCAAGCTTATTGCTGTGGGCCATAATTCGGGTTCTGATACTTTAACCGGAATGATTTTGGGAATTTATGGAGGTTTAAATGAAAATTGAAACTTTAATAAAGGGCGGCATGTATTATGATTCCGTGACTTTAATGCAGGTGGCTAAAGAATTGTCTTCCATGAAGGGTATAGTGGATTCGGCTGTCGTAATGGCAACCGCGGAAAATAAATCCATAGTAAAAACTTCCGGCCTTTATACTGCCAAGTTGAATAAGGCTTCAGATAATGATTTGGTTATAATCGTTAAAGCTGACAATGCAGGTATTTTGTCAAAGGGTTTTAAAAGAGCTGATGAAATTTTAAAAGAAAAAACAAAAGCTGTTTCTTCTTCAGGTTCTTCCGGGAAAAGCGCTCAGAGTTTGGATAATGCTTTGGAAATGCTTGAAGGCGGCAACATGGCTTTGATATCTGTTGCGGGAAAATATGCCGGTTCTTTAGCTGATAAATGTCTGGATAAAGATTTAAATGTAATGCTTTTCTCAGATAATATATCGCTTGATTTTGAGATTGCTCTTAAGAAAAAAGCTTTAAAGAAAAATTTACTTGTAATGGGGCCTGATTGCGGGACTGCTATTATAAACGGCGCGCCTTTGGCTTTTGCCAATTCCGTTAAAAGAGGAAATATTGGCATAGTCGCCGCTTCCGGCACCGGGTTGCAGGAAGTCTCATGTATAATTTCAAATGAAGGCGGAGGTATTTCTCAAGCGATAGGCACTGGCTCAAGAGATGTAAAAAAAGAAGTAGGCGCTCTTACTTTTTTAGCGGCTTTGAGGGATTTGGCAAGTGATGATAAGACAGATGTTATATTATTGGTTTCAAAACCCCCTCATCCTTCGGTTATGACAAAAATTATAAAAGCTGCAAAAAATATAAAAAAACCCATTGTGGCTGTTTTTCTGGGCGGTGACATAAAAGTAAAACATGATAATTTTTATGTGGCTAAGACTTTACAGGAAGCCGCGCTTAAAGCCGTTTATATAGCCAAGGAAGGCAAACCTCATCAAGCTAAAGTTAAAATTTTTGACATAAATATCGAAATAGAAAAAATTGCCATTGAACATTCGAAAAATAAAAATCCTAAGCAAAAATATTTGAGAGGGCTTTTTACCGGCGGAACTTTTGTGAGTGAATCACAGATTATTTTAAAGGATATTCTTGGTAATACTTGGAGTAATGTCCCTCTGGATAAAAAATATAAGCTTAAAAATTCTCTCAACTTAAAGGAAAATTCCATAATAGATATGGGAGAAGATGAATTTACCGTCGGCAGGCCTCATCCCATGATAGATTTTTCTTTAAGGAACAAGCTTATAGTTTCAGAGTCCGAAAAAGCCGATATCGCCGTTATGCTTCTGGATATGGTTTTGGGTTATGGTTCCAATATGAAGCCTATTGAAGATATAATGCCCTCCATAAAGCAGGCTTTCAAAAATAATAAAAAATTATCAATTATTGCCTCGGTTACCGGAACTGAAACAGACCCTCAGACTCGTTCTAAAGTGATGAATGCTTTAAGAAAAGCGGGTGTTGTGGTTGTGGACTCAAACGCTTCGGCCTCAAGACTTGCCGGTGAAATAATTAGATATAAGAATCGGAGATAATTATGAAAAACAAAATATTTACGGAAAAACTTAAAGTGGTAAATATTGGTCTTGAATCTTTTATGAAAGGATTAAATGACGGTGGCATTGACGCCGTTAATACTGAATTTAAGCCGCCACTAATAAGCGATCAGAAGTTATCGGAAAAAATTAAGAAGAATTCCGCCAAGATAGATAAAGCCAATAAAAAAGCTTTTGAAAGAGTCTTGAGCGCAAAACCTGTTTTAGTCGGTATGGATATAGCCATAAATGTTATTCCGGGAATGAAAAAAGATTTACTTCTTCACTCCGGTCCTCCTGTCAAATGGAAAGATATGTGCGGACCTACGCGCGGAGCCATTATAGGGGCTTTGATTTATGAAGGCAGAGCTAAAAATCCAAAAGAAGCCGAAAAATTGGCGGCTTCGGGAAAAATAAAATATGCTCCCTGTCATGAACATTCCGCCGTCGGACCTATGGCCGGTATAATTTCCCCCTCAATGCCCGTTTTCATTGTTAAAAATGAAAAATATGGCAATTACTCCTATGCTATTTTAAACTCGGGGTTGGGAAAAGTTTTAAGGTATGGCGCTTATAGCGGTGAAGTAATAGAAAGGCTTAAATGGATGGAGAGAGTTCTTTATCCAGCTTTAAGGGATGCCATAAAAGAATTCGGTAAAATAGACCTTAAGGTCATAGCGGCGCAGGCTTTGCATATGGGCGATGAGGTTCATAATAGAAACAGGGCAGCCACTTCACTCTTTTACAGAATAATCGCTCCAAGAATAATTAAAACCTCCAAAGATATGGAAAAAGCGGCGGCGGCATTGGATTTTATTAATGGCAATGACCATTTCTTCTTAAATTTATCAATGGCTTTAGCCAAAGCTTCTCTGGATGCGGCAAGAAATATTAAAGATTCAAGCTTAGTGGTTGTAATGGCCAGAAATGGCACAGAGTTTGGTGTTCAGCTTTCAGGTATGGGAGATAAATGGTTTACAGGTCCGGCGCCGGTGCCCGATGCTTTATATTTTCCCGGCTTTAGCAAAAAAGACGCTAATCCGGATATTGGCGATAGTTCTATTACAGAGACAAATGGTTTTGGTGGTTTCGCCATAGCGGCATCTCCCGCCATAGTACAATTTGTAGGCGGAAAGGCTGCTGATGCCTTGAATTATACTCTTAAGATGTATGAGATAACTATAGGCGAGAATAATATGTATCAAATTCCATATTTGGACTTTCGCGGTTCGCCGACCGGCATTGATGTGATTAAAGTGGTTGAAAAAGGAATACTGCCTTTTATTGACACTGGCGTGGCTCACAAAAAACCCGGCATAGGGCAAGTTGGCGCCGGAGTTTTAAGCGCTCCGGCTGAACCGTTTATAAAGGCTTTTGAAGGTTTTGCCAAAAATTTAAAATAGCGGATAATCATTATATTGTTAAGCTGGAGGAAGAGATGGGTAAGAATTTTATAAATGTATTTATCATTATGCTTATTTTGTTTTTAACTGGTTGTTCCGATTATGATAAAGCGGTAAAGTTGGAAAAGAAAGGATGTTTAATCGATGCTATCTCATCATATAAAATCTATTTGGCGGGAAATTCAAAGGATATGCTTAAAGTGGCAAATGCTCAATATTCTCTTGGCGTACTTTCCGCTAAAAATGGAAAGCAGGAAGATGCCGTAGCTTTTTTTGCTTCCGCGATAGCTTCGGGGTATGACGAGAAGCTTGTAAATCATGCGTTAAAAAAATATGTTGGGGATATAAAAAGTAATGATTTTTCAAGGACACGTAAATTTTTAAATCAAATCCAGGATGTTAACAATGTTTTTAAAGAATATGCTCTTGGGCAATTGCAAAAGCTTGAAGATATTGAAAAAAATATTGCCGCATCCAATAAACGGAAGTTGGCTAAAAAATATGAGAAAGACAGAAAAGATTTAGAATATGTTTTTACTGACTCAATTAATAGTAAAGAGATGAGTTCCAAAATAAAATCTTATGTTCTAAAACAAGCCCAGGGTAATAATGAGTTTGAGCAAAAGAAAGATAAAGTAAATTTGCAAAAACGGTATGATGATGTTTTGGAAAAAAAGTTTATATATAAATTTACTTCCGCCTTGCCTAAATATGATTTTAATGCAAAGCAATATAATTTGAGCGGAAAATGGGGCGGGTTTTTCCCAATTTGTTCCGAGTCGCATCCGGATATAGAATTTCCTCCAATTAAAATTAATGAGGCTTCGGCTGAAACATTATCAAATTCAAAGACTCTCTGTAATATCGAGATCATATTCCGCGTTACGGGAACTAAGTTTAAAGAGTTTAAACAATCATTGGGAGCAGTTGGCTTAAATGTGAAGAGAAATGGTTTTTATCCAAATTGTGAAGTTATTAACGCTAAGGCTACTTTAGATGGAGAAACCGTCTATCTCATTAAGTGATGCTCTGAGGTATTTATAAAAGTTTTGAAGGGTTTTTTTTAATAAATGCAGTAAGGGATAGTTTGGCAAAAAATTGATATTTAAAAACAGATTTTCCTTTATTGGTTCTTGCTTTTTTTCTTTTACTTTTTTTCTCTTATTTCGTTTGCCATAACCCCTGCAAAATGCTAAACTAAACTTGAGTGGCTTTCAGTTGGAGCTGCTTTTTTTCTATTCAAATTAAGGTTTTGTTTATTGGAGACTATTGTGAATAAAGATAATGTAACCGTGGAAATTGAACGCCTTCTGGAAAAAGAGGATTATGAATTAATAGATTTGAAATTTGGAAGAGCTAATAATAAAACTCTTTTGCAGGTATTCATGGATAAAAAGGGTGATGCCGATATCACATTGGATGAATGTGGAGACTGGAGTAGTAAAATAGGCTCTTATTTTGATGACAGTGATTTAGTGGGCGATTCCTATATTTTGGAAATTTCTTCTCCCGGGTTGGATAGAGTTATTAAGAAGGAAAAAGATTTCATTAGATTTGTTGGAAGGAAAGTTAAGGTGAAGCTTAAAAGTCCTTATAAGGGTTCCCGTGTTTATCGCGAAGGGCTTAAAGGTTTTGAAGATGGAAGTGTGGTTTTATCAAATGAACTCAAATTTAAAATAGAAGATATAATGGAAGTCAGGCTTGAGCCGACCGAAGGCATATCTTAAAAAATACGAGAGGGTTTTAATATGAAAGGACAAAGTGATTTAGAGCTTGCTTTAGAGCAATTGGAAAGAGAGAAAGGAATAAAAAAAGAAGAAATTCTTCAAACTGTTTCGGATGCTTTGGTATCCGCATTAAGAAAATATTTTGGTAAAACGGCGCAAATTGTAGCCGGTATTGATCCTGAAAGTGGTGAAATGATGGGTTATCTGGTTAAAACAATAGTTGAAGAAGTTACTTCTAATGATTTGGAGATAACTCTTAAGGATGCTCAGCAAATATATTCCGATGTTAAGCTTGGAGAAGAAATAGAAATTCCCGTTGAGATTGAAGGTTTTTCAAGAATAGCCGCTCAAACCGCTAAACAGGTTCTTATTCAAAAGATAAGAGAAATAGAAAAATCAGTGCTTTATGATGAGTTTAAGCCCAGAGAAGGCGAAATAGTTACGGGTCTTGTTCATCATATAGTCGGCAGAGATGTTTTCGTCGATTTGGGTAGAACTGAAGGCATTATGCCTTATCGTGAGCAAATGAGAAAAGAACACTATGCTCCCAATGAGAGAATCAGAGCTATTATTCATCAAGTGGAGAAAGAAAACAGAGGTTTGCAAATTATTTTATCCAGATCTTCAAATTTATTTTTACAGGGTTTATTTGAGGCTGAAGTTCCCGAGATAGCGGAAAAAATTATTGAAATAGTTCAGATTGTGCGCGAACCTGGTTTTAGAGCTAAAGTGGTAGTGAGAAGCAATTCCATTAAGGTTGACCCTGTTGGCGCTTGTGTGGGTATGAGAGGTTCAAGAATCCGCATGATTATGAATGAGCTTAGCGGAGAAAGAATTGATTTAATTCCTCATACTGATGATACTCAGCAAATGATTATGAGATCTTTCGCTCCCGCAACAGTTGTTTCCGTGAGAGTGGAAAGTAAAGAAGAGAAAAGAGCGACTGTTATTGTTCCAGATGATCAATTGGCTTTATCCATAGGTAAAGACGGAAATAATATAAGACTTGTTTCAAGATTGACAGGCTGGAATCTTGAAGTTAAATCCGAAGGTCAAAAACAGCAGGAAACTAAAGAAAATACTGATCTTGCCGTTGGAGATTTAACAAAAGTTGAAGGTTTGGGGCCTAAAGCGGCGGATACCCTTGTTAAAATGGGAATTACCGATATTTCAAAATTAGCTGAATTAAAGGATGAGGATCTCTCATCTTTTCAGGGCATCGGTGAAAAAACCGCCCAAAAAATTATAGAAGGCGCAAAAAAATATGTGAAGGAAAATTTAAAAGAGGTTGAAAATGGCTCAGAAAAAAAATGATTTGAAAGAAACGGATGAAAAGACTAAAGTAAAAAAGAAGGTGCCTGCGAAAAAAACCGCTGCTAAAACTTCTAAAAAAACCGCAGTGAAGAAAACTGCGGCAAAAAAACCTGTGGTAAAAAAAGCTAAGGCCGTTAAGCCCGTAGCTAAGAAAACGGCCGTAAAAAAAACATCGGTGAAAAAAGAGGATGCAAAACCTCTTCCCCTTCCCCCCTCGAGAACTGCGAGGAAAAGACCTAATTTTATTTTCTCAAGAAGTGAGTCTTTGCAGACTAAAATTGATGAAAAAGCAGCTGAAGAAAAAGCCATTGAAGATAAATTGTTGGCGGAAAAAGCCGCTGAGGCTGCAAAAATTGCGGCAAAAATTAAAAAAACCGTTAAAAAAGTTGAAGTTGCTCCTGCTCCTAAAGTTGCGCCGAAAGTTGTTGAGCCTCCTAAAAAGGAAGCGCCGATTGAAAAACCGGTAGCGCAAACGGTAGAAAAAGCGCCGGTAAAAAAAGAAGAAAAAAAGGACAAACCCGCTGAAGATAAAAAAGAAACTTTTTTTGTGGCTCCTTCAAAAGGTTCCAGGCCCGTTCATAAAAAACCCAGAACCGCAAGAAAGCAGCCAAGAACTCTTCAGATTGTCCCTTCTGAAACGAAAGAACCTGAAATTCAGGAAATGCCGGAAGATGCGGCCGATTTAGCTAAGAAGATTGAAATTTCAGCTCAAATTACGGTTAGAGAATTAGCTGAGAAAATGGGTATTCAAAATGTGGACTTAATAAAAAAACTCATGCAAATGGGAATTTTTGCCAGTATAAATCAAAGGCTTGATTCTGATGTTGCCGAATTATTAGCCGCGGAATATGGTTTTGATTTAACCATAATACCTATTTTTGAGGATAAAGATGAGGAAGAGGATGAGAAAGAAGACGATCCTAAAGATATGCAAAAGCGTCCTCCTATTGTAACCATAATGGGTCATGTTGATCATGGTAAAACTACGCTTCTTGATTCTTTAAGACAATCCGATATTGTATCTACTGAATCCGGCGCTATCACTCAGCATATAGGCGCTTATATGGTAAAGACTTCAAAGGGTATGATTTCATTTTTGGATACTCCCGGTCATGAGGCTTTTACCGCTATGAGAGCTCATGGAGTTAAAGTTACGGATATTGTTATTTTGGTTGTTTCAGCCGCTGATGGAGTTAAGCCTCAGACGATAGAAGCTATAAATCATGCTAAAGCTGCGGGAGTTCCGATAATAGTCGCAATAAATAAAATTGATCTTCCTACCGCAGATCCCAAGAAAATTATTCAGGAACTTGCCAATTATGAATTGGTTTCTGAAGATTGGGGCGGTAAAACCATAATGGTTGAAATCTCGGCCAAAAAGAAACTTAATCTGGATAAGTTATTGGACATGGTCATATTGCAGAGTGATATGATGGAATTGAAAGGAAATTCCAATAAAGCCGGTAAGGCGATTGTGATTGAAACTAAGCTCGATCCTAAAAGAGGAAATATCGCCACAATAGTAAATATTGGCGGTACGATTAAAACCGGCGATGCTTTTATTGTAGGCACAACTTATGGAAAAATAAGAGCTATGAAAGATGATAATAATAAACTTCTGATTTCCACAACTCCAAGTTATCCTTCCGAAATTTTGGGTATTGCCGGTCATTTGCCTCATGCCGGAGATATGCTTAAAGTGATGGAGAGCGAAAAGGATGCTCGTAGAATTTCCGATAAGAGAAAACAAATAAAGAAGGAAGAATCTTTTATTCATCAAAAACATGTAAGTTTGCTGTCTCTTAAATCTCAAGTTGAACAGCACTTGCTTAAGACGCTAAATATTGTTTTAAAGACGGATATGTTTGGCTCGATGCAGGCTATTAAGGATTCTCTTGAGCGATTGAGTACTCCTGAAGTTGCCATACATATACTTCATTCAGGCATAGGACATATTGTCGAATCCGATCTTTTGTTGGCGAAAGCTAGTAATGCCATAATTATGGGTTTTCATGTTAAGGCCGATAATCAGATTATAGAAAAAGCCAAGATACAGGGTATTGAAATTCGAACATATAAGATTATCTACGAGCTTCTTGAAGATGTAACCGCCTCAATGAACGGTTTATTGGAGCCGGAAATAGTGGAAATTGTTACCGGTAAGGCTGAAATTCTTCAAATATTTGACTTGAGTTCCGGAAGAGTTGCCGGTAGTATAGTAAGAGAGGGCAAGATCAAAAGAAATCAAGATATGCGGCTTATAAGAGATGGAGAAGTTGTGAGTAAAGGAAAGGTCTCCGGACTCAAGAGAGTTAAAGATGATGTTAAAGAAGTCGATAAGAATATTGAGTGTGGAATCTTAACGGAAGGCTGCAAGGATTTTGCCGTTGGAGATTTTATTGAAGCTATAACCAAAGAAGAAAGGGTGAGGCGTTTAACCGATGGGTAGACGGCATGATAGATTAAGCGAACTTTTCTTTAGGGAAATAAGTTTCGCTTTAAAAAATGTTAATGGCCTTAATTCTTATGGCATCTTGACTTTGACCGGTGTAAAGCTTACCAGTGACATAAAAGACATTGCTGTTTATTTTTCTGTTCTTGGAAGTGATAGTGATAAGCGTCAAAATTTGAGAATTTTAGAAAAAGCGACTTGGGGCATAAGGCAAACCTTGAAAAAACGTCTTAGGTTAAAGGTTATTCCAAATATAAACTTTAAATTTGATTCCACTCCTGATGAAGCCGCCAAAATAGAAAAACTTTTTAATAAATTGCATGAGGATGATATACATAGTGATACTCATGATGATACGACAGATGCTATGAATGATGATGAGAAAGAATAGGGCATGGAAAAAGAACTTAGAAAAATTCAAAATTTAATTCATAAACATAAAACTTTTTTTCTTGCGGGGCATATTAATCCCGACGGAGATACCTTAGGTTCTATGCTTGCTCTTTCATCTGTTCTTAAAAGAATGGGCAAAAGAGTTTATTTGTTTTCAAATGATCCTATTCCCGCCAATCTCAGCTTTTTGCCAAAAGTTAAAACCATTAAAATAGGTAAGATTCCCAAAGCCTCCTATGATGTGATGATACTTCTTGAAAGCAGTACCCCTAAGAGAGCGGGTGATCTAAAGAATATGGATAAAAAAGTAAAAGTTCTTGTTAACATAGATCATCATAAGACTTCAGAAAGATTTGGAGATATAAATATAATAGATAATGCCTCCGCTTCAACCGCTGAAATAATTTATCGACTTTTTTACAGTATGAAGGTGAAAATAACAAAAAGTGAGGCGATTTCTCTTTATACGGGAATAGTAACCGATACCGGACGTTTTCATTATCCCGCGACTAATCCCAGAACCCTTGAAATAGCGGCAAGATTGCTTCAGACAGGTTTTGATTTTTCAAGAATTAACGATTTGCTTTTTTCAACTCGGGCTTATAAAGCCCTTAAAATTTTGGCTAGGGCGCTTTTAAGTATGGAATTGGCTTTTTCCGATAAAGCCGCTTTTATGAGACTTACCAATGCTGATTTCAAGGAAACAAATGCCTCTTCTGAGCATACTGAAAGTGTTATCAATCATGGTATGATGGTGCCAGGAGTTAAAATTTCCGTTTTATTCAGGCAGGAAGCCAATAGAGTTAGTATTACTTTCCGTTCAAAAGGTAATATTGATGTAAGCGCTTTAGCTAAGAAGTTTGGCGGAGGCGGGCATAAGCATGCCGCCGGTTGTAAATCAAACCTCTCCTTAATTGCAATTGAGAAACAAATACGACAAGAAGTATCAAAAATTTTAAAAAAATAAGTTCAGTATGATTATGAAAAATATCACGCCTGATATATCAGGTATTTTGTTGTTTGATAAACCTTCCCAGGTAACTTCCCATGGAGTAGTTAAGCTTTTACGAGAAAAGCTTAAGATAAGAAGAATTGGACATAGTGGGACTCTTGATCCTATGGCGACGGGTTTATTGGTTCTGTTTGTGGGGTCGGCCGCTAAAGCTCAAGCGAAAGTTCAAAATTGTAATAAGGTTTATACAGGCACAATAAAGCTTGGCATTGAAACTGATACTTGGGACGCTGAAGGGCGGATTTTAAAGGAAACCAGGGTGGGTGATTTTACTTCAACCTCTTTAAAGCAGATTATTACTTTTATGACAGGTAAAATTGATCAGAATGTTCCCCCTTTCTCTGCAGTCAAATATAAAGGGAAGCGTCTTTATAAGCTGGCGCGTAAAAACATACAAGTACCTACAATAAAGAGACAAGTTAATGTTAAATGGATGAAGTACGCTTATAAGAAACCTTTTTTGAGTTTTAAAATTGAATGCTCTTCGGGAACTTATATCCGTTCCATAGCTCAAGAAATAGGCACAAAGCTTGGTTGTGGCGGGCATTTGTCGGAGTTGCGTCGTGAAAGTATCGCTTCTTGGAATGTGGATGAAGCTGTGGATATGGATTTTTTTAAAAACGCTTCTTATGAGCAGGTAGTTTCTAAATTAAGGGATGTTCCCTCCTTTTTGGAATACAGATAATATGGCAAATTATATCACGATAGGAACATATGACGGAGTTCATCTCGGGCATCAAAAAATCATAAAAGCCACCATTAAAGAAAGTTTAAAACATGGGATGAAAAGTATTGTGGTTTATTTTCCTCTTTCCCCTCGATTTTACTTTTCAGGTAAAAATTCAAATTGTCTGATTACGCTCCCTGAAGAGAGAAATTTATTATTAAAAAACATGAGAGTTGATAAATATGAGAGTATCGTTTTTGATGCCAATGTTGGAACTATGAGCGCGGAAGATTTTTTCAATAATATTATTATAGGCCATTATGACGCGAGTGGGATATGTGTAGGCCATGACTTTGCTTTTGGAAAAGATCGTCGGGGAAATCTTAGTTTCTTGAAAGAGATGTGCGCAAAGAAATCAATCCATTTTAAGCATATGTCTTTTGTAAATTTCAAAAGCCATAAAATATCTTCCTCTTTAATAAGACGGCAATTAATTTTAGGTAATATCGAAGATGCCAATAAGTGTTTGGGTTGGAATTATTCGATAACGGGGAAAATAATAAAGGGCGCGCGCATAGGCCGGCAATTGGGCTTTCCGACGGCAAATATAAATGTTCCCGCTCTAAAAATTATTCCTCCCGGAGTTTTCGCGGTAAAACTTATATTGGATGGTAATATTTATAATGGAGTTGCGAACTCGGGTTATCGCCCCACTATCGATAAATCAAAATCTCATTTAATTCTTGAAGCGCATATTCTTGATTTTGATAAGAATATTTACGGTAAAACCTTAAAGATTGAATTTTTAAAAAGACTTAGAGGTGAGAAAAAATTTGGTTTACCTGAAAGCTTAAAGAAGCAAATAGCTGAAGATATAAAGGCGGCAAAAGCCTATTTCTTGTTGAGTCCTAATCATTGAGTCTTGTAATAAACTTCGTTAACAATACTAACTCTCTGTCTTACTTCCTTTTTCTTTTAATGAATTTCCCTGATGGCTTCAAAGGCTTAATTAAATCTCCGTCTTTGGCTTTTATTTCCCCTCTTAAAATCGTATATTTTGGAAAACCGTATAATTTCATACCTTGATAAGGCGACCAATCACAATTATGTTTTAAATTCTTGAAATCCGTTGTTTTTATTTTTTTAGGGTCTATAATGGCAAAGTCTCCGTCACTTCCTATTTTAATAGTCCCCTTTTTGGGATATAAGCCCATTATTTTAGCGGGATTTGAGGCCATTAATTTTGATAATTGAATTAATGTTATTTTCTTTTCTTTTACGCCATGAGTATAAATAAGAGGGAGCAAGGTCGCTGATCCGGGAAGGCCCATGCGCATTTTTAGTAGATCTCCGGCATATGTTTTTTTTTGTATTGTATTGAAAGTGCAATTATCTGTGGCTATTACTTGAAGGGCGCCATCTTTTAAATTTTTCCAAAGAAGTTTAGAGTCTTTTTTGTTTCTTATGGGCGGGCAGGAAGTAAAGAGGTAGGCTGTTTTTTTCTTTAAGTTTTTGGCATCCAAAGTAAGATACTGCGGACATGTTTCTGCAAATATGGTTTTAAATTTTTTTGATTCTTTCTTTATAATTTGCGCGGAAACACCGCTTGAAAGATGAACAAAATAGACCTGCGCTTTTGCCTTTTTAGCCCAAAAAATAGCTCTTTGAACGGCTTTCCATTCGGTATAGTCCGGCCTTGATAGATAATGAGCCTTAAGAGCGGGATATTTTTGATTATTATATTTAGCTGTTAAAATATCAATTTCTTTTCCATCTTCAGCATGGAGACATATGAGGGCATTTTCTTTTTTTGCCGCCATAAAAGCATTTAATAAAGCTTTATCGTCACTCATTAGGCCTCGTGATTGATAGGCCATAAACAATTTAAAGGTAGGCACTCCGCTTTTAATAACTTCCTTCATTTGATTTTCGGGATTTTTAAGTTTTTGCCAGGATGGAATTATGCAGTGAAAAGAGTAGTCGGTATGCATTTTATTCTTCGCTTCTTTTAGCCTGCTTGAAAGCCCTTTTTTTAGAGGAGTTCCCGGTTTTTGTCCCGTATAATCAATAACGGTTGTTACCCCTCCCGCTATGGCCGCCGCTGAACCGGACAGAAAATCATCGCTCGTCTTTTGTCCTTTTTCAAGATGGAGATTGTAATGCACATGAGGGTCTATGATGCCGGGGAGTACAATAAGTCCTTTAGCGTCTAAAATTTTTATATTTTTAAAATTAATTTTTAAAAAATTGGTTTTTTTAAATATAGCGGTTATTCGGCCGTTTTCAATTAAAATATCCGCATTTTGAACGGATTTCTCAAGAACAATTTTTCCGCCTTTTATAAGGAGATTTTTTGGCATTACTTTGTATCGGTTTCAGAAGACTTAGTGGAAGAGGGTTCTATTTCCTCTGGTTCCTTGCGTGCGGGTTCAGAAGCGTTATTGCCGGCGGTTATGACTATATAGGCTAATAGGGAGGCTCCCGCAAATGTGAGAACTGCCATAGTCAGCCAGGCCCATCTGAGACTTGGATCTGATTCGGTTTGCATTACGATATAAATAAGAAAAGAAAGAAAAGCCGAAGAAAATACCCAGAATATTCCGAACAATGATTTTATTATTAAAGCCATATAATGATTTTATAGATTTAATTTAAGAAAAGCAAGCCCCGTTAGAGATAGTGTAGTAATTTTTTTAAAATGTCATATATGCGTTAAATAGAAATGTCATAGTC
>CAZHQC010000017.1:0-30532 GCA_964534135.1 uncultured Elusimicrobiaceae bacterium | reverse complement strand
ATACAACAGAGCAGTTTGACATACTGCTCTGTAATTGATAAATTATCTTTCAATCATATAAAAAGCCCCTCATATGAAACAAGCTTAAAATATGATTTAAGTCGTAGATTTTTAAATTTTAATTTCATGGCCGCAATAGTTTCCGTTTTATGCCCTCATCGTCTAGCGGCCCAGGACGCCGCCCTTTCACGGCGGAGATCAGGGGTTCGAATCCCCTTGGGGGCGCATATTTAACGACCCAAATCATTATGATTTGGGTCGTTTTTTTAATTTCAATTGAGTTAACGGGATAATTTTAAAGAGCGTAGTTAAATTTCGTTTGCTGAACTATGCCAAAGTTTTACCACAGACATTGCAGAATTTGGCATCCAAATCATGGCACGCCTTCCCACAATTACGACATTTTAATTTACATTCATTTTTATGAGTTACGCTTGATAACTCAACCGTGAGTATACCCGTGGGAACCGCTATCAACGAATAGCCCATTATCATAAGTGCCGAGGCTATAAGCTGACCGAAACTGGTATGAGGTGTGATATCTCCATAACCGACCGTAGTCATTGTAACTATGGCCCAATACACAGATTTGGGTATACTAGTAAATCCCCTCTCAGGTCCCTCGACCAAATACATTATGGAGCCTATTATAATAACAACACTTATAACCGCCCATAAAAAAACTATTATTTTTGCCCGGCTTTCCTTTAACGCCGTCATAAGAATTTGAATAGCATTTGTGTATCTGGTAAGCTTTAGAACCCTAAAAACTCGGAGAAGTCTCAAGGCCCTTACAGTCAAAAGCATTTGAGAACCCGGGATGAAAAAACTTAAATACGTCGGCAATATGGCCAATAAATCGACTATACCAAAAAAACTAAAAACATACGATTTTGTTTTTGGAACTATAAATATTCTCAGAAAATATTCTATAGTAAAAAGAATGGTAAAAAACCATTCGGCCATTACAAGCTCTTTTCCAAATTTATGTTTTATGGAAACTACCGATTCCATTGAAACGCAGGCTATACTTACAATAACAGCTACTATAAGAAGGATATCAAAAAGTTTTCCACCGAAAGTTTCAGCTTCGAAAATTATATCGTAAAGCTTGGTTTTTATATTCTTCATTGCGGCAAATTTTAGCAAATTTTTCTTTCAAGACTTAATAAATAAAACATCTCAGAAGCTGATGAGATAAATTACCAAAAAATTACCCTAAAACTAAAAGCTTAAAAAGGAAGAAGCCGGCGCAAGCGCCGGCTTCTTTAATTTATGCGTGAACTTTAATTTTTAAAGCCCGGCCTTTTCTAACAATATTTTGTCATTTAAAATATCTTCGCTTTTTCCGTCGGCGAAAACCCGGCCATCGCTCAATAAAATCGTTCTCTCACATAAATCCATGGCCATATCCAAATCATGCGTGGCTATGATTTTTGTCACATTTATTTTCTTTAAAAGCTGGATAAAATTTCTTCTAGAGCGAGGATCCAAATTTGAACTTGGTTCATCCAAAACCAATATTTCAGGAGACATGGCCAAAACGCAAGCTATAGCGGTTTTTCTTTGCTCCCCAATGCTCAAATGGTGGGAAAATTTTTCTTTCTTATCATATATCCCTATCTCTTTAAGAATATTGAAAACTTTTGCTTTTGTCTCCTCTTTTGAAAATCCCAAATTTTCCAAACCGAAAGCAACATCATCAAATACGCTGGGCATAAAAAGCTGACTTGAAGAATCTTGAAAAACAATACCGGCTAAACGTCTTATTTCTTTTAAATTCTTTTTATCCGTCACCTTTCCATTTATTTTTAAAATTCCCGTTCCCTTCAAAAGTCCGTTTAAATGAAGAAGCAATGTGGATTTTCCGGCTCCGTTCGCGCCTATTAGGGCTACGCTTTCTCCCTTTTTGATCTTGAAAGAAATATTTTTGAAAACATCTCTTTGATCAGGATAAGAAAAGGAAATTTTTTCCGCTTCAATCGCTAAATTTTCCATTATAACCTCTCGATAACATTGCCATATACACCTTTTGTGATTTTTCAAAAACTTTAATAATCATTATGCCTATCATATTTGAAAATATTGTAATTTTCCTTAAACTCCCGATTTTTCCAATATTTCTAGAATCAAAACCTCTTTTATTTTGTGAAATCATATCCTCAAAAACAAATATATATCTTCTCATCAAATTCAAACTTTCCGTAAATATCCTGGGAATTTTCAATTCTTCCAAAGCCTTTAATATATCGGGAAACTTTGAGGTTGAAAAAATAATGGTGGTTAAAATAACCGCAAAAAAAGACTTAGCCAAAGCGGAAACAAACAAATAAAAGCCCCCCTCTTTAAAAAGAAGAGACAGAGATATTAAACCTAAAAACGGCAAAAGCTTGAGAATTCTTAAAAATATAAATTTAAACGGCAAACCCGACAAAAAAATTAAAAAAACCACGAACAATAATTCAACACAAAACAAAGCCGAATATTTAAGAGGCGTCAAAACAATAGCCAAAAGCAAGCAAAGTAAAACTATTATTTTTGTTTTGACATTTATTTTGTGGATAAGACTTTCGCCTTCAAAATAAGCGCTTTCAAATGAATATTTCATTTCGCCATGGATTCAACCAGCTTCCCCGTTAAAATTGCCACAAGAAAGACCACAAGAACGCCCGTCAGTCCAGCAATGCCTTGAGCTATGATTTCATTTTTAATAAAAGGGGCAAGATAATCCGGCATGGGAGAATTCAAAAGAGTTTTACTTGAGTCTATAAATCCTTTCTGCTCGGCAATTTTCTCAAGTCCGTCCGGCCAGCTTGAAGCGATAAATGAACTCACTGCCAATATTCCCGATGCAAGCAAACCTATAACAATATCCTTTCTTTTCATATTTTCACCCCTTCCATATTTAAATTTTTGCCGCTTAAGTTAGCATAAATTAAATCGGGCCTTACTTTTAGGAGAAAGGCTACCACAAAAGAAGTTATAATCGCCTCTCCTATTCCAATGAACATATGCACAAAAAGCATGGAAGGCAAAACAATTTTAAGAGGCACAGTGTTTGAAAAAACGAGTTCAAAAGAACACGCTGTAGCTGCAAGCATTACAGAACTCCAACTTGCTATGGCCACTGCCGCCACAAATTTATCCTTTCCAACTATCTTTAAAATCCCCCGATATATATAATAAGAAACAAAGGAACCCAAAAGGCTCATATTAAAAATATTAGCCCCCAAAGCCGTAATACCGCCATCCTGGAAAATAAAGCATTGAACGATGAGTACAATGCTCACGGATATTGCCCCGCACATCGGCCCCAAGACTACAGCCGCCAGAGTTCCTCCTATCAAATGCCCGCTTGTTCCACCCATAACAGGAAAATTAAGCATTTGCGCGGCAAAAACAAAAGCAGACATAACGCCCAAAAGCGGAACCGTTTTGTCAGATATTTTTTTGGCGATTCTTTTGGTGAAATAAATCAAAGTTCCCAAAGAAACTCCCCATGAGCCGGCAAAAACCGGCGCGCTTAAAAACCCATCAGGTATATGCATATATTACTCCTAAGATAAAATTTCTTGTTTTTGTGGCACTTTTTTTATTTTCGTAACACTCCAGCTAAAAAATTTTTACAAGCACTTCTCTGTTGTAGATACACACAGGCTCTTATGATTTACCCCTTTAATAGAACTTAAATTATCAGCGAGACCCTTAACTTTGAGATATTTACCTTTAACCGCTATTATTTCAAGACAATTGTCATTATCCAAATGAATATGTTGGCTGGATATTATCAAGCCGTGGGAAGCATGCTGAATATCCGTTATTTTATCCAGTAAATCTCTTTTATGATGATTAAAAACTATAGTTATGGCTCCGGCAATAATGGAATTGCTTTCATACTCTTCAATAACAAATTCTTTCCTCATTAAATCGGAAATTGCCTTTGAACGATTGACATATTTTTTCTTTTTTATATGGGCGTCAAATTTTTCTAGCAGATTATGATCTATGGAAACGCCGAATCTTTTAAGTTTTAACATTAGGTGTTACCTTTTAAGAAATAGTAGCACAATAAAAATAAAAGGGCAATAAAAAACCAAGTCAATAGATTCCCTGAGGAATAAAAGAATTAAAATATTAGAAACTCTTATAAGCTAAAGTTGATTTTCTTTAAAGCCCCATAGGCTTGCCCTAAAGATACACAAGCATCATTGGCGGGAAGCTTTCTATTGGTAAAAACCTCAAAGCCTTCTTTTTCAAGAAGAGTTTTGGTTAAGCCTAAAAGAATTTTATTTTGAAAAACTCCCCCTGAAAGACATATCGTTCCTATTTTATTTAATCTTCTCAGAGAAACAAAAACATCTTTTATCATCACACTTAAGCCGGTATGAAATTTTTCCGATATAATTTGAGCTCTCAGGGAAGATACAGGCTCTTTTAATATTTCAGCTATTACCGGCAAAGGGTCAATTATAATTTTGTTTTCTATTTTATTAAGCGCGAATTTATATGGCTTTGAACTTTTTCTTTTAAAAAGACTTTCCATTTCCATGGGTCCCTGCGCTTCATATTCAGCATATTGCCGAACTAGAGCTAAAGAAGTCACAGCATCAAAAAGCCTTCCCATACTGGAGGTTAAAGGCGTATTTATTTCCGCTTCAATCATCTTTTCCACAATGCGAATTTTTTCTTTATCTATTCCTTTAAATAATTTCCTACCTTTAATAAAAAATTTTTTATCCAACATTTTAATCAGAGACAAAGAACATCTCCATATTTCACTTTGAGCCGCGTCCCCACCGGGAAGCGGAAAATAAGCCATATGCGCAAGCCTCTCGGCTTTTGCGCCTTTTACGCTTATAAACTCCGAACCCCAAATATTTTTATCTAAACCATAACCCGTACCATCCAAGGCAAGTCCCATAAAAGGCTTCTTTATTTGATGTTCGGCGGCAACACTTAAAATATGAGCTAAATGATGCTGAATTTTTACCAGCTTGGTTTTTGTTTTTTTTGCGATTAAAGTTGAATGATAATTTGGATGAGTGTCACAAACTATTATTTGAGGCTTAATAGCTAAAAGTTTTTTAAATTTAAAAATGGTTTCAGATTGAAAATTCTGATTTTCAATTTCACTTAAATCACCTATATGCTGAGAAACAAAAGCCTGCGCCCCACGAGTAAGACAAAAAGTATTTTTTAAATCCGCGCCAAAAGCCAAAACTGAACCCTTCTCTTCTACCGGCATTTTTATTGAACCCGGAACATAACCTCTCGCCCGGCGAATAAGATAAAAATCATCTTTCATCACAAAACCAACACTATCATCTATTCTATTGTGAATATCCCTATCATTATAAAGCGCAAGATCAATAAGCCCCTTTAACTTCTCTTTAGCCTGTACTAGACTTTTGGCTATGGGCTCATCCCGCTTATTCCCTGATGTCATAAGAAGTGGGTTATTAAAACCTTTGGATCTTAATATTTGAAATAAAGCTTCATGCAAAGGAGTATAACTTATCATTAAGCCTATAGTTGAAAGCCGGGGAGAAATTAAATCGCAAGCATGATTGCGTTTTTTGAGCATGACAACCGGGGAAGAAGGTGAGAGAAGAATTTCTTCTTCTTTTTTCCCAATTAAACAAATTTTTTTTGCATCTTTTAAACTTGAAACCATTAAAGCAAAAGGCTTTGACGGCCTAATCTTATATTTTCGAATGCGCGAAACGGCTTTTTTATTTAAAGCATCACAAGCAATATGAAATCCACCCAAACTCTGCAAAGAGCAAATTCCCCCTTTCATAATAACATCTGCCGCAGCCTTTAAGGCCTCAATACCTTCCAGGTTTTTCCTACCCGCTATTGAATACACCTTAGGCCCGCAATCAGGGCAAGCATTGGGCTGAGCATGAAATCTTCTATCTAAGGGATTCTCATATTCTTTTCTGCAAGTCCGGCACATATTAAACTTTTTCATTGTTGTTCGCGGCCGATCATATGGAATATCTTTCACTATTGTAAATCTCGGACCGCAATTGGTGCAATTTATAAAAGGATAGAGATATCTTCTATCTTTTAAATTTTTCATTTCCTTTCGGCAATCGGCGCATAAAGCCAAATCCGGAGGAATAATACCTTGTGTTTTTAAAGTTTTTTCACTTTTGGTAATTTTAAAATCTTTCTCCTTTTTTAATTTAAGGACTGAAATTTTAAGAGATTCTATTAATGATTGAGAAGGTTTTAAAATATTTAAATCCGCAATAAAGTTTTTAATATCGCTTTTTGAACCCTGAATCTCAACAACAACCCCTTGTGAAGTATTTTTCACAAAACCCAGAATCTTATTTTTTAAAGCAATCTTATAAATAAAAGGCCTGAAGCCTATTCCTTGAACCACTCCGTTTATTATTAATTTTTTTCTTATAATCGCCATTATTTTTTTATTCCAACCATCTCTTGCTTATTATAATCAAACTCACTGCCAAGCACACTATGCGGAATAAGATACATGGCGAAAGTAACCATGAAAGCGAAAGCCACCCATCTTCTGGGATATTTGAATTTATATATGGATATAGCGGCCATTATCCAGAAAACCATCATTATAAGAGCCTTATTATCAGTTAAATCATGACCGAAAGGAAAGCCCGTCCAATAAAACCCGAAAGCATATTTCTGAGTGAGAGGACCGAATATAAAACCGCCAATGGCCAGAAAAAAAATATTGAAAAAGACAGGGTGTTTCAAAATATATTTTTTGTCCATCACGCCTAAAAAAATCCTGACCGAAAAAAGCATAAAAAGGAACATAAATAAAATATGAGGGATAAGAATATGAGGCGGAACATCCCCCTTAAATCTAGTTACAATAGGCTTTTGAGTAAGTAATAACTTATTATCTTTATCTCCTATTTCAACTTTATATTCAATTTTGCCGGCAGGCGGCTGATCGTCAATAGAAGCGCTTAGTTGCCTATCTGCATAATTCATTTTTAGAAAAGACCATTTATCTGCTGTTTTATATCGGCGCCAAATAAGATTGGCTTCTATTTCCCTATCCGACTTTACCTTTATAATGCAATCATTTTTGCCAATAGTGCAACTTCTGGGTAAATAATAATTTACATCGGTATTTTCATAATTAATTGTATTTTTTATGGGATAAGTAGGGCCGGTTATTCTTTGGAAATAGGCGAAAGAAACGGTTATTATAAAACTTAATATCCAAAAGAATATTTTTTTCATAGTTTCAACTTATAACTTAATTTTAAAATAGGACGCCTTTATAAATTTTGACTGCAAGACCCTATTAGCAAATTCTGGGCAATTGATCGCCTTCAAGCATAAGAACTATTCTCTCTCCGCCCATCAAAGTTCTCATTCTCACTTGTGGTTTTTTTTCTTTTAGAACAGAACCTATAACTTGGGCATTTCTGCCGTATTTATGACTTCTCATTAACTTAAGAACTTTAGCTTCTTCAGCTTTCTTAACAAATAAAACTATTTTACCTTCATTGGCAACATACAGCGGGTCCAAGCCCAAAAGAGCGGCAGCGCTTTCTATGGAAGGACTTAAAGGAATATTTTTTTGATTTATAAGCATGGAAAGTCTTGCAGTATCGGCTATTTCATTTAAAGAGGTGCCAAGCCCTCCTCTTGTCAAATCTCGAATACATTTTATATGTTTGCAAGATGAGAGAATTTTTTTTATCAAACCATTAAGCGGAGCTCCATCGCTTTTAATATTACCCTTAAAACCGAGATTATTTCTGGCATTCATAACAGTAACGCCATGGTCCGCTATATTTCCATTAACGATAATTGAATCTCCTTTACAAATCTTGGAAGCTGAAAGATAAATTTTATTTTCAATAATTCCTATACCCGATGTATTTATGAAAATTTTGTCAGCCTTGCCTCTTTCAACAACCTTGGTATCACCGGTTACTATCTCGACTCCCGCTTCTTTTGCCGCCTTTCGCATAGAAGAGACAATACGTTCAAGAGTCTTCATTTCAAAACCCTCTTCCATTATAAATCCAGCGCTAATAGCTAAAGGCCTCGCGCCTTTAACCGCAAGATCATTAACTGTTCCGCAAACGGCAATTCTTCCCATATCCCCGCCGGGAAATTCAATGGGATTCACCACATAAGAATCTGTTGTAAAAGCTATCCGGCAATTTTTCATCTTTATTTCAGCGGAATCATCCAATTTATTTAAAATTTTATTTGAGAATTTTTTAACAAACAAATTTTTCACCAATTCATGAGTAAGCCTGCCGCCTGAGCCATGCGCCAAAATAATTTTTTCTTTAGTTTTAATTTTCACCCTACCACCACCTTAGCGGCCATAAGCCGCTTTTTTATTAAATTGTATTGATAAAGCCGGCATTCCACATTTGCCGTCCAACATATGTAAAACTCACTATTTTCAAACTTCTTAAAAAATTTACACACCCAATTCTTTCGCCGTCTTTATAAGGGGGTGGTAGGGTCACACAGCACCCCTTTTATTATGATTTCAAATGACATTTGGTAATTTCCAAGAATTCTTTATCGGCCTTAAACATTTTTTTATTCTTATTGTATATTACAGAAACAGTCCTTGCCATCTTAATACCTAAAAATTTCAAAATATGAATATCCACATCCTTTTCAGATTTTCTTATCACTGATTTAGGAACAATGGAAAACCCCAGCCCTGATTTAACATAAGTCTTTATGGTTTCAATATTATCCACTTCCATTTTAACATTCACTTTAATTTTATTTTTCTTAAAAATACCGTCGATATATTTTCTGGAAGGAAAAACCTTATCAAAAAACACAAAATCCTTACCGGCCATTTCATGAATATTTATACTTTTCATTTTAGCGAATTTACTCCCCAAACCCACTATCAAAACCATTTCTTCTTCACACATATAAGATGCGGAAAGAGTTTTATTATTGACGGGAGAATGGCAAGAAAGAATTCCAAAATCCGCCCGGCCTAAAGCGATATCATTATAAACTTGTGAAAAACGTTTATATTCAACATTCACTTCCGTCAGGGGGCTTACTTTCATAAACTTTCGTATATAACTTTGCAAGACATAAGTTCCAACGCTGTAAATAGTTGAAATTTTTATTTTAGCGGATTTTTTATCAATCACAGATTGTTTTATGGAACCAATCGCATCATCATAAGTAATAAGTATTTTTTTGGCCGCTCTATAAAGAGTTTCCCCTGAAGAGGTAAGATGTATTTTATTTGACACTCTGCTTAATAATTTAGACTTGTGAATCACTTCAAGTTTTTTTATTTGCTGACTTATGGCGGATTGAGAAACATAATTAATCTCAGCCGCCTTGGAAAAACTTCCCGTTTCAATAAGGTCCTTAAAAACTTTTAATGTTTCAATATTCATAATAAGTAAGAAATCAGAAGCCAGATGTCACCCTTAGGAATCTGAAAGATTTCAAGGATGTTAGTCCCGTGAACAAAGTTACACGGGAGAAATCAGATGGCAGAAATATAAGGAGTTTCCTTATTAATCTTGCTTCTTATTTCTTGCCTCTTGCTTCTATCCCCTTTGTCCTCCATATTTAAACCAAGCCGCGCAAGCGCCTTCCGATGACACCATGCATGGTCCTATTGCATCTGAAGGTGTGCATTTATTACCAAAAAACTTGCAATCTGTAGGAAGAGCTTGTCCCATAATAATTTTTCCACAAATACACCCTTTGGGCTCCTTTGACAAATAATGCTTAATCTTAAAATGCTTAAAGGCATCAAAACGTTTAAAAGCATCACTTAAAACCAAACCTGATTTCTCAATACTTCCGATAGCTCGCCATTCGGCAGTAGCAACCTTTAAAACTTTTTTCATGATTGCCTGAGCGCTCTTATTGCCATCCATTTTAACCGCTCTAAAATATTCTGTCTCAACTTTCGGCACTTTATGCAAAATTTGCAAAAGAAGCATATTAATACCACCAATAATATCCATTGGTTCAAAGCCCGCTACAACGCAAGGAACTTTATGTTTTTTCACAACAAAATCATAAGCCTTAGAGCCTATAATAACACTCACATGACCGGGAAGAATGAAGCCGGAAATTTTATGATTAGCAGGCAAAACAGCTTTGAGCGCGGGTGGAACAAGTTTAAATAAAGGAGTGATAAAAAAATTATTTATTTTTCTTTTCTGGGAATGAAAAACAGTTTGAGCTATTATGGGAGACGTAGTTTCAAAACCTACACCGATAAAAACAATTTTTTTATCTTTGTTCTGGGACGCAATGGTTAAAGCATCCAAAGGAGAATAAAGCACTCTTATATCGGCGCCCGTCTCTCGCATGGAATGGAGATCTTTACCTAAAGAACCTTTTACTCTCATCATATCCCCGAAAGTGGTTATAATAACATCCTTAATGCCGGCTATTTCAAGAATTCTATCTATATCACCCTGTGATGTTACGCAAACCGGACAACCCGGTCCTGAAAGCATTTTTAATTCCTTTGGGAAAAATTTTCTCATACCAGAGGCTGCAATAGCCATAGTATGAGTGCCGCAAACTTCCATAAAATTAATTGTTTCGCCCGTTTTAGCATATATTTGAAGAACAAGTTTTTTTATTTCCTTAAAAGCATTGGAAGCCATTGAAGAATCACTCCACAAAGGTGAGGAAAATTTATTCTTTACTGTCACCCTACCACCTCCTCATCAATCTTTGATTGATGTTTTTTTGAGGCCGTCTTACGGCCTGAGGAGGTGGTAGGGTCATTGTTTTTTTCCTCTTTTATATTGTAAATTTCACTAAAAATATTCAGTGTTTCCTTAGCTTCCTGATTACTTAAAATGCTTATGGCAAAACCCGCATGAACAAGAACATAATCATTTTTTTTTGCCTCAGGAACGAGATCGATTGAAACCTCTCTTTTTGTTCCATTGAAATCCACTTGGGCAAGATTTTTTTTAAAAGAAATTATTTTTCCGGGAAGAGCTAAGCACATGTTGCCTCCATAAACCTATCTGCCATATTTTATATGGCTATAAGAAATTCTTATAGTCTAATTATATATTTTTTGTTCTTTACAAATGAAATAAACAACCATCATCCGTATTCTTTATTCTGAATTCCCTTTTTTGCTATACTGTTATTGTCGCCTAATGGTTGGGTGGCTGAGCGGTCAAAAGCAACGGTCTGTAAAACCGTCGGACTCCGTCCTACATAGGTTCGAATCCTATCCCAACCATTTTATTATGACGCGACGAAAATGAGTTTTGTTCTTTTTAATTTTGCTTTATATGGAAGGGTGGCCGAGCGGTTGAAGGCGCAGACCTGGAAAGTCTGTAAACTCGTAAGGGTTTCGAGGGTTCGAATCCCTCCTCTTCCGTATTTTTTTATTTGAGAAAATGTGACAAACGCATTTTCTCATTTTTTTTGAATAAAAAAATACAACTTACTAAGTTTATCTCAGATATACTATAGTTAGTTTTTTAGAAAAATTAAGAAATAATTTAAATATAAAAAAAGAAAGTATTTATGCCAATAAATGAATACATATTTATAATGGCGCCAAGAACTAAAAAAGGGCCGAAAGGAATATGGTCAAATCTTTTGGCTTTTTTAAGAACCATTAATGCTACTCCATAAACGGAACCGAACACTGAAGCTATTATAAGAGAGGTCAATATGCCCTCTACGCCAAGCATAGCGCCGATTGCAGCCATCAGAAAAATATCGCCATCCCCGACTGCCTCTTTTTTATAAATTTTCTTACCTATAAAAGCCAATAACCATATCATAGCCGCTCCAACTAAAGCGCCTATGGCAGATTGCGCCAATTTATAAAGCGGAGCGCCTAAAAAATTAGGATTAAAAAAGGAAAAAGATAAGCCCAAAAAAACTATGGCATACGAGAAGATATCCGCTATCATCATAGTTTCAAAATCAATAATCGCGATAACAATAAATATATAGCTTGAGATAAGGGTGGCGGCAAGCCAAAAAGGATTCGAGCTCCATTTAAAAAACATTAAAGCCGTTATAATAGCTGTGATTAACTCAATGATGGGATAACGCAGAGAGATTGGATTTTTACAATTCCTACATTTCCCCCCCAGTATTATAAAACTTAGAACGGGAATATTATCGTAAAATTTGAGAGAGTTTGAACATTTTGGGCATAAAGAACGGGGCTTGATTATAGATAAGCCCTTTGGAACTCTATAAATACAAACATTAAGAAAACTACCTATCATTAGGCCTATTATGGCCGCTATAAAAATTAGAATTATATCCATAATCGCTGATATAAAAAAAGCCCCGCCTCATTAAAATAAAGCGGGGCTCCTTTTTTAAGTCAGACAATTAATACGTTGTCCAAATTTCACCCCTGAGATCATCTTCCGTACAATTTACGTGGAAATTACCCCAAGAATTGTTTTGTGCGTTGTTATTCGCATAAGCCCATCCGCCATCATTAACGGCGCCATTGTCAAGGTCAGTTTCAAAAGGACCAGTCAATGTAGAAGTGGAATAGGTCATGATACTATTTGAATCGCCTGCTGTTGTTCCAGGAAGCTTGGCTTCAGGCATTTCATTGATATATTTGGCGTCATCCGTTAATACGCTCAAACCATCAAGAGGGAATATTCCTTCATTATCGCCATAGTAAACCTGCAGTGAACTTCTAACTGCTGATAAACCACCCTTTGTTGCTCCTTCTTTGGATTTGCTGATAAGATCGGCAAATTTAGGTATTGCTATTGCGGCAAGAATACCAATAATTGCGACCACTATCATAAGCTCGATCAAGGTGAAACCTTTATTTGATCTTGTTTTCATTTTACTACCTCCATTTGGATAATAGATAAGATAATACCGTAAGAGGTACTTATCACATATAAGAAGTTTACCTTATATGCCAAAAAATATCAAGCGATATTTTTGAAATGTGATTAAAGTTACATAAACAACTAAAAAACGATATCAACAACAGTATGGTAATAATGTATTTAATTGTTATTTTTAGGATGAGTTGAAGTGGAGCACCCCGGTAAGAAGTATGGGCGGGAAGGAAGTCGGTCACTACGCTCAACAGAGCTCGCTACGTCACCTTCCCTCGTTCACTGACGGGCATAGCCCTGTTCCCTCGCTATTCGCTCGGCGTTCACTCGCTTCGACTCCTGCAAGATAGAATGGGCGGGAAGGGAGTCGAACCCTCAAGGATTTGCATCCATACGGTCCTGAACCGTACGCGTCTGCCAGTTCCGCCACCCGCCCATAAATAAAAAACAGAGACAAGAAACCAGGTAAGAAGTCAGATAGATAGGGAGGCTCCTTATTTATCTTGCCTCTTGTTTCTTATTTCTTGCTTCTTAAAAAGGCTTTGCCTTTTTATTAATTCTATGATATTTGGTAATATAAAAACAATGACCCTACCACCTACCTATTTGCCTTTGGCAAATGTTGATTTAAAATTTGAGGCGACTTATAGTCGCAGGCAGGTGGTCGGGTGAAAAAGAAGAAATACCCCGATACAATTGCCACAAATAGAAAAGCTTTACATAATTATGAGATTATTGAAAAGTTTGAAGCAGGCATCATTTTGGAAGGGCCTGAGGTTAAATCTTTGCGTGAGAAACAAGTAAGCATGGAACAAAGCTTTGCCAGAATTGACGGAAATGAAATATATCTTTACGGCATGCGCATCGCCCCTTATGTCTATAATACAGTAGTTGAAATAGACCCCACAAAAACACGGAAACTCCTGCTAAAAAAAAGAGAGATAAAAAAAATAGAAAATTTGGTTTCAAAAAAAGGCATGGCCTTGGTGCCCATTTCAATTTATTTAAAAAAAGGCTGGATTAAAATACACCTTGCCGTGGGCAAAGGCCGAAAAACTCATGATAAACATGAGAAAATAAAAAAGCAAGAAATAGATAGAGAACTTCGCAGAGAGTTTAAAGAAAAATATAAAGGATAAAAGTGCGTCTTTAAAATCTGGCGCCAAAACTTCCTTCAAGACTAGTGCGGCCATGTGTAATCATACCGCCCAAAGCAAGATAAAAAAACCTTAATTTAAACTTCATACCCACCGTAAACCTACCTTCAAATGTATAAACTTTTTTTCCAATGAGGCTGGTGTCATCAGCCTGATTAACAAAAAGTTTAGTACTGTCAAAACCAAAGCCCATATAAGGAATCACTACTTTTGCATTTTTTGATATATATATATGTGAGGCAATATGAGTTAAATAAAAATCTCTATGAGTTGCCATATTTCCCATTACAATAAACATGACTTGCGTATAACCCGGCTTATCAGATATTTTTCTCAAGCCATAACGAAGACCGCCGCCCGTAATGGCAAAACCATCATAATTCATTCCCCTAATAAAACCATCTACTCTGTACGGCATGCCTATTTCAGCTTGAACCCAGCCCAAAGAAATTGTTTTTTCACTTTTAAAAACAGAATTTTTAAAATTTGGTTTCAATTGAACCACTTCCCTATAACCGACATCAAAACCTGAAAAGCCCAAACTCCTGGCAGTATTATTGGCGCCGCTTCCCAATATTCCTCCGATATCTTTAGCGAATGCTTTTAAAGAAGCATTTGAAATATTGGAAGAAAACCCGGAAAATTCAGTGGAAAACCCGGACAAAGGAAACAAAACAAAAAACATAAATACAATAAAAATTTTAATCTTCATAAATTCTCCGCTTCAACTTTTTTCAAAAATTTAAAATCCGCATTTTTCTGAACAAAAAACATAATGACAAAAATAATAGTCAGAAAAAATATAACATAAATAAAATACAAATACTCTTTACCTAAAAGAACAGCAAAAAGAATACCTAAAATCTTACTATTATCACCAAGCATATTCCAACCATGGACATTTTTTAAATTCTGCTCTTCATACATTAAAGCCAATTTTTTCTTTGATGCCAAATCCCCGCTTTTAGCCTCTAAAAACTTCAAAACTTTCATATGACTTGCGGCAAAAAAATTCTGATACACATCATAAGTCGCATAAACTTTTTCAAAAAAACCCGTTAATTCGTTTTCATCTCCCTTATCCAGAAACGCTCCGCCAGAAGTTACTCTGGCAAAGGTGGTCCTGTAATAATCATACATACTGCTGTGAAGGGATGAAAAAAAGCCGGCAAATAGCATAAGAATAAAAATCCAAAAAGCTCCCTGATGCAGATGAAGATAATTAAAAGCTATGGCTATGTAAGCGGCTGAAAAAGCGGCATAACCTATTAAGCCGTCCAACACTCTTCCCGCAAGAGAGGATGTGCCGGTTATCCTGGCTAATTGCCCATCCGAACTATCAAGAACACTCGAAAAAATTATAAGCGCTACACCCCATAATGCCGTCTTACCGCTTATAAGCATTATGCCGCCTATAACACCTATCAGCATACTTAATAAACTTACCTGATTGGGATTCATCCCTATTTTATATGCAATTTTAGCGAATACAAGTCCGAGAGGATGATAAAAATAAATATCTAAAAACTCTTCCATTTTGTAAGACTTATAAAATGGAGTTTTATGTAAACTTAAATCAATTTTAGAGTTACTCATAGAGGGAAACTATTCATCTTTAGCTTTAATTTCACCGCCGCCTATAACTTCACTAATGGTGGTCAGTCCCATTATAATTTTCTGAAGGCCGTCTTGAATTATTGTGCGCATACCCAATTCTTTGGCCTTCTCGGTTAAAGGACCGCTGGCATATTCATTGAGAGCGAATTTTTTTAATTCAGGACTCATTATCAAAAGCTCATGGATTCCCACTCTGCCTTTATAACCTGTTTTATTACATTCCTCACAACCGACAGGAGAATAAAATTTAGTGCCTTCAGGTATTTCCGTATCATGTTCTTTAAACACCGCTATTTCTTCCGGTAAAGGATCATGTTCTTTTCTACATTTCTTGCATATTCTTCTCGCAAGTCTTTGGGCCAAAATAGCTTTAAGCGTTGAAACCACCAAATAAGACGGAAGTCCCATTTCTATTAAACGGGAGACTGAAGAAGGCGCATCATTAGTATGAATTGTTGAAAAAACCAAATGGCCGGTCATAGCCGCTTCCATTCCTATCATAGCTGTTTCCTGATCTCTCATTTCACCTACCATTATGACATCGGGATCCAAACGCAAAAACGATCTTAAAGCCAGAGAAAAATCAAACTTTTTATCATTTCCAAGTTTAATGTCGGGATTTACCGGCACCTGCACAATGCCATCAAGGTTATACTCAACGGGGTTCTCAGCCGTCAATATTTTTATATCCGGCCTATTGATATGATTCAATGCCGCATAAAGAGTGGTCGATTTACCGGAACCTGTCGGACCGCAAACAATTACAAGCCCAAAATTTTTCTTTCCGCCTATACCTGACAAAAGACCGAGAAAAGCATCTAAAGTATCGTCTAAAAAAGCCAATTGCTTAATATCAACTTGAACGGCTTTTCTATCTAAAATACGCATAACACAAGATTCACCATAAACGGTAGGCACCATTTCAACACGAAACTCAATAGGATCGCCCTGAGCCATTATCTGAATTCTACCGCTCTGAGGAATACGCCGCTCAGTTATATTCATTGAATTTGTGAGAATTTTTATCTTGGCTATAATGGCGCTTCTATAAGACCATGGCACGTCAAATGTGGATTTTTTTAAAACACCGTCAATTCTATATCTCACAAGTAATTGACTATTAACACCTTGGGGATCTTCAAAAGGTTCAATATGAATATCGGAAGCTTTTGTGGATAAGGCGCCAAGAATTATAGCATTGACGATTTTCTCAACCTCAGGAGCGCTGGCATCCACATCGGCTATATCCGATTTTTTCTCTTCAGCTAATTGAATTCCCTCATCTTTCTTTTTACCTTTGTTATCCGATACGGACTTAAGAAGCTTATTCATAGCTTCACTGCCGCTTTTGCCATAAGCTTCTTGTATGGATTTATCAATCCAATGAGCAAGAGAAAGATAAGCTTTAACTTCAAGACCGGTTCTAAGACCTATATCCTCAACAATAAGAAAATCTCTGGGATCCGCCATAGCGACAAAAAGCGTGTTTTCCTGCTTGGTAAAAGGAACGCAAACCTGCCGCCTGGCAATGGCTTCGGGAATAAGTCGCAATATCTCTTTTTTAATTTTTAATTTTGAAAGGTCTACTGCTTTAAAACCCCATTCATCCGCAAGTATCTTGAGAAGTTTTAATTCGGATATAACCTTCTCTTCAATCAGAAGTTGTTGAATATGCTTGCCGGCCTTTCTGGCCGCATCTTCAATAACCTTACACTTCTCTTGAGTTAAGATATTATTTGCGACCAATATCTCTTTTATATCCATCTTGCGATGTATTCCAACAGCCATATATATTAATCCATTATATTCAGATTTAATTGATGCTAATTATTACTTATTAAGTTTATAATATTATCCCAGCTAATTCCATTACTTTAATTCAATTTCATCACCTTTGGATATTTTCCCAAAAGCCGCCCCGGCTTTAAGCTCCAAAACACTTTTTGCTGAAATATACCACGCAGAAAATCTCCAAGGTTTCATAGAATCAACAATAGAGATAACTTTCATGTTTTTATCAAGGAAAACAGCATCTATGGCGAATTTCATAAAACAGGTATGTATTGACGAACAAGGCTTTAAAAGCAAGCCTTCGGATTCAGCCATAGTAGAGCGTAGAATAAGTCCGAATAATCTGTCTTGCAAATTTTCCGCTTTTTTAACATCCGATGCTATATTGATATTATTTGTTTTATTGTAGGCTATCATCGTATAACCGCAAATTTCCCTTGAAAAGTTTTTTCGTCCGTCTTTATTCTAAATATATAAACGCCGCTCGCAACAGCATTGCCTGCATGATTTTTACCATCCCAAGACAAACTCTCTATTTTTCTTATCAACTCCCCTTCCATATTGTAAATTTTAATTTCAAGTCCTTCGGAAGAAACGGTTGATGGAAAGGCAAACAAAATTCTTTTATCTCTTGAAAGATAAAAAGGATTGGGATAAGCTATACCTTTTTTTTCACCTTCAAAATCAGCCAAAGAACCATTTACACTGAGACGCAAAGCTTTAAAAGCATTTATTCTGCCCCAGCCATATGAATTATCGGGTCCCGGCGCTCCCAAATCATCCGCGCTATTTCTCATTAAATCGCCAACCTTGAAAGGCAATAAAGTAGGATTGGCGGAAATTATTAAAGCGGCCAAACCGGAAACAATCGGAGCGGCAAAAGAAGTTCCGCGGGCATAAGTGAAACCATTGGATAAATTGGTCGTATATATGCTAACTCCCGGCGCGACAAGACCTCTATTTGCCATTTCCGAACCTGTTGTTGAAAAAGAAGCCAATTTATTTGATGAATCAATAGCTCCGACAGGAATAACATGCGTACAATTGGCCGGAGAATTCACATTTTCCAAAGGATCATTGCCGGCCGCCGCAACCATAACAACTCCTGCAGTATCAGCCTCATCAATAGCATCCTGCAAAATATTTGCGCAAACGCTTTCTCCTCCAAAACTCATATTTAAAACAATTCTTCCGGTTGTCGTGGAATTATGAACACTCGTAGCATAATTAATGGCGCTAGCTATCGCACCATCATCCGTGGTACAACTGGCAGCATCAAAAACTTTAAGCGATAATAATTTCGCGCCCCATGAAATCCCGGCTATACCGCTTGAATTATTGGTAGAGGCAGCCGCCACGCCCGCAACCATTGTCCCATGATTACAGATCGGAGTGGGAGGCTCATTGTCATTTACTCCTGTATCATAATTATCATCCAAATCATTTGGATCAAAGAATTTACTCGTTCCGACAAGTTTTCCCGACAACTCGGTATTTGTTCCGTCAATTCCAGTATCCATTACGGCAACCGTAACTCTGCTCGAAAAGCCCGTTTCATATTCCCACGCGCCATAGGCATTAATTTGGTCCAAGGCATATTGCACCGCAAGATACGCATCATTTGGGGTTCGACTAATACGATAAACATTATTGGGCTCTACAAATTGGGCGCCTTTAATTTTTTTTAAAACTTTTATTCCCGCGCCGACTTTCATGCCTTTGGGAATCTTCACCAAAGTCCAACCCATAAAATTCATGTCTTTTATTTTTTCAGCTCCCACGCCTTTAAGCAATTGCGTATTTGTTTGACTTGAAACTTTATTTGAAAATTTAACAAAAGCCTGACCGCTTACAACCTCTTTGCTTTTCGCCAAGCCCAGAGGCGTCGTAAAAGAAAGTTTCTCAATTTTAACGGCATGAATATTTGAAAAAAAGAAAAGCAATGGTAAAAATAAAAAAATCACTCTATATACTGGCTTCATTTCTTTTCACCCTTTTGACTCTTTTCAAATTCTCTTTTTATTAATTTTTCCAGATTATCTTTAAAAACTTCATCTGATATTTCAAAATCTTTAGGATAAGAAATCCATATTTTTTCTTTCTCTCTTTTCTCTTTTACTATGCCAAAAACCACAATAAGCTCTCCATCGAAAGAAACATTGGCATTCGCAATTCTAAGAGGAGACTTAAGCGAAAAAATTTTCTCTATCTTAATTGAAATATTTTTTCTCTCACCGCTTTTTTCGCATTTATCACTATTAAAACAATTTAAAATTTTGTTATAAAAATCTTTGGTTAATATCTTTATATTGGAATATTTTTTGGTTTTGTAACTATCAAGCGGCATTTTTAAAAATCCATTTTTAAACTCTATGCGCTTAACAAGAATGGTTTTTGAAAATTCAAAATCTTTTTTGCTCTTTATTCCATTTACAGAACTTATGTTTAAAGCGCTTATTTCCCCAACACTTATAAAGAAAATTAAAAACGCAATAAGACCGTATCTCATTTGGTTTTATTATGGCTCTCTACGATTTTAAGTATATCGTGAATATCCTCAAGCTCATAATCCGCTCCTGATTTAACAGTGTCAAATTCATTGCCGTATTTTGCCCAAGCGGTAATCATACCGATATTTTTAGCACCCTTAATATCCCTTTCAGCCCAATCACCTATCATAATGGATTCTCCGGGTTTTGCCTCTAATAATTCCAAAATTTTTGTAAAAGGTTTGGGAGAAGGTTTCCTTTCCCCTGTATCCTCAAAAGTTACAACATGATCAAAATAATGATGCAAGCCCAGAGCTACTATTCTAAGCCAAACAGGCAAACGCGGAGCATCGGAAACAACTCCCATTTTTATTCCGCTTTTAAGAAGTTTTGTCAAAGTAAGTTTAACATGCGGGTACAAAGTCATATGCCCTTCTTTCGCTCTCTTATAACCCAAAATACCGGCAGCAAGAATTCTATAATCAATCTCCCCAAATTCTTTTGTTAATACCTTGTCAAAAATATTTTGGTCCTCAATTCCTTCTTCCCAATATATCTTGAAAATTTTTTCCACCATCTCTTCTTTTGGAATAGTAAGCCCGGCATCTATCATATCGTCAACAGCGGAATCTACCGCGGCGCGTTTCATGCGCATAAAATCCATAAGGGTATTATCTATATCCAAGATAACTGCTTTTATCATAAAAAATTTCCTTCTTTCTGTTTTTTGTATTACTATTAATTTAAAGTTTAAGGACTTTTTTCCACTTTCCAATTACTATTTGCCAATTACTGCTTACTCCTTAGCTCTTTCTAAATATTCAAAAGTTCTGGTATCAACTTTTATTTTATCCCCCGGGTTAATAAAAAGCGGCACCTTGACTTCCAAACCGCTTACAAGCTTTGCATTCTTTGTAACATTGCCCGTGGAATCGCCTCTAACACCGGGTTCAGATTCAGCAACTTCCATTATAATATTGGCCGGTAATTGAATATTAAAAAAGTTATCATTCAGATAGAGACCTTGAACAAGCATATTTTCAACAAGAAATTTTGAAGCATCCCCAAGTTTTTCCAGTGAAATTTCCATTTGTTCATAAGATTCCGTATCCATAAAATAAGCTAATTTTCCATCAGAATACATATAAGTCTTTTCTCTTCTCTGAACACTGACTTCATGAAATTTATCTTCAGGCCTATAACTGATTTCTATTATGGAACCTGATTCTATCTTTAACAGTTTAACTCTCACAACCGCCCGCGCCTGTGATTTTCTATGATGCTGACAAGTCACAACTTGAACTATCTCATTATTTTCATTTTTGAATATAACACCGGGACTAAAATTTGTTGCAAGTATCATGACAGGTCTCCTTAAATCACTTATTTCTTAATTACTGATACGACATAACTTTAAGCGCTAAAATTCTTTTTTCCATCGGAGGATGACTAGCCATCAAATCAGCTGTAATACCCAATTTTTCCTCAATAAGACTGCCTCTGGGATCCGTTATACACATATGCGCCACGCCATTATTTATTGCTTTCGTCGGCATTACGGCATTTCTGATTTTCTCAAGCGCGCTTATAAGCCCTTTGGGATTACGAGTTAATTCCGCCGCGGAAGCATCAGCAAGATATTCTCTCTTTCTTGATATGGCCATAGCAAGAAGCCTGGAAAAAAATGGAGCGAAAATCATGGCTATAATCCAAATAACAAATATAGCTATCATTAACGCTCCACCGCCACTTCTATTTGAAGATGAACTTGAGCGGCCTCGCCCATAAAACATTCTTCTGGCGGTAAAATCTCTCAGCAAAACAATAGCTCCCATAAGAGCGGAAACTATCGTCATCAATCTTATATCGTAGTTTCTTATATGACTCATTTCATGAGCAACCACTGCTTGGAGTTCTTCTCTATTAAGCTCTTTTACAAGTCCTTGAGTTACGGCAATATATGATTTTTCAGGACTAAAGCCAGTCGCAAAAGCATTTAAATCCATATCCGGCACTATATAAGCCTGCGGTTTTGGCAAACCGGAAGCGATACTCATTTCATCTACAACATTCAAGAATTGATTTTCTTCGGGATCAGATGATCTGGCGCGCCTTGCCATTGTTGACCTTAAAACCATTCCCGCTCCATTCCTGGCGCTATTTACTATCATAAAACAAGCGACAATAAGAGCAATGATGGTAAAATAGGGTATTGGCTGATTACTCACTTCCCCCTCATAATGACCGCCATAATCTACAAATTCAACTTGTTTCTGTGGCTGAAAGCTGGAATAAAAATAATCACAACCAAGACCCAGAAAAAGGAAAAACGCTATAAACACAAGCATTATTACAATCGTAAGCCTTTTATTTTTTGTTTGCTGTTCGTATATATTCATAATATAAATAGAAGCCAGAGGCCAGAAGCAAGAGACAAGATTTGCTAAGGAGATTCCTTACACATCTTATGTCTGACTTCTTATGTCTGACTTCTTGCCTTTTAGAACTCTACTTTAACATTTTCCCGTTCTACGGAATCTTTGGGGAGTTCAAAAAGAACAGCGGGAACAAAACCAAGCATAGAGGCAAACAAATTATTTGGAAATATATCCTGTTTAATATTAAACTTGGTAACCAAATCATTATAAAGCTGACGGGAAAAACTCAAAGCATTTTCCGTATGGGCAAGCTCTTCCATAAGCTTTTTAACAGCTTGAATTGCTTTTAAATCAGGATAATTTTCACTGATAGCCAAAAGTTTCCCCAAAGCCTGAGAAAGGATACCTTCATTTGCCGCAATATCTCCAACACTTCCGCCTTTTGATGCATTTACAGCTCCGGCTCTCGCCTGCACGACTTTTTCAAGCGTTTCACTTTCAAATTTCATTTCACCTTTTACCGAATTAACAAGATTCGGTATTAAATCATGACGACGCTTAAGCTGAATATCGATTTGCTTAAAAGCATTATCCACCTGATGCTTAAGACTTACCAAGCCATTATAAATTACAATCGCCCCTATTATTAAAAGCACTATTACTACTGTTGTTATAGTCATATTATTTCCTCCATTAAAAAAGGCGCATGCGCCTTTTTATTACTTTGTTAGATTTTCATATCCGTTCTTTTTAACTAAAAGCGTATCTTCTATTCGAACTCCAAATTTTCCATTCAAATATATTCCCGGCTCTACCGTTAATATCATACCCTCTTTCAAAACAGCTTTAGATTTTGAATTGACCGTAGGAGCTTCATGTATCTCAAGGCCCACGCCATGACCGGTGCCATGAACAAAATATTGTCCATAACCTTTATCCGTAATCACATTACGGCATATTTTATCTATGGATGCAGCCTTAATACCGGATTTCAAAGCTTTAATTCCCTCTCTATGAGAAGCCTCAACAATAGCATAAACTTTCTTAAACTC
This sequence comes from uncultured Elusimicrobiaceae bacterium, assembly GCA_964534135.1. Classification (GTDB taxonomy): domain Bacteria; phylum Elusimicrobiota; class Elusimicrobia; order Elusimicrobiales; family UBA9959; genus JAKLQJ01. Next base: position 7,212 of record CAZHQC010000017.1, on the reverse strand, counting down.
CGCGTCCGCTTTCCCATAAAAAAAAGTTCTGGTTCTATCAGAACGATAAAAATCATAAACACAGCCATAATCAATTAAAACCGCTTCATTCTTCTTTAGAACTCTCTTTGAAGTTTCATGATGAGGTAAAGCGGCATGAGGGCCAAAAGCCACTATAATATCGAAAGAAGGTCCCGTGGCGCCCATTGACTGCATAATATCTTCAAGTTCTCTGGCAACTGAAATCTCCGTTCTACCGGCTTTTATTTTGGGTTTTATTATCTTAAACGCGGAAGCTGCAATATGACAAGCTTTTCTTATGGCTTTAAGTTCCGCTCCCTTTTTTCTAAGCCTTAAAGATGCCGTAAGCCCCGGCTTTTCAATGAGACCATGCTTTTTCCAAAACATACCATCAACATATGTTTCCGCTTCAGGCTGAAAAACCGTTTTTTTAATTTTAAATTTATTTTTTTTAATTTCCGCAATGACTGAACTTTTCATCTCATTGGAAGCGCTGGCTTCAACAAATGGAACTTTAGATTTAAAATGCTCAAAAAGCATTTTGGGAATAAAACCCCAAACAGTTGTTCTTGAAACAAGCAAAACACAACCATCAAGATAGAAGCCTGTCAAAAAACCGACTTCAAGAGGACGGTTTATTACCACCGCGTCCAATTTCTCTTTTTTAAGTAAATATTGCAATTCTTTAATTCTTTCTTTGTGTATCATCATAGTTCTAATTATACCTTATGCATTCATTGAATTAAAGCGCGAAAACAAACTGACTTATTTATCCATTAACGCTCTTAACTCATAATACTAAATGCGCTATATAATCTTTTAAAATCTTCAATACTTAAATTTTGAGGTCTTACTCCCGGCCCTACTTGAGCTTTCTCAAAAATTTTTAATAATAAAGCTTTTTCCAAACCCGTTGAAATAGCTAAAGAATTAAGGATAGTCTTTCGCCTATGAGAAAATGAAGATTTAATTAAAGAAAGGAATTTTTCTAAAGATACCCCCTCCTTTAAAAAGGCATCTTGTTTTTTCTTAAAAACAATTACTTGTGAATCTATTTTGGGAACAGGAGTAAAATCTTCCTTTGGCACATCCAAAAATAAAAAAGCCGCGCTTAAAAGCTGGCTAAAAATTGAAAAATACCCATAATCTTTATCATTGGACTGAGCCAAAATTCTTTGGCCCATCTCTTTTTGAAACATAAAGGCCGCTCCGCTAAATTTATCAAACAAAAGAACTTTTTCAAGAATGGCTGTCGCGCAATGATAGGGAAGATTCCCTATAAAAACAATTTTTTTGCTTTCGGAGAAAACCGCTGGCAAGTCCAATTGCATAAAATCAGATTTAATTATTCTCGGCGTCGCGTCTTGAAACCTATTTTTCACAAACTCAACCATTCTTCCGTCAATTTCAACAGCAAGAAGTTTTTTTGAATAAAGCCTAATTAAATCTTTTGTTAAAACACCTTTTCCCGGACCTATTTCAACAATTGTATCACAATCAAAATCAGTGATAGATTCGGCAATGCGCATTGTCGTATAATCATTATTAAGAAATACTTGGCTATATTTAGGCATAATTTTCTCGCTCAATCCTAACCCTCAATACTATGCGCTGATTATTTCAAATTTCAACTTTATATCTTCCCCGGTTTTCCAAACATCTCCGGCCCCAATCGTAAGTAAAATATCACCTTTAGATAAATTTTTAGCCACTGTAAGAGCATTTTTAAATTGAAATACTTTTCCTTTATACTCGCCCATGACATTTAATATCAAATTTGAAGAGACTCCCTTTAAAGAACTTTCTCCCGCGGGATAGATATCCATAATATAAACAATATCCGCCAATTTAAAGGCTTTAGCGAATTCTTTATAAAGCTCTTTTGTCCTGGAATATCTATGGGGTTGAAAAAGAGCTATTATTCGCTTTGGCTTATAAGCCTCTTTTACAGCGTCCAGCATTGCCTTTATCTCAGTTGGATGATGAGCATAATCGTCAATAAATCTAATACCCTTAGCATAACCAAAAGACTCCATTCGCCTTTTTACTCCCAAATACTTTCCCAGACCCGCTGCCATTTTGGCAAAATCAAAGCCCAGATATCCTCCGCAAGCAATAGCGCCCAAAGCGTTCAATATATTATGTCTCCCCGAAGTGCTAATTTTTACCGGCCCCATTTTTTTACCTTTAAAATAAACCGTAAATTCCGTTTCATTTCCTTTCATCTTTATAGATTTAGCAAGCCAATCAGGGCGGCCCGACCACTCGCTTCTGGCATCTTGACATCCAAAGGCTTTAGAGTTTTCTTGTGACCTGTGACCTGTAACCTGTGACTCCCGCCTTTGGCGGGATAGGCCATATGTAATAATGGGAACACTTATATCTTTAATAATGGCTTTAATCCCATCATCATCCAAGCATAAAACAACCGCGCCATAAAAAGGAACTTTTGATATATGAGTTAGAAACGCTTTGTTAAGAGTCTTAATATCCCCATAATGGTCCATATGATCAATATCTATATTGGTAATGCAAGTGAGAAGCGGAGAAAAATAAAGAAAAGAACCGTCCGATTCATCAGCTTCGGTCACAAAATATTCACTCGCACCTATCCTGATATTGGACGCTATATTTTTAAAAAGTCCGCCGACAACTATAGTAGCATCTTCCGCAGCGCCTTCAAAAATAGAACCAAGCATGGAAGTGGTGGTGGTTTTGCCATGCGTGCCGCAAATTGTGATGGTTTTTTTTAACTCCGCTATTTTCGCAAGCATTTCAGCCCGGCGCACAATCGGTATTTTTTTCTTTTTGGCTTCAAGTAATTCGGGATTATCTTTTCTTATTGCGGAGCTTATAATAACTAAATCAGCACAGCCAATATTCATTTTATTATGTTCATAAAAAACTTTTATTTTTAAATCTTCAAGCCGCCGCGTTATTAAAGACTTTTCCATATCCGAACCGCTAATATCATATTTCATTGCCCGCATAAGCTGAGCTATCCCGCTCATTCCTATACCGCCTATGCCTATAAAATGCGCTTTTTTTACAGCCTCAAGAGAAAAATTCAAATTATATTTATCCATTCTTTTTTAATCCTTTTTTAAATCTCTTTTTTTAATCCAAAACTCAAACCATTTATCTACTTTTTTTTCAACTTCCGGATAATTATCCTTTTCCATATTATATATTTTAGTTTCACCCATAGATGCAAGTGTATTTAAAAAAATCTTGGCTCAGGACCTAACTATCAATAAAACCGGCGCTTGAGATGATAAAACTTGCCTTACTTGCCCGATAAATTTATCTGATAAAAGCGTTATGCTTCCAACTTCATCTATTAAAATTATTTTTTCTTCCTCCATAGCGGCCCGAATGGCCTTTAAAGCCAAATCTTCAAGCGCGCTTCTATTTACGGCATATTTATTAAAACTAATATCAGACAAAATCTTAACAGAGGCAAGAATAGACTTTTTTCCTTTTAAAGTTTTAATTTCATAACCTTCTCTTTGCCCATTATTTCTTATTTCGCAAGTAATAATACCATCCATCCAATACTTGTAATTGGAAATAATATTTTTTATAACAAAAGTTTTTAAATTTTGAGACTTAATAGTCAAAATTAAATTTTTAGTCATAAGTTATAAAAATCAGATGTGTGCGCCATACCTATCCCATTAATGCTGTCGCTTCTCCACTTACTACTCTCTGCTTTCTCCTCTCTGTTCTCTATTTATTGGTATTTCAAGCCATTTTTTATTACGCAAAGTCACCTTATTTTTAGGATCAATTTTAAGAACCTCTTTGCAATAATAAAGAGCTTTTTTTTCATTTCCTTTTTCAACTGACATAACACTCATTCCCAAATTATAAAGAAGCGGCAAGGATAATTTAATATTTTCAAAATCATCTTCAGCGCGATCAGCCTCTCCAAGAATCAAATTGCCCAAACCCATAATAACATGAGAGATTGGTTCGGGAGAAGAGGAAAGCGCTAAGAAATCTTCAAGTTCAATTAAACCATCTTGGACATTTTCAAGCCAGTTGCGCCCTACGACCCAAAGTCCCATATCATTACCCACGATTCTGGGATTATAAGCCACCTTGGATGGCCCATCTTCTAAAGATGAGGGAGTCGAAGAAGCCGCATGAGAAGAGGGTCTTCTTTTATTTGTCTCGATACTGACTGAAATTCTAATATCATTATTTTCCGCCGCACCGGAAAGTATTTTATCGATTTCTCCAATAATCTCAGATATCCTCTCTTCCCTTTTTTTAGCATCAATCTCATTAATAGAATATTCGCTTTTTTTATATGAAACCTTTTCTTTATTAAAAACATTGCTCATCTTCTTTGAAATTCCGGAACCTTCTGCAAGCCGCTTAGTCAAACCACCGCTTAAACTTTTTCTTTTTTCATTTGAAGCGCTGACAATTTTTGTTTTTGGTAATGATAAAAATTCCACTTTTAGCTTTATATCCTCATCATCGGCAATTTTTCGAAGAGAACTTTCTATCGAATTTAAAATATTATTTTCACTTTCATCATCTTTGGAAGACTTATTGCCATTTGCCTGCCGCCCATTATCCGTCGCTGTTTGCTTATTTCTGTTTTTAGCCTTTCCGGAATAAACAAGATTAAGAGAAATACCGCCTTTCTTATTCTTAGGAGTAAGATTAAAAGCCTCGATAAGATATTTTTTTATTTTTTTAAATTGACCGCTTTTTAAAAGAATGACAGCCAATCTAAATCTTGCGGCGCCATCAAGAGGTTTAAGATAGAGCGCGCGTTTATAAGAACTTATAGCCTTATCTTTATTGGCAAGTTTTTCATAAATTATTCCAAGTTCAAAAAAAGCGTCTTCATAATTTCTATCATAACGCGCGGCGGCTTGCATATAATGCAAAGCGTCATAATATCGGCCAAGGCGCTTATATAAAGTGCCCAGCTGAAAATTGTAAAGAGGATTTTTAGGTTCCAGCTTTAGAGCTTTTCTAAAATAAAAAAGAGATTTATCAAATTTACCAAGACTATGATAAACAGAACCTAAATTCATTTTTATATCTGATCTTTCCCGGCCGTATTTTTCAGCTTCTAAAAAATACTTTAAAGCCTTAGGCATCTCTCCCTTCCAAGCATAAGCTATTGCCATCAATTGAAAAGCGAGAGGATTCTTTGAATCAAATTTCAAAGCAAGTTCATATTCCTTTAAGGCTTTATCTACATCTCCCAACCAATAAAGACTTGAACCGTAAAAGATATGGGCATTAGCGTCATCCGGATTTTTACTTATTGCTTTAATGAATTCATTTGCGGCGTCAACATAATTTTCACCCTCCATATAATAAACGCCTCTACGCATATTGATAATGCTTTGTTCAAACATTATCTCATCCCATACGGTTTCCTTAGGTATGCTTTGATAAGCAAAAGTATTTAAAATAAAGAAAAAAGAGAGCGCAAAAAAAAGGATAAAGGCCCTCATTTTAGAGGTGAAACTAATCCCCATTAGAAATATTTGCTTTAACAGAGGATTAAATCCAATCTTCCTAAATTGGCCGTCTAATGGGCATAACCCAGCATAGCCTTGACCGCCGCGAAGGGCATAGCCCCTGTTGGCGGCACTGGCATAGCCTTGACCTCCGCGAAGGGCATAGCCCCTGTTGGCGGCACTGGCATAGCCTTGACCTCCGCGAAGGGCATAGCCCCTGTTGGCGGCACTGGCATAGTCTTGACCGCCACGAAGGGCATAGCCCCTGTTGGCGGCACTGGCATAGCCTTGAGATAAACCGACGGAATTTCTAAACGGGGCGAGCATATAATTATATTTTAAATAAAAAGGAGAAAAATTAAAAATCCCATTAGAGATGTTCATCTAATGGGACAAAAAAAAGGGAGTACGAAAAGATTGCGCCTCTCTCACTCCTCTTTTCGCACTCCCTCACACACCTTACAAACAACAAACAAAAACTTACAACCACAAACAGACATCCACAAACAAGAACAAACATCTACAAACAAACAAAAAACTTACAGCCACAAACATCTACAAACAAACAGAAAACTTACAACCACAAACATCCACAAACATCTACAACGCCTCCCTCAAAAATCATATAAATTGCAACCACTACATACATATATATAGCAGGTATCCCTTGACTTGTCAAGAGGCAATTAATTTTACCTATGAGAATACTTGATGGTTACTATTCCGGGCTTATTAAATTTGCCCTCAAAACCGAGCAGATCTATATAAGAAAGCCTAATCCAATAACTTCCAGGAAGAAGTATTTCACTAAAATCCACCTTATCAAAAACATCATATTCTTTATCATGAATAACTTTAACAAAATCTTTATTGTGAGAAACTTGAACATGATAGCCTTGAACGGTATTGGGAATAGATATTGATTTATCAAGATCTTTGGTATCAATATTTTGTTGTTTTAAATCCATTTTGATGGACTTACCATTTAAAAGATCAATATCCTTTCCACCTCTATTTCCCGATCCCGTTTTATTATTTCTTCCGGCTACATTTATAGATAACTTAGTCCCGCTCATTTTAATATAAGTCACATTCTTAGCTTTTGCAAGGTTAACTTTATTTACGTCAAATTGCGGCAAGGGTGGCAGCTTAACGGGCGCTGACGGCGGCATATCAAATTTCACTTCAGAAGCAAAACCCTCGGGAACCATAACTGTTTTTCCCTGAGATTTAACTTCAGCCTTTCCTTATATAAACCTGCACCAATGTTGTAAGGTCATCCTTAATTTTAGCGGCAAAAAGAGTGTCTTTGGTTTTAGGGATGATTTGAGCTGAAACGGTAACGACCCTTGTCCTTAAACCGCGCATTTCCCCGGCAAGCAATTGCACATCGATATTTTTTTATTTGACGGTCTTAATGTTGCTATTAAATTGGGATTAAAGATTAAGCACTTGTCCCGTATAAAATTTTACATCGGCTTTAGCGCTCATGGTAGTTCTAAGAGTATCACTGGTATATAAATCCATATTTTTAATAACTGATTTTCAGCTTGCTTTTGCCCGCGGCCTGAGAAGAATATTGTTTATAAAACTTACCAGTTTGACCGTCCTGTATTTTTCTTTTAAAAAATTAATGGGAACTTTTAAGACCATTCCGGGAAGAGCTATTGAAGGATTAGAGGAGGAAATTTTATTATACTTTAAGATTTTAGGCCACTGT
>CAZHQC010000016.1:23373-30892 GCA_964534135.1 uncultured Elusimicrobiaceae bacterium | reverse complement strand
ATGAACTCGCGGTTTCAATATCACAATTGGTGCCGGCCCCGCGCAAAACTATCACTTTGGGTTTACTCACCCTACCACCTCCTTAGCGGCCATAAGCCGCTTTTTGAAAAAATATTGCATTCTCTTATTTCTTTTTAAAGCTTTTTCACGACACTTTGCCTCTTCTTTACTAAAATAACTTTCATATCCTACTAATTCCCATGGACAATATGACTTAGTACTTATCGTTTTCCCTTGATTATGTTGATAAAGACGGCGTTTTATATTAGTAGTCCAGCCTATATAAAAATTCTTTATTTTCAAACTCCTCAAAAGATAAACATATACCACTTCGCCGTCTTTATAAGGGGGTGGTAGGGTCATAATAAGTCCCTCTTCCAGCTATTTTTTAAAATAAAAACATCTTCCTTTAGAAGTCTTTTTTCAGCAAACTTAATATCCAAAAAAATTTCTTCCTTAACAATTCCTATTTTCTTAATGGCTAAACCCTTAATAATCTTTAAGAATTTCTTTTCATCTTTTTTTTCAATCTCAATAATAATTCTTGAAGGAGATTCTCCAAATAAAAGTTCTGTCGCGCTTATATCTTTTTCTTTGGCCATATTTTCAAAATCAATATCAGCGCCAAAGCCACCTGAAAAAGCCATTTCACTTATAGCTCCCGCAAAACCACCTTGAGAGATGTCATGGGCCGCGGCCACAAAACCTTTATTTATAGCTTTTAATAAAGCTTCATAAAGCTTAACCGCTTCCTTAATATTTAAGGCGCTTATAAAATTATTTCCACTTTCATTCATTTCATTATAAATTGAACCGCCCATACCTCGCTTTGCCTTACCAAGCATATAAATAGGATTTTCGGCTTTTTTAAAATTCATTGTTATGGCTTTTTTTATGTCTTCAACAGGCGCCAAAGATGAAATTAAAAGAGTTAAAGGTATGGGATACTCTTTCCCTTTAGCGTCTTTTGACTGATTATAAAAACTATCTTTACCGCTTATAAACGGCGCTCCAAAACCCATGGACGCATCATAACAGCCTTCGGAAGCCAACACAAGCTCCCCCATTACTTTTGGATCCTTGGGACTTGCCGCGCAAAAATTATCCATAAAAGCGGTTTTTTTAATATTGGCTCCAACACATACTAAATTTCTTACAGCTTCATCGGCAGAATGCATAGCCATTTCATATGGATTAATTTTCCCCAAAGCGGGATTGAAGCCGTGAGTAACAGCAAAACCCGAAAAATCTTTCATATTTCCGGTAGCGGCATGAGGCCAGATGACAGCGGCATCGCCAGGGCCATCGCCATATTTCCCTTGGCAGGGTTTTATTACCGTTCCACCTTGAACTTCATGGTCATATTGACTTATAACGGAATGTCTCGAGCAAACATTCACGTGAGAGAGTATGTTTTTTAATATACTCAAATAATTTTTCTTCAATTTTTTAGGCGCTTTATTTGATACCTTAAAATCCGAATAAGAGGCTGGCTTTTCAATATTGGGCAATTGATGATGAAGGAAAAGCATATCTAAATTTACCACTATTTCATTATTAAATGTTACCAATAGCTTTTTATCGTCCGTAAATTCTCCCAAAACGCAATATTCGCAATCTTCCTCTTCTAAAATTTTCTTTAAACGATTGAGATTTTTTGGCGGCACGGATAAAACCATTCTTTCCTGAGATTCTGATATCCATATTTCCCACGGCGCAATCTTACTATCTTTAAGCTGAGCTTTTTCAAGATAAACTCTGGCGCCGATTTCCTCTCCCAATTCTCCCACTGCCGAAGAAAAACCTCCCGCGCCACAATCGGTCACCGCACTATAAAGATTTAAATCTCTGGCTTTAAGTAAAGCGTCCAAAACCTTTTTTTCATTTAAGGCATGACCTATTTGAACAGCGGCGGTTGTTGTATCTTCATCTATATTTGCAGACGAAAAAGTAGCTCCATGTATGCCGTCTCTGCCCGTTCTGCCTCCAATTGAAACTATCAGGTCCTTGGGATATACTTTCTTAAAAATTTTATTTCTGGGAATCATCCCCGCGCAACCGACATAGACTAAAGGATTTAAAGTATAACCATCGTCAAAATAAATCCCGCCGGATGCGGTAGGAATTCCCATTCTATTGCCATAATCTCTGACTCCGTCAACAACGCCGGAGAAAATTCTTTTGGCAGATAGAGCTTTTTTCGGTAATTTCATTTTTGAATCAAGTTTGCCAAAACAAAAGTTATCTGTATTTAAAACGGGCTTTGCTCCAAGACCAACACCCAGAATATCTCTTATCACGCCGCCAACACCTGTTTCCGCTCCACCATAAGGCTCAATAGCGCAAGGATGATTATGAGTTTCGGCCTTAAAAGCCACACCCCATTTTTTATCTTTGCCAAATTCAACCACGCCGGCATTATCCGAAAAAACCGACAAGCACCACGATTTATTAAGTTTAGTTGTGGCCTTTACGATGGTTTCTTTAAAAAGATTTTTATATCTTTTGGTTTTGCCTTTATATTTAAATTTCACAGGCCCAGAGAAAGTTTTATGTTTGCAATGCTCAGACCAGGTTTGAGCTATGGTTTCAATATCTCCTCTCTCCGGCGCTCTTTTGATTTTTTTAAAATAATCCTGCGCTTCTTTAAGTTCCAGCAAGTTCAAGGACCAACCAAAAAAATCATTTAAAGCCATGAGCTCTTTTTTATTGAGTTTTATAAAATTTGGTATTTGCTCTTCATATTTTTTCACAAAAATCTCCTTATTGCCTACCTAACTTTAGTTAGTTTATAAGTATTTATAATATCGTTAATTAAAACTTTCTCAATCATCAATCGCGCCTTGATTTCATTTATGCCCTCAAAATAAAACGCATGGCCAAAACGCGCGCTTTCAGGTTTTCTTAAACCTATATCACTGATAGCTTTTAAAACACTTTCCCCTACCACATCAGTAGATGTCGGCTTAAGCCAAATTTCAGACTTATGCATTTTTTTTGCGCCGAATTTTCGGCTTTTAAGCGAGGCCTTCTCGGTTATTTTATCTATCAAAAGATTATCAGATATTTTTTTATACTCTCTTTGGGAAAAATCACTTTCTATTTTATATAAACGAGAAATATGAATTTTATCCAAATTAAAACCCGCAGCTTTAAATTTATTGATAAGATTTAGCTCTTCATTTTTGGCATATTTATCTTTAGTCCAAACTTCTATTATCATTTTAACTCCTTCACTTTTCTAAAAGTGTTTTTTAATAAATTCTTCGGCAAAGGTATCCATATTATTCAGATTACAAACTGTTTTACGAGCATTTGCTTGAATATGCTTTTTTTCCGATTCACTAAGAGCAAGCATTTTTTCTATTCCCCGCGATAATTCCGCCGAAGAAGATTTTTTATATGTAAAAGCATTTACCCCATTTTTGAGATATCTATGCATTAAAGCATTACCGCGAACAAGTGTTATTTTGCCCATGGCCATAGCTATAAGCGCGCTACTCAATCCCGCGCTTAGAATTTTCTTATCCGCTACCGTTGGCAAAACAATAAATTTTGCTCCGGAAATAAGTTTTTTCAGTTTTATGGAATTCGCTTCGGGTGATACAAATTGCACCCTATTTTTTAAGGAAGAAGGCAAAGATAATTTCTTCTCAGTATAAATTTTTAATTTAAGATGTTTTGGCAATATAAGCATCGCCTGAAATAAAATCTCAAAATCTCTGGAAATATTTCCATAAGATAATAAATAATTTCCCTCAGAAACTTTCCCGTCAAAGTATTGACAATCTACGGCAAAGCGTCTTTTAAAAACCCCGTGCGATAAACCAAACCTTCTCCAACCGTTTAAACCTGCATGATCCAAAACATAAGCTGAGGAAAAATCCTTCAGCAATTTTAAATCCTCAGCTAAATCCATACCAAAAATGGAACCATAACCAATAAGAACATCATTGGCGATAAAAAACTTCTTCGAAGCTTTAAAACGCTTGGCTAGCCAAGCATATGGAGGCAAACTTTCATCTTTATAAGGAAGATCAATAAAAATCAAGGCATCATATTTTGTCTTTTCCACAAAGTCCTTAAGATTATCCATGCCCGAATATTTTATGCGAAATCCGGTTTGATTGTCATGTTTAATGGCATCATAATTATTTTCAAATGCATGAAATATATCCACTGCTATTTCTTCTTTTGAAGAGTTGACCGCGCGCGCAAAAGCTCGCTCCAAATGAGCATTTGAAGGAGCATCCCGCAAATTTATAAGAAGAATTTTTTTATTAAAAAAATTATTTCTCACCTTAATAAGATTATTAAATGTTTTATTATTCATAAATAATGAAAAACCGCAGCCATTATAGGCTTCAATAGCTTTTATGAGTTTTTTATTTTGACGCATTATTTTCAAACACCTTTCAATTTATCAAAAGCTTCAATATAACGATTTATAGTGCCATCCACTATCTCTTTCGGCACTTCGGGAGGAGTTGATTCACCGTCCCAATCGCTTCCTTTAAGCCAATCACGCACAAATTGCTTATCATAGCTTTTAGGATTTGTTCCCACCACATAAGAACTCTTATCCCAAAATCTTGAGGAATCGGGAGTTAAAACTTCATCAATTAAGATAAGCTCATTATTTAAAATCCCGAACTCAAATTTAGTATCAGCGAGCAGCATACCTCTTTTTTCAAGATATTCCGCGCCGAATTTATATAAGGCTATGCTTTTTTCTTTTATTTCATCGGCAAGATCTGCGCCCAAAACATCTCTCATCTCTTGAAAAGTAATATTTTCATCATGACCTTCATCCGCTTTAGTGGTAGGGGTAAATATAGGCTCGGCTAATTTCTGCGCTTCTTTCAAACCCTCCGGAAGTTTAATACCGCAAACACTTTGACTTTTCTGATACTCCTTCCAACCGCTTCCGGTAATATAGCCTCTCACTATGCATTCAAAATCAATTCTTTTGGCTTTTTTAACCAGCATTGAACGGTTTATAAAATAATTTTCATCAAAAGGCGAATCAATATTTTTTTTAATTTCCTCAATATCGAAACTGATAAAATGATTATTAACTATATGCCTTGTTTTCTCAAACCAAAACACGCTTATACGGCTTAAGAGTTCTCCCTTGCGGGGAATGGGCGTAGGCAAAACAAAGTCAAAAGCTGACACTCTATCAGAAGCAACCATTAATAAATATTTATCGCCAACTTCATAAAGTTCTCTCACTTTTCCTTTATGTTTTAATTTTAAACCCATTTATAACTCCTTTAATAAATTTTTATGCACACCCGACTCTGAATCTTCAATTAAAACAGCATTAACACTCTTGCTAAAAAACTTTTCTGATGATACCCAGCCGATTATGGCATAAGCATAACCAGCATGCCGCATAGCCCAAAGCGCTTCCAACAATAAGGCTTTGCCAATACCTGATTTTTTGAATTCCTGAGAAACGCCAAGCGGACCGAAAAAACCTTTGGCTGTGGCATCATAACAAGCAAAGCCTATAATTTTTCCTTCTTTAAAGACCACAAAACATGAAATGGGCTTATTGGAAAAAGCCGCATCGCATTCACTCCTCCAGCCTTTGGAGAAATTATTCTCAACCCAATCTAAAATAATATGTTTTTCAGGCGCGAGCGCGCGTTTTATCTGAATCTGATTACTGCCTAAATCTTTTAATAGGTCAACTTGCTCGGGAAGGTCATAAAGTTTAACCAGCATATCGGACATACACTACTCCAAGCACTAAATAGTTTATATTTTAGCAAGGAGATTTTGACGCGAAACAAGAATCGCAGAGCGCGAATAGTTTACTCTATGTAAGCGATAAGTGACGCAGTCGCAGCTCAAAAGCTCCCTGCCCATCTTCCTTAAGGAAGACGGGATACTCATATTTACGCAAAGATATCGTTGTTCGTCAGTCATAGGCTTCACAGCATCATCCTTCCTCACGCCTCATATTTACGCAAATCTGAACATCTAAAAAACAAAATATTTAGCGTTTGGAGTAGTACTCACCTTCGTTTTAAATAAAACAAATTTATGAGATGTTTCTTACTTCTATCCGCTTCACTAAGAGACTCTATTAACACTACAAACTTTCCACCTTCCGCTCTGCCGCCTTAACCACATTTTCAAGAAGACAAGCCAGCGTAACAGGCCCAACGCCGCCCGGAACGGGAGTAATGTAATCAACTTTATCTTTTACATTTTCAAAATCAATATCTCCGCACATCTTGCCATTCTTATCAATATTAGTCCCCACATCTATAAGCAGAGAGTTTTCTCCAATCATATCGGCTTTTATCCAACGCGCCTTACCTACGGCGCTGATAATTATATCGGATTTCTTAAAGATGGAAACTATATCTTTTGTTTTTGAATGGCATAAAGTTACGGTAGCATCCATGGAAGTCAACATATGCGCGAGTGGTCTGCCCACGATAGAGGATCTTCCCACAACGGCAATATTCGCGCCTTTTATATCTATGGCATATTTTTTAATCATTTTAATAACGGCCAAGGCGGTACAAGGAACATAAAAATCTCCTTTTTCAATTTCAGCTATGTTTTTTGCGAGAAACAATTTTCCCATACTTAAAGAAGAAAGTCCGTCAACATCCTTCAAAGCGCCAAAAGTATCCCAAGTTTTGATAGCTTCATAGCCCGAAGGCAAAGGCCGCTCAATCATGATAGCGTCAATTGACTCATCCTCTTGAAAATTTTTGAGAAGTTCGAGAAAGTGGGAATAGCCTTTATCCTCACCGGGATTAATTAAATCAGTTTTGATACCGAGTCTATCGCAAACCTTTATTTTTCGTTTTACATAAATAGCTGAAGGTGAATCATCATAGTAGTTTATTATGGTAAGAGATGGCGGTCTATTGAGAGCAGCTTTGGTTTTTTCTATCCTGCTTTCCAGAGAAGTTAGAATTTCTTTTGAAAGAGTCCTGCCCTCAAGAAGTTCCATATGCCTATATGATACAAAAATTGAAGCTATGCTTCATCCAGTGTCGACAGCTATGCGTACGACCTAATTTAAAACAAATAAGTGGAGAGGCAAAAAAAGACCAATAAACTACAAGAAACAACGGATTGAAGAGAGATTTTAAACTAGAAAACTATGTCAGTTGTATTTACACTCAAGACCGAAGTCGCCCAACACCGTCGCCCCTTGTATCACTGCAGGATAGAAACTCGAGAACTTGGCCGTTTGATACGCATAACGCTTGATACCCTCTACTGTTTCCCCGTGTAACGGAGTTCATGGGACCAACATTCTTGGAATCTTACAGATTCCTAAGAGCCATAGGAAACAAGGCCGCCGAGGGCAGGCGGCATGGTGACATAGTCAACTAGCATAGCCTTGGCCATCTGAAAGGCATAGCCTCTGATACGGCACTGGCATAGCCTTGGCCGTCTGAAAGGCATAGCCTCTGATACGGCACTGGCATAGCCTTGGCCGTCTGAAAGGCATAGCCTCTGATACGGCACTGGCATAGCCTTG
>CAZHQC010000016.1:0-23273 GCA_964534135.1 uncultured Elusimicrobiaceae bacterium | reverse complement strand
ATAGCCTTGGCCGTCTGAAAGGCATAGCCTCTGATACGGCACTGGCATAGCCTTGTGTCCTTAGTAGTCCTCTGAAAGTACAGTCCACCCCACTCACCCCATTTAAGGTAAATCAGAACTACCCGGCCTATACAAGGAAGTCTATATATAAAAAGAAAAGCCGCCCCAAAGTTCAGGGCGGCCTTCTGCAAACATCATATGATGTGCTTATTTTCTTTTCTTTTTAGCAGCTTTTTTCTTTGCGGGTTTTTTAGCAACTTTTTTCTTTGCGGGTTTTTTAGCAACTTTTTTCTTTGTTACTTTTTTTGCAACTTTTTTCTTGGTTACTTTTTTTGCAACTTTTTTAACTACTTTTTTCTTTGTTACTTTTTTTACGACTTTTTTCTTTGTTACTTTCTTTTTCATTTTTGTTTTTCCCTTTTTGCCTTTTTTAGGTTTTGCCATTGCGGCTCTTGAAATGTCACCTTTTTTATCAAGATAATACAAGAAACCAGCTTCTTTTTCGATGCCGGCTTTCATTACTTTTTTAGGCTTACCGCCCTTTTTTCCGCCTCTGGCCATTGTTGCTTTTGAAACATCGCCTTGCTTATCGATGTAATAAAGAAAACCAGCCTCGCGTTTTACTCCACACTTCATAACTTTCTCGCCCATTTATACTTCCTCCTGAACTTTTTTTTACTCACGTTAAGTCTACAACAATGTTTTATAAAAATCAATACAAAAAAACAAATAAAAAATTTATTATTTTTTTAATTTAGGACGGCAAGAGGGAAACTCCGACGGAGAACTATAAATTATCGTTGAAAAAATTTATTATTTTTTTTCTATAATTTTCACCGGAAACTTCGGCGCATCTCGCATGTGTGGCTCCGGGAACAATCCAAAGTTCTTTTTTTTCTGATGCGCATTTTTCAAAAAGTTTCTTCCCATCTTTAATTGGAACGAGATCATCGTGCTCGGCATTAACAAATAAAACAGGTTTTTCAACTTCTCCGATATTATATTTCGGGCTATATTCATCAGGATCCGCTTTTAATTTCATGCGAACAAAAAACAAGGTAATCGGAACTAAAGGCCAATAAGGCATCTTCATTCTTAACCAACTCCAATTAGCTATAACTCTGGTATAAGAATAAAAAGCGTTTTCCGCCACTAAGCATTTAATCTCTTTATTTTTTGACGCAGCATAAATCGCGACGGAGGACCCCATAGACAAACCAAGAAGTCCTATACTGCGCGCTTCTTCCACTTTATAAGTTTTTAAAAATTTATAGGCGGCATTAAAATCTTTTGCCTCAAGATAACCGATAGTTGAAACTGTGCCTTTACTTTCTCCCGATGCTCTAAAATCAAAATAAAAAAGATTATAGCCTTGCTCGGCTAAAAAATGCGTGTCGCGCAAAATCTCTCCTTTATTTGAACCCCAACCATGACAAATGATTATGGTTTTTTCACTTTGCCCTTTTACTGACGGAATAAACCAACCTTTTAAAAAAATCCCGTCATCAGTTTGAAGTTGTATAGGCTCATAGGCCAAAGAAAAATGTTCAGGCAAAATTTTTAAAGGCAGTTTCGCCGGCTTGATTATAGAATCACTTTTTAAATACGAAATAATCACCGCGCAGCCAAAAAGCACCGTTACAGAAAAAATTAACCAATTAAATATTTCAAAACCGCTCATAGTTTCACCATTTTATTTTTTTGATTTTACGCGCCGCTTTCACTAACAAAGAATCTCGCGCGGTTAAAGAAAATCTGACATAGCCCTCTCCACAGCTCCCAAAGCCGGACCCCGGGGTAGCCAACACTTCCGCAGAGTCAAGCATTTTATAAACACATTTTATGGAAGATATGTTAACGGGAGGACGCGCCCATATAAAAAAAGAAGCTTCTGAGGGATAAACCGACCAACCCTCCTCTTGCAATACTGCCGCGAATTTTTTTCTTCGCTCGTAAAAAATCTTTCTTAAAGAAGGCACAAACTTTTCATAATTATCTAAAGCATAAGCGGCTGTTTCTTGCACAGCATTAAACTGCCCTGAATCCATATTCTCTTTTAACTTAGCGAGCTCTCTTATAATATCTTTATTGCCCACTACCCAAGCCATGCGCCAGCCCGTCATGCAAAAAGTTTTGCTTACGGAATGAAATTCCACCGCCACATCACTTGCGCCGGGAATCTCCAAAATACTTAAAGGAGGTTTATTAAAATATATTTCGCTATAAGCCGCATCTTGCGCTATCCAAAAAGAATATTTTTTGGCAAGTTGAATTATTTTCGCATAAAATTTTTTATTTGCCACAGCGCCCGTAGGATTATTTGGATAATTAAGAAAAAATAATTTTGTTTTTTTTAAAAGCTTTACATCTATCGCATCCAAATCAGGAAGAAAACCGTTCTCTTCTTTCAAAGGAACTCGGGCCACTTTCGCATCACTTAATAAAACTCCGGTTTTATAAGGCGGATAAGAAGGATTGCAAATAATAGCCGTATCACCTTTATTGAGAACTACAAAAGGAAGATGCGCAATACCTTCTTTTGAACCTATAAGCGCCAGCACTTCCGTATCCGGATTAAGTTTTGTTTTATAGCGCCTTTTATGCCAAGAAGAAATAGATTTTCTAAGTTTCGCGCTTCCCTTACTATAAGGATAAGAATGATTGGATTTTTTTAAAACTTCTTTAGCGGCAAAACGCACGATAGGCGCGGGAGTTGCGATATCAGGGTCGCCAACAGCAAGAGATATTATCTTTCTCCCTTTCTTTTCGGCTTCTTTTTTTTTCCTATCCAATTCTTTAAATAAGTATGGAGGAAATTTATTTATTTTAGAGCCCAAGGGCATTTTTTTAGGCATTAGCCCATATCCTTTAAATTAAGCATATCAAAAAAATCATAAAATCCCGGTTTTTGCCCTATCAGCCATTTTGCCGCTTTAAGAGCGCCAAGGGCGAAAATATCCCTGGATTGCGCTCTATGGGTAAGTTCTACTCTCTCATCACTTCCGGCAAATAACACCGTATGTTCTCCTATTATACCACCCGCTCTCACACTTGCCATATCAATTTTTTTATCACTTACTTCTTCTATATATTCCTTATATCTAAGAGCTGTTCCGCTTGGAGCGTCTTTTTTCATTATATGATGCGCTTCCAAAATACTAATATCAAAATCTTTAAGTTTTTTGGCAATTAATCTTGAAATAGCAAAAGTGAGATTAACCGCGGGACTCATATTAGGTGATAAAAAAACCGCTGTTTCATTGGCATAAACCTTTAATTTATCCAGCTGTTCTTTTTTAAAACCGGTAGTTCCTATAATTATTGGCTTCTGAGCTTTGGCGCAGGCCTCGGTAAATTTAAGTGAAGCTTCGGGAGAGGAAAAATCAATGGCAATATCCGCTTTCTCTATTAAACCTGAAAATTCATCCGGCGAAGATAGATTTTCTCCATTGCCAATATCAATAGCGCCAAAAAGACTAAACTCGGTTGCTTTAGCTATATGCTCAATAATTTTTGAGCCAACTCTGCCGCTGGCGCCACAGACAATAATGGAAAGTTTTTTATCGCTCATGAGCAGTAATTATATTCTTTTATATCTCCGCTTACAAATCAACAATGGATTTAGATTAAGAACAGCAAAAAACAAACCGCCATAAGATTGTTTTTCCTTTTAAATCAACCTCTGGTTTTATTGCTCTTTATCACCATCTTTTGCTATTCTTAAATAACTCATGAATTATATCCTTATAGCTATTATAGTGATATTGCTGATGGCTCTGGCTTTTTTACTGAAAAAGCTTTACTATAATCAAATTGAAACCCTCAGCAAAATACCCGCCGATAATAAATCCATATTAAAAACCACTTGGAATAGATTTGACGAACTTCTGACATGCCTTACGAATATTCATGATGTGGGCATGATTAATGTGGGTTCCATAAAAAAGGAAGAATTTTATCAAACGGTTTTAGATAATGCCTGCGATCTCATACAATCAAAACGCGGTTCATTAATGATTTATAATGAGGATAAAAAAGAGCTCCACATTGCTTCATCAAAAGGAATTTCAAAAGAAGTTATTGATAATACTATTATAAAAGCCGGTTCGGGAATAGCGGGAAGAGCCTTTCAAACCGGAGAAACCATTTTTGTAACCGACCCGAAACACAATAGCCAATATATAGACTATAAAGGCGTTGCGGAAGAAAAAGAACCTTTTATATCCATACCTTTAAAAAGCAATGAAAAAGCTTTTGGAGTCCTAAATATTCATTTGGGCGGACGAGACGAATCTTTCACTGATTATGATTTAAAATTTTTGAATCTTCTGGCGGAAGAATCCTCCATAACCATGGAAAATATAAAGCTTTATGAAAGCATAGAAAGATTTTACCTTGAAATGGTTCAAACCCTGGCCAGAGTTATTGACGCAAAAGACTCCTATACGGGAGATCATGCCGACAGAGCTCGCAGAAAAGCCAGTTCTGTGGCAAGAGGCCTTGATATGCCGTCACAGATGATTCGCTATGTTGAATATGCCGCTCTTCTGCATGATATAGGCAAGATAGGTATTGACGGCGCCATATTAACAAAACCCGGCAGACTAGACGCCGAGGAGTATCTGGAAATTAAAAAACATCCTGCCATTGGCTATGAAATACTTTCACCCATTAATTTTTTAGGCTCTGTGGCTAAAATGGTTCTTTGTCATCAAGAATGGTATAACGGCATGGGCTATCCTGAAGGTTTAAAAGGAGAAGAAATACCTTTGGGCGCCAGAATAGTTGCCACCATAGACGCTTGGGACGCGATGATGAGCGATAGACCATATAGAAAAGCTTTAACCCGTAATCAAGCCATGAGCGAACTATTAAAAGGCGCGGGAACTCAATTTGACCCTAAGGTTGTAGATATTTTTCTAAAGCTTGAAGAGAAAGCATGGAAAGAACAAAACGACAACTAATCGGAATTGACCAAACTAAATTATGCTTATAATAGTCCCAACCCCCATAGGCAATCTTGAAGATATAACCCTCAGATCATTAAAAGCTTTACGCGAATGTGATATTATCCTTTGTGAAGACACAAGAAGAACATTAAAACTCCTTATCAAATATTCAATTACAAAAAAACTTATCCGCTACAATGAACATAGCGAAAAATCCATAACTCATACCCTTGAAATGCTTAGAGCCGGGAAACGCATCGCTATGGTAAGCGATGGGGGCTCTCCTTGCATATCCGACCCGGGTAGAAAAATAGTTAAACTCGCTAAAGAAAATGGCATAAAAGTAGAGTCCTTACCAGGCCCTTCAGCTGTAATAACAGCGGCGGCCGGAAGCGGTATGCCGGTTGACTCTTTCGTCTTTCTGGGTTTTCTGCCCAGAAGTAAAGGGAAAATAAGCAAAGCCATTACAAAAGCTCTTGAACTTGAAAAAACCGTTATTTTATATGAATCGCCATACAGAATAAAATCATTTATGGAGATTATCATAAATACAATCTCCCCCGATATCGAAGTCTCTCTGGCAAGAGAACTCACTAAAGTATATGAGGAATGGATTGAAGGCTCAGCTACGGAAGTTTTAAAAAACCTCCAAGAAAGAACCCAAATTAAAGGTGAATTCGTCGTCCTTCTAAGAAAGCCCAAAAAAACCATCCCTAAAGAAGATGAAAACAAAAATACTAAATTTTACTGAAATTACTAACGCCCAACTTTCCCAAATTGCCAATGATATTAAAAAAGGCGCTGTAATAATATGTCCTACCGATACCATTTACGGCCTAAGCGCTTCAGCTGAAAATAGCAAAGCCTTAAAAAAAATTCAAATATTAAAAAACCGCTTAAAGAAAAAACCTTTTATTTTCCTTGTTTCCTCACTGAATAAACTCAAGGAAATAACCTATATGGATAAAAGAGTCCTTACTTTAGCTA
The DNA here is from genome assembly GCA_964534135.1 of uncultured Elusimicrobiaceae bacterium. Taxonomy (GTDB): domain Bacteria; phylum Elusimicrobiota; class Elusimicrobia; order Elusimicrobiales; family UBA9959; genus JAKLQJ01. Next base: position 17,337 of record CAZHQC010000016.1, on the reverse strand, counting down.
AAAAATTTTGGCCGGGACCTTTAACTATGGTTTTAAAAGCTAAAGGTAAATTTAAAAAAATGAAAACATTGGCGGTTCGCGTGCCTGCTGATAAAAAACTTCTCCTCTTACTAAAAAAAACAGGGTGTCCGATTGTATCCACCAGCGCCAATATATCCGAGAGGAAATCTCTTTCAACAAAAGCCGCCATAATAAAAACATTTGATGGCAAAGTGGATTATATCCTGCTTTCAAATATAAAGATAATTAAACCCTCAACAATAATTGATTTAACGGAAAAAGAAATAGTCATACTAAGAGAAGGAGTTATTCCTTCAAAAAAGATTCTGGATAATTTGATTTAAAAAAACAAAAACTTGAAATATGTGCTAAATGTTCCCACTTTAAACCAAACCCTGAGAAACCATAAAAGAATTTCCTCATATAGGCTGAGGGTACTTCGGCTTTATCTTAAATGGGTGGGACACTCTCCCCCTACTACAAAGATAAGTCAATAGAATTGGCAAAGATTTTGCGGCGAACGATATTGGGTTTTTGGCTAAGGACTTGACTGTATCTCTCAGAGACAGTGAGGATGTTTGAAAACAAAAGCATTGTCTTTTGTTTGAGTTCCGGAACTGACGTAAGTCCGAAAGACACTATTAAAAAACCCACAGCAACTGCGTAAAACTTTGTCAATTACATAATCATATTAAATGATAATATATGAGCGACTCTGGTCGTTCACAAAGTTTCCGACACCTTATGGTCCTTCGTATAACTCATGACATCTGATGAACCAAAAGGTTCCCTGTTCCAAAGCATAGCTTCGTTTTCTGTAAACTTACAGGATTTTATTATTCCATAGTTTTATATACAAATGTCTTAAGTAATTTGATTTTTTAGTATATAAATTAGGTAGAATAATAAATAGCAAGACAGCAAACCACTAGACGGCTAAACAACTTAACACCAAGGAACCAAAAGGAGATTTATTATGTACGAAAAGATTAAAAAATACGACAATGAAGTTTATCAAACCATTAAAAACGAAGTTTTGAGACAACAAAACGGTTTAGAACTCATAGCTTCGGAAAACTATACCTCAAAAGCCATTATGGAAGCCCTTGGCTCCGTACTTACCAATAAATATGCCGAAGGCTATCCTGGCAAAAGATATTATGGCGGTTGTGAAAATGTGGATGTAACGGAAACTATAGCTATTGAAAGAGCGAAACAACTTTTTAATGCCGAACATGCCAATGTCCAGCCTCATTCCGGCACACAAGCTAATATCACGGCTTATACTTCATTTATAAAACCCGGCGATACCGTAATGGGCTTAAATCTCTCCCATGGCGGCCATTTATCCCATGGCCATCCTCTCAATTTTTCCGGCCAATTCTATAATATTGTGCCCATCAATGTTGATAAAGAGACTGAACTCATAGATTATGAAGAAGCGGAAAAACTAGCTCTTGAACATAAACCTAAGCTTATGATGATTGGAGCCTCAGCTTATTCCCGCGTCTTTGACTGGGAAAGATTCAAAAAAATAGCCGATTCGGTTGGAGCTATTTTAGTTTGTGATATTGCTCATTATGCCGGTATGATTGCAACAGGGCTTTATCCTTCTCCCGTGGAATATGCTGATGCCGTAACTTCAACAACTCACAAAACCTTGCGCGGCCCCAGAGGCGGCTTGATACTTTGTAAGGAAAAACATACCAAAATTATAAATAGGAATAATTTTCCCGGCAATCAAGGCGGACCATTAATGCATACCATCGCCGCTAAAGCCATTTGCTTTGGCGAAGCCTTAAAGCCGGAATTCAAAACCTATCAAGAGCAAGTTCTTAAAAATGCCAGAGCCTTAGCCAAAGAATTGATCGTAAGAGGCTATAGAATAGTCTCCGGCGGAACTGACTGCCACATGCTTTCAGTGGATTTAAGAGCTAAAAAAATAACGGGAAAAGATGCTGAAAAAGCTTTGGATAAAGCCGGCATAACAGTCAATAAGAACACCATTCCTTTTGACCCTGAAAAACCTTTTGTCACAAGCGGCATCAGAATAGGCACCCCGGCGCTTACAAGCAGAGGGATGAAAGAATCTGAAATGGCAATCATAGCGGAATATATAGATGACGCAATAAATCATCATACTGAAGATGGCTTTCTTAAGTCCATAGCTGAAAAAGTTAAACAGCTTTGCGTTAATTTCCCTATTTATCCGGGATTTGAGCTTTAAGTCAGTTTCATTGCTTATTATTTAATATAATATAAGTATCTACTAATTACCCTCAAGGAGATTATTATGGCAGGAAAAAAATTGGCCGATATTGGTATTATTGGCGGCAGCGGACTTTATGAAATTAAGGAATTATCCAATAAAAAAGAAATAAAAATAAAAACCCCTTTTGGCAAACCTTCAGATGCCATAATTTTAGGCACAATTGCCGGTGTAAAATGCGCTTTCTTACCCAGGCATGGAAGAAAACATGCCATACTCCCTACTGAAATACCTCAAAAAGCAAATCTCTGGGCTTTAAAATCCATAGGTGTAAAAACCATTATTTCAGTTAGCGCCGTAGGCTCTCTCAAGCAGAGTCTTCCCCCCACCCACTTTGTATTTCCCGACCAATTTGTGGATGAAACAAGACACAGATGTTCAACTTTTTTTGGCGATGGCATAGTGGGACATGTCCCTATGGCCGAACCTTTCTGCACGGATATATCAAAATTAATGTTCAAAGAAAGCAAAAAAATGAAGATTAAATCTCATTTTGGCGGAACTTATGTTTGTATGGAAGGTCCCGGCTTTTCAACCAAAGCAGAATCCTTTTATCATAGAAAATGCGGTTATTCCATAATAGGTATGACTATGGCGACTGAAGCCAAACTTGCCAGAGAAGCGGGCTTCTGTTATGCCCCTGTTTCACTTGTCACAGATTATGATTGCTGGAAAGAAGATGATACCGTAGACCAAGAAAAAGTGACCCGCACACTTAGATTAAATATTGAAAATATCAAAAAACTTTTGGTAAGAGTAATACCTCAAATCGGAAAAATGAAACGCCCGGATAATTGTTGTAATTTCACCAAAGGTTCCGTATTAACGGCAAGAAAAGATATTCCGACTAAACTTTACAATAAACTCAAACTCATAATTGAATAAACCTTAAAATAGGAATATTCTCGTAAAGAAAAAAAGGAGACTGAGTGAAAAAAAGAAAACCGCAAGTAAAAGTAGCTAAAAGAAAAAGTTGGCTACAAGATGTCAGAAAAAAACTTATAAACGCGGCCAAAACCGCTCAAAAAAAAGCTTATTGCCCTTATTCCCGCTATCCGGTTGGAGCGGCGGTGCTTATGGAAAGTGGCAGAATTTATACCGGTTGTAATATTGAGAACGCTTCTTTTGGTCTTTCAATTTGCGCCGAAAGAACTGCTATTTTCAATGCCATTATTCATGGTGAAAAAAAGCTGCGCGCTTTGGCTGTCGTTGCCAAATCAGCCAGGCCCTGCGGCGCTTGCCGGCAGGTAATAATTGAATTCGCTTTAAAAGATGCTGAAGTCATTTTTGTAGATTGGCAGCCTCTGGAAAAGAAGGAAAAAATTACTTATACGACAGCGGCAAAACTCTTGCCGAAACCCTTTAATCCCTCACAAGCGGGACTGTAAAACAAATTCTACTGATTTTGGAGGCATACACATGAACGTGAAAACTTTAGGAAAAATAACCAAATGGATGGAAACCACGGATTTAAATGAAGTAATTTGGAAAAAAGGCTCGAATAAATTTAGCCTTAAGGTTAATAGCACTGAACCTCAGGCCTGTAATGTCTCAACTCAGTCATCACTAATGCCTGTCAATTCCCCATCAATAGGCATTTTTAGATTTGCCATCAGAGGAAAATCCTGTCTTGTTAAAGAAGGAACTGAAATAAAAAAAGGACAAGATATGGGAATAATTGAAATAGGAAAAAATTTCAAACCTGTAAAAGCTCAAGAAAACGGTTTTGTCAAAATAATATGTATTGAAGATGGAAAAACCGTTGAATACGGCCAACCCCTATTTTTTTTGGAACCTAGATAAATAATGTCAAAACGCTCCGTACTAAAATGTCCTAAATGCGGATATGAATCAAATATAATAGCTGACACCTGTATTAAATGCGAAAGTAAGCTTGAGATGATTTGTGGTGAATGCGGATTTATAAATTCTCCCGGTAAAATCTATTGCGATCAATGCGGTGAGCTTATTGATATAAAGGAACATACTCCCGAGCCGCCTAAGCAAGAAACACAGCAACCTAAAGAAAACAAACCTCAAGTTGAAATGCAATCGATATCCGACACTATGGGTGTTGAAACGGGCCCACAAACAACTTCCCGCGTAAATACTTCTCCTGACACAACACATCCCGAACCCCCCAATTCAACTAATACCTCCATTAAAAAAACACCTGATTTAAAAAAAACATCTTCCGCCCCTTATCCCTATGCGCCGGGAAAACCAATAATCGTTAAAAAGAAAAATAATATCCTGAATATATTTGTCATAGCTGGATTATCCATAACTTTAATTTCCATTCTTTATCTTATAGCCACTCCCTATATCCCAAAAATAAAACTTCTGATAAAAACAAAACAATATCTAAAACACTTGTCAAAAGGCAATTATGAAGAAGCCTATAAGATGCTTTCATCCAATTCACAGGCATCTTGCAGTATGGAAACTTATGTTAAAAACACTAAAACCTATTATTCAAAAAGACCTAAATGGCGCTATAAGGAAATAACTGTTTTTAAAACAGAAAAAAAAGTTGCGCTTATAAAATATAAACTGAAAGAAGGAGACGGCAAATGGAAAGATGATTACCTTTCTTTTGTTAAAGAAGGCAATAGCTGGGCGCGCCCTTATATTTGGAATCTTTTTAAACCCATTGACGAAGCTTTTTTCAAATCAGATTTTTCCACTGCGCTCTATTTAGCGCAAAAATTAAATTTAATAGATCCCTTGGACCCCAGAACCTTAGGCTATTTATGCTCAGCGGAATATAATTTAGGGCTCTACAGCAAAGCTGTGAACTCCTGCAGAAAAACCATAGAAACCAGTAAATTATATCCGGTTGGTTTTGATGAAACGACAAAAACATGGTATTACTTTCAGCTTGCCAATAGCTTAAAATTTACAAAAAATTATGAGCCGGCATTTAAAATATATAGACAGCTTCTTGCCAATAAAAAAGCTTCGAAACTTGAACAGTGTCAAATCCTACTCACTCGGTCCGATGCTTATGCTAGCGCTAAAAAATATAATGCCGCTTTGAAAGACATATTGGTAGCTCAAACCATCTGTCCTAATAATTTCCAAGGTGATTTAAAAACTTTTCTCAGTTATTTAACCGGCACTTCAAAAGAGGAAGCTATAACTTTTGCGCAAAAATCAAAATTTAAAGCTAATCTTCCTACTATATTTGAATTAAGAAAAATGGAAATTGCCATGATAGCAAAACGCCTTGGCAAAAGAAAAAGAAGATTCGTGCCGAAAGATAAATGGTCCGCGATACATATTGCGGGACCTGAATATAGAGTTTTTTTGCGGGAAATAAAAATAAACCCTCTAACTAAAATGAAAGAGTCTAAAAATCTGCGTATTTTTAGAGTAAATCTTTGGTCGCATAGCATCGCCTTGGAAGGCAAACAAAAAAATTAAAAAACTAATCAGGACGGTTTCATATGAAACACTTTAATAAAATTTTAATAGCCAATCGCGGGGAAATAGCTCTGCGAATCATAAGAACATTAAAAGAAATGGATATAGAATCCGTAGCCGTATTTTCTGAAGCGGACAGATCTTCTCTTCATGTTAGGGAAGCTACTGAAGCTGTTTGTATAGGCCCTGCTCCTTCCAATGAAAGCTATCTCTGTATACCTCAAGTTATCGCGGCCGCGAAATTAACGGGAGCGGACGCCGTCCATCCCGGTTATGGTTTTTTGGCTGAAAACCCCGATTTTTCCAAAGCTTGCAAAAAAGAAGGAATAGTTTTTATAGGGCCCGATGCGGCATCTATGAAAAAACTTGGCCACAAAGCTATGGCAAGATCCATAGCAATTAAAAGCAAGATTCCCATTACACCCGGCACCGATGGCTGTATTTCAAAAAACTTTCTTAAAGAAGCAAAAAAAATAGGTTATCCCATAATGGTAAAAGCCGCGGCCGGAGGCGGTGGCAAAGGAATACGACTAGTCAGAGAGGAGTCCGAATTACTTCATGGAGTGGAAATGGCCAGCAATGAAGCTAAAGCCGCTTTTAATAATGGAGATGTTTACTTTGAAAAATTCATAGAAAACCCAAAACATGTGGAAATCCAATTTGCCAGAGATTCCAAGGGTACTACAATATCTTTTCCTGAAAGGGACTGCAGCACCCAGCGCAGACATCAGAAACTTCTTGAAGAATCTCCCTCACCCGCAGTAAATAAAAAAACAAGAGAACTGCTTATGGAAGCGGCGATAAGACTCGCAAATACTTCGAACTATGTGGGCGTGGGCACGGTGGAATTTCTTCTTGATAAGGACAGCAATTTCTATTTTATGGAAGTAAACACTCGCTTGCAAGTTGAACATCCCGTAACCGAATTTATTACAGCTACAGACCTCGTTAAAGAACAAATTCTTATAGCCGCAGGAGAAAAAATATCGGTAAGCCAAAGTTATGTTTCAAATTTTAGAGGCCATGCCATTGAACACCGCATAAATGCCGAAAATGTGGAAAAGAATTTCACGCCTTCACCGGGCAAAATAAATGAATTCGTTGTTCCGGGAGGACAATGGGTGAGAGTGGATACCCACATCTATCAGGGCTATGATCTTCCTTTTTATTATGACAGTATGTTAGCAAAACTCATCGTATGGGGCGCCACAAGAAAAGAGGCCATCGCAAGATCAAAAAGAGCTTTAAACGAGTTCTTTATAAGCGGCATATCCACAACCATAGACCTTCAGAAAAAAATAGTAAATAATGCGGATTTTGCAGCGGGCAATATTGATACCGGTTTTATGGAAAAACTCTTGGCCAAAGATAAAACAGCCGTATGAGCTACAAGAAAAAAACATTAACTTTAAGCAAACTTCTTAAGTTTCTAAGCGAAGCTAAAAAAGCTAAAAAGAAAATTGTTTTTACAAATGGCTGTTTTGATATTGTGCATAGCGGCCATATTTCATTGATTGAGAAAGCGAAAGCCTGGGGAGATATTCTTATTTTGGGCCTTAATTCGGATTCATCAGTGAGAAAACTAAAAGGAAATTCTCGCCCCATAAATAAAGAAAAAGACCGGGCTACCGTATTATCGGCAATAGAAATGGTGGATAAAATAATAATATTCAAAGAAGATACACCGCGCGAAATTTTAAAATTTATTAAACCTGATATTTTGATAAAAGGAGCGGATTATAAACCCTCTAAAATAGTGGGCAGTGAATTTGCTAAAAAAACTGTAAGAATAAAACTGGTAAAAGGACAATCTACCAGCGGAATTATTAAAAAAATGAAAAACAAAAAATAATATATTAATCCTTTATCTCCGTTTTTCATTGAAGAAGTAAAGCCAAATTTAATACAATAGTACCTGACCTTATGGAAGATATCTTTAATAAATGTAAAAACTTCGACATCGTAAACCAACTCAAAGACGCGGGTATTTATCCCTATTTTAAGGAATTTGATTCCGAACAAGCGCCTGAAGTTACGGTAAACGGTAAAAAGTATATTATGATGGGCTCTAATAACTATTTGGGCCTAGCTAATGACCCGAGAATGAAAAAGGCCGCAATCGACGCTATTGAAAAATTTGGCTCAGGGTGCACCGGTTCCAGATTTTTAAACGGCAATACGGTTCTTCACACCCAGCTTGAGAGAAAACTGGCCGCTTTTAAAGGCAAAGAAGCCGCCCTCATATATGCCACAGGCTATCAAATGAATCTTGGAGTAATATCTTCTTTGGTAGGAAAAGGTGATGTTGCCGTTATAGATAAACTTGACCATGCCAGTATATTGGATGGCTGCAAACTTTCAAATGGCGAGATAAAAAGATTTAAACATAATGATACTGCGGATTTGGAAAAAGTTTTAAAAGAAATAGGCCCTGAAAAAGGCAAACTTATTATCACTGATGGTGTGTTTAGCATGGAGGGAGATATATGCCCCTTACCTGAAATAGTCCGGCTATCAAAGAAATACGGCGCCAGAATAATGCTTGATGACGCGCATGCCACCGGAGTTATAGGTAAAACAGGAAGAGGCACTTGCGAGCATTTCGGCATAGACCACAAAGATGTTGATATTATAGTCGGAACCTGTTCAAAAAGTTTTGCCTCTATAGGCGGTTTTGTAGTTGGAAATAAGGATATTATCAGCTATATTCAGCATATTTCAAGATCTATGATATTTTCAGCCGCTCTTCCCGCTTCCGCAGTTGCCAGCATTTTAAAAGCTATTGAAATAATAGAAACCGAACCTGAAAGAATCCAAAAACTTTGGGACAATTCAAAATATCTTCTGGAAGGCTTTAAAAAAATGGGTATGAATACTGGGATTACGAAAACTCCCCTTATTCCAATTATAATTGGCGATAATGAAAAAACTTTTACCCTATGGAAACACCTTTATGAATCAGGCTTATTTACAAATCCTGTTGTAAGTCCGGCCGTTCCTCCAACACGAGCGCTTATTAGAATAGCCGTAACGGCCACGCATACGCGTGAACATTTGGATAAAGCTTTAAATATATTTGAAGATTGTTTCAAAGAAATAATAAAAAATCCTTCCGCCCAAGAAATAACCACAGAATAAATGTCACATATCCTTATTTCAGAAATTTCAGAAGAAAATCTAATTGATTTTGTAAATGTTCCTTATGAATTATTTAAAGATGATCCCTATTGGGTTGGCGAACTAAAAAAAGATGTCCTCCATCTTTTAAGCCTAAAACATCCCTTTTGGCAACATGCTGAACGTAAATTATTTGTCGCTAAAAAAGACGATAAAATAACAGGACGCATAGCCGCCATATCAAATCATAATTACAATGAATTCCATAGTGAAAATATGGGTTTTTTTGGTTTTTTTGATTGTGTGGACGATGAAGAAACCGCAAAAGAATTATTTAACAAAGCAGCCCTTTGGCTAAAAGAAAAAGGCGCAACCAATATTAGAGGCCCTGTAAATCCCTCAACAAATGAAACCTGCGGAGTTCTGGCAGAGGGCTTTGATTCTCCACCGGTTATAATGATGCCCTATAATCCCCCTTACTACCTTAAGCTTCTGGAAAATGCGGGATTTTCAAAAATTAAAGAGCTTCTGGCTTTTAAGAGATATTCGCGCGAGCCCTTCCCAACGCGCTTTCAAAAAATATTAAAAAGAATTCATCGTTCCGAAAACATTAAAATAAAAAAAGCTGACACAAAGAACCTTTCAAGTGAACTATCCATATTTCAAGAAATCTATAATCAAGCATGGTCTGAAAATTGGGGTTATGTGCCTATAACGAACAATGAAATACTGGATATGGCAAATACGCTTAAACCTCTTTTAAAACCTGAATATCTTTATTTTGTTCAAATTAACAATAAACCGGTAGGCTTTGTTCTTCTGCTTCCGGATTTTAATATTCCCCTAAAAACCATTTGTGGAAGATTTACCCCTTTAAATATATTACCGTTTCTCTGGAAAATGTTTAATATAAAAAGCGGAAGATTTCTGGTTATGGGCGTAAAAAAAGAATATAGAAACCGCGGTATTGAATTATTACTGATAGAACAAGCAATGCTATCGGCAAAAGAGTTTAATTGGGATTATGTTGAACTTTCTTGGACTTTGGAAGATAATGAGAAAGTAAATAAGGTAATAAACCTGGCGGGCGGAAAAGTCTATAAAAAATACCGCATTTATGACAAAACTCTATAAACAATATTTGCGAAGTACGACTTCCTAGCAAGAAGCGAAAAGTATATAGGTGAAAGTTGCACTTCATACGTATTTATGACAAAACTTTGTAACATCGCTTAAGTACGATATATACAAGTCACTGGTCAAAGGTCAAAAAAAGCGTATGGAAAATATTAATCCAATTATATAGGAAAAACACCGAGGAATCGTCTTCAGAATTCCGAGAAATCTTATACGGAAAATGAAATCCATAATCTTGACGCTCAAGCAAGATCGCTTTATGCAGAACTTATTACAATCTCCCGTAAAATAATGTCTGGTATTTATTCCTCTTATTTTTATATCTATGAAAAAACTCACACTTTAACTTCAAAAACTATTGACATACTAAAAAGCAATCCTCCCTCACTAAAACTTCGAAACATACAGGCACAAAGATAAAAAATTTGAAACAACCTTAAAAATCATGAACGAAAACGCTTCCGATAAAAAACAACTTTTATTTATTGAAGAAGAAGATTATGTAATAGAGAGAATAAATAAAATACTTTCCGATTTTCCAAAATTTGAAATCAGCTATGCTGAAAATAGCGAAATGGTAAGAGAACTTCTTGAAATTAAAAAATTTGATATTGTTTTGAGTGATGTTTATATACGGGAGCTCTCGGGCCTAGAGGCCCTGCATAAAGCCAAAGAAAAAAATAGTGAAGTCTGCGTGATAATAATAAGCGGAGCAGACACTATGGACCTTGCGGAAAAGGCTATTAAGGAAGGCGCCTTTGATTATATCCTCAAACCGCCCAATCTCGAAAAGCTCTCAAGCATCCTCAAACTCCTAACAATGATAAAGTTTTAAAAACACGGAAGTGAGCTTGTGGTAAAGTTTCACGCTCACTCAGTGTGGGTTTTATAATTATATGACCGTCAGATTTTCCGCCAGCTCTGGAACTCAGCCAAAAGACATAGCTTTTGCCCTCAAACATCCTCGCTGTTCATATAAGAATTCGCTACAAATCCTAGGTCAAAAACCCAATATCGTTCGTCGCAAAACCTTTGCCACAATCTCTATTTTCCTTTGTCTTTATTTAAATAATAAGTCCACACCCTAATTACAACTTGAATATCCCACCCGTTCTAAATTTATTTTATTGAATTATTTTTTAAGAAAGCTGCCTTATAACTCCTTCATTTGATACAAGAAATATTTTTTCAAAAGAATGGTCAGTAGATATATTTTTAAAAGCCTGAACATAAGTTTTTTCCTCGGCAACAACACACCCATTATATAATGCCAGCCACACAGAACCTTTAGAAATAATTTTTTCACATTTTTTAATCTTATCTAATATGCGTACTTTTAGTATTATTTCTGCATTATGTAAAATATCTGAATTTGAATTTTTATTAACAACATAACATATAATTTTTTCTTGCCCGTACTGGGCAGAAATTATTTTAACATCAACATCTAATTTGGAATCACAAAATTTATCTCCTATTTTCATATTCTGACTACACAATTTTTTTAAAAAATTATATAAATCCTTTTTATATTTTTTAGGGTTTTCTACCGGAACACGTAAAACCAACTTAAAACTCATTCCCTTTGGAATATAATTAGTTAATGTTGATTTCAAAGTATCGCATACTCTTAGCCCAAAACTATCCTCTGTTACCCTATTTTGAATTTTACCCTCTTGATTAAATGAAATCTCAGAAAGTCTTGTGATTTCTACAGCAACTTTTTCACTATCAGAAATCAGATAAATATCCGGCGGATTTTCTCCTTCTTCATATTTATATTTTTTTCCAAAATGCCTGACAAAACTATCAGCTACAAATAATTCATTTGGTTGTAATGCCATATCATCCTCTTTATTGAAATTACATACTTTAAAAAACAATATATCAAATTCTATCGAGATTTACCTTATGTGAGTTAATATTTTTTTGTGTATGAGTCGGGCAATTCAAGTTATAAATGGACGGTGGGTCACTCCCACTCCACTAAAAGGCTTAAACAAAAAGCGGGTGGCGGTAATGTTTGGCAAGCAAAACCGTTCGGAAGCCGACTTATAACATGCAGGAGGCTGAGACACGGAGGGACGACGGTGCTGGGAGACCCCGTTTTTACTGTCAAATTTACCGACAGGACCCGCAATAAATAGCTTAATAAAAAAACCTTTGCATAAGCGATTCTGGTCGTTAGTACAACTTTCTACACCTTATGAAGAATAGCTTCGTTTTCTGCAAACTTACAGGCTTTAAGTCATTGTCTGATGGTAAACTTACTGACAGGTCCCGCTAAAAAATTAAATACAAAAAAAATTGAAACCCAACTCTTATTTATATATCATAAATTACATGATCCTTAAATTGATGAATTACATGTTTAGCGAAAAATTCATTAGTTACACATTACCCTATATCACGATAATTGGTTTTATTATAGCGATTATCTATCTATTAATCATCAAGAAACAGCTAAGGCAGAAATCCCTGGATGTAGGCGCCAAGATGGGCTTTATGCCGTTCAACGAAGACTCCAATTTTATGATGCGCAAAGAAATGCAAAATATGGATATTCTCCTTAACCTTTTTTGGTGGGGACCATACAACGGCCGTCCCGGCGGCACTGGTGTAGAAGTAGGTTGCCGGGTAGCCAACACATCCTGTAAAACTCTGTGTATCTACCGCCAGTCGAGCATAGGCGCTAACCGCCCCCCTGGCTTCTTGCCACCGGAGATAAAAAATGTGGAGAAATGGGAATGGTACGTAGTACGCGGTGAACCAGAGGAAATTATACGCAAGACTCTATTTGAGATTAATGATGATGATGAAAAACTGTTCCGAGAAAAAGATTTGTTGTCCGGGATGAAGCTCGTTGACAACAAATTGGTCTTCACTTTTAAATTCATCTCAGAGGATTCTAAGAAGGCTAGCATAGAGCAAATTACTGAGGTAGTGCGTGTCTCCGTAGCTTTGGCCTCCAAGATTAACGCAGTCTAACCCCCTTCAAAAATCGCAGTATTTTATTATTTTGAATATCCTGGGAAAAAATACTTTATTTATTCCACGGTTTTAGGAACTTCAAATATTTCAAAAAAATCTTTCCAACTGCGAATTTGAAACAGCAAATAAACTAAGCCTTAGTTATAACTTTTAATTAACGCGAGTAGCATAAAGCATGAGGGCGGAGCTTTTTATAGCTCCGCCCTCTTTTATTATTTCAAACTCCTTTTGCCACGCTGTCCAGCTGTCTCGCTGTTTTTATACTCCTCTAAATGAATAAACCATTTCCTCAAACACGGGAAGATATTTTGAATATGACGGGTCTGAACTCATAAAATGCAAAACGTGGAAACCTTTTTCACTGGGAATCACATAAAACTTTTCCCGAAGCATTATAAATTTTTCCGATTTAGTTTCAGGCTCTGTATATTCCTTAATTTCACTTTCAAGCCGATAGGCTATTTTGCCATTTAATTTTATTTTTTCCACCGGACCATAGGTATCAGTTTCATTTTTTTTGTCCCCAAAAATATCTTTGGAGTTTCTCTTAATAAAATCATTATAACCGTTAAAATATATATTATTTTTTAAATAAAAAGTCACATATGCTATGGTTGGAGCATCATCCATTCTCGGTCCAACAACTTGTAAGCCATAAACCCCTTTTTTAGCTTTTCTTTCATTTGTTTTTGTAAATTCCCAATCAATTGGAATATCACATAAAAAATATTCCTCATCCATAGTAAATCTCTTAAAACCCTGAGAAACAGCATTAGAATTTTTTTTAAGACCGGCTGAGTCAGCCGGTAAATTTATTTGTTCTTTTTGTTCAGCCACAGGTTCAGCCACAGATTTTTGAGAATATTTAATATAAAGAACACCACCTATCACAAATAGAACTATTAAAATTGGAATTACTTTTTTAAGCATAAATCCTCTTATTTTTATTTAAGAGCCGGCACCTTAGATCCCATAGATGGACTATCACCAGCTAAAGCAAGTATCACCATGGATTCACTCCAATCCTCAGCTCCATTATAATGATCCGTATATACCTCGGAATTTAATAAATCGCTTTGAACTTTTTTGAGCACTAAAGCCTTAGTATCTCCAACCGCGCTTATAAGCTCAGAAGATGTCATACTCATCACTTCACTTACACTTGAGCCGTATTTTTCAATATCTCCAAGAACAGTTGCATCCAAAGATTCTCTTCTAATCAACTCATCTGAAATAGCTTTTAATATTTCCGCTCTTGAAGAAGCAAATGATGGAAGCGCATAATAGTAAGTCTGGCGAATAGCTGAAGTAAATTTGTCGGTATTCTTTTGAAATCTTTTCGCGAATTTAATTCTTTTATCCGCGTAAGTGGAATTAGATCTCATTTTTTTCATTAAACTCGAAAATTCTTTATCTTTTTCGAGTTTTTCCAAAGTATAAAGAGCTTCCATGGAATTCGCTTCTATTTCATCTTCCTGAGTATAAAATTTATATATATCATTTTTAGCCGCCCAGGCATGTTGCATTTGATGCGTTCCTTCATGAATAAGCATAGGGGAAAGATATTTGGCAAGATTATTAATTTCCTCGCCTTCAAGATCTTCAGTGGTGATTCCCCTGATTCTCATATACTGCTGAATAAGACCCGAATCAAACACAATCCTATTGTTTGTAGGTTCAAATTTGGCATTACAATTCTGGCAAGGCGCTATGGCTATATTCAATTTATTGGCTTTATAAAATTTAAGCAGTTTATCTCCCGTTATAGTGCCTTTTACTTCCTTCTCCATGGCTGTTCTTAAAAGAGGGATAAGAATCTGATTCTCCTGAAAATTTATGGTTTCCTTCATTCGTGATTGACGTAAAGCATTTACCTTAGTTTCAATAGCACCGGCATTCATATCGCTTTGATCAAAAATATTTCCCAAAAGACGCATCTGATCTTCTATGATTTGTCCATCAAGCTGAGCCAATTGCGTGGTATTTAAAGAAGCCTTGGCTTTTTCAACCGCTGACATCTGAGCCATGTATTTAGTAAATCTAGCCTGACCACTAGCATCAAGATATTTAAACTTTTTAATACTTCTAAGAGCATCTTGATAATTAGCGCTGGTTCTACTATCTTTATTTATAAGCTTGGTTAAAACTTTGTCCGCCCTCCCGGCAAGTATAGTGTTTCTCTCTTTTATAGTTGCCCTCTCCCAGTTGACCTTATCCCTTCTTTGTTTATCAGTAATGGCAGGTTTTGAGCTAACAACAACTTCATATTTTCTGATAGCTCTTTCTATCAAAGACACTTTGGACGCAGAATATTTCTTTTTATATTTTTTAACCCAGGGAATTAAGGTTTCAGGAATAGGTCCGATACCAATGGTTGTAAGGACTTTATTATTATCTATCCTTAATTGTAAAGCTTTGCTCAGTTCATATTCTTTGGTTTTATACAATCTATTATCCAAAAGATTACTCAAATCATTAATCGCTTCCGCTTTAGATATAAGCTGAGCGGCAACTGTGAGCGAAGAGATTTTTATTTTATCTATAAAGGATTTATCATCCAAAAACTGATTGGCTATTACAGGATTAGCCAAGCTGATTTCCTTAGTGTAACTATCAAGCGCTTTCACATCCTCAGGAGTTAATTGGGAAAATGACAAACCGGCCATAAGAGGAATCATGGCTAAAAACGCTATTTTTTTTGTAAATTTAAGTGTCATTATCTTATCTCGTAACTCTCATCTATAATCCATTTTATAAAATCATCCCACAAAGTATCTCTTGAAACAAGCATTACATCATAATCGCTAGCTATTCTTTTTTGAGGAAAATAAACGGCCAAACCTTTAGCTCTGCTATAATCCATACGATTATTGGTAGTTTTATTATAAACCACAAGGCTGCCATTTATATATTTCTGCAAGTCTTTACCCGCTCTATAAAGCTCTGACTTTCTATCAATTTTTCTATTTACATTCTCTATAAAATCATATAAATCTTTGGATCGAGCATTATAAGTTGTATCAACTCCATCATAACCGTGCTCAAAAGACAAAGTTTCTTTTACAGCTTCAAGAACTTCAACCCTGTTTTTAACCACCACCTGTCTAATCCAAGAATTCAAAAGACCATTAAACTTGCCAAACTTGGCGGAATTAATAACGGACATAGTGGTTCCGGGTTTATTGGCTTTATAAAAAGTATTAAATTCATCAGCAATTATTTGGGAAGCCTCTAACGCGGAAACTGAAGCAGAAGCATTTAAAGAATTTAAAATAGCGGTATAAGGAAATCCAAAATCAGAAATAGTCTCTTCCGATTGAACCAAATAGTCGGCATGGTCTTTTATTTCATAGGCTACGCTCAACATCTGCATAAGGCAGGCATCGGAAGAATAAACATCCACCTTCTGACCGGCATATTTGCCTATTTCCCTAAGCGCCATAGCTATTTGCTTATTGCGAATAAAATTTCTTGTAAGGTCGTCATAAGCTATGCCTAATTCCGCACCGGAATTATCCGCGCCGCCAATATCAACTCTGCCCGAACCATGACTCCATAATATAACCATATAGTGTTTGGCAGGATGCCGTTTTATAGACCATTTGGCAAAATTCACAAAATGCTTATAGCTGCCCATGTCGGAATTCATAACCTTAACATTTGTTGATTTTATGCGGGAAATATCATTATCCTTTTCTATGAAAAATCTTGTGGAATTTCCTTTATCTTGCAAAAGCCCAAGTTCTACTGTGACCGCCACTTTAGATGTTGAACCAACCGTCTCCATTTCATTAACATCTTTCATAGCAGAGGCATAAAGATCATTTCTGGCATTCATAAAAACCATAACAAGCCATTCAGGTATTTCATCGGAAGACTCAACTTCAGAAGCCACAGCTACCGGAACAGGAGATGCAGAGACTGACTTAATATCGAAATCTCCATATAAACCCTCAAAAGAAGTATTCTCCGCTCCTGCATAAAGAGCGAAGGTGAAAACTAGGATTAATGTTTTTAAGAAATAAATTTTCATAAAGCCTCTTGTATATATATTATATAGAAATCCCTGAAACACGCACGGGGTATAAGACCTAATGGTCAATAGGCCTTAAGGCCCATATAAAACCTAATATATAATACCACCTATAATATATTTAAAGTTACTGAAAACATATTATAGCAGGATGGCCCAACTTGTCAAGGCTATGCCAGTGCCGTATCAGAGGCTATGCCTTTCAGGCGGCCAAGGCTATGCCAGTGTCGCATCAGAGGCTATGCCAAGTTGACTATGTCACGTGCCGCCTGCCCTCGTGTCCTTGTCCCGCCTGTGGCGGGACAGCAGAGCAACTATGTTGTCAAGCTCTTATTAATTGTTCTTTGAAACTCCATTCAGTCTT